>JAAXUC010000016.1 GCA_013336225.1 Candidatus Moraniibacteriota bacterium
CTTCAAGTCCCAAAATCTGATTTTTAGTCACATAGCAAGCAATCTTTCCCTGCTCATCACTGCAAAGTTCTTGCGAAGATCTATTAAATGTTGGAATTTCCAACATTCCACCATCTTTGGCAATAGCTGGATAGACCAACATCTGATTTTCCTGTTGCTTCACTCTGATGGGTTCCGTGATTCCTTCAGCATCTTGACTGCCATCTGCAGCACTGCCAGTTATTCTAAGTTTAACTCGAAGATAAAAAACTCCATTGTATGGCAAACTCATAGCACTGCCAATGCGTTCCGGATCCTGTAAATTCAGATTTATGTTCAAATCTTTTTTTCCTAGTCCTGTCACATCGGCAGCAGTAAATGCTCCGACGTTTTCCATTGGTTTGGTTATATCAATCCAGCTTGTTGTATCAATTGGAGATGTTGATCCGTCTCTACTTTTTTGCACTGACCATTTATACAGCAAGCCGCTTGAATCCTGCGCATTTGCTGCGCTAGAAGTCACATTAAGAATATCTCCCTTGCCTGATGGATCATTAGTTGGATTGGTTGGACTTGCAACAAGTTGCACCTTCAGTGCAGCGCTGCCTGCAGCATCCGGCTCCAATAAATTTTCTTCCAAACAATCATTTAAATCAACCTGCGCCGTCAAAATTCCCTTGCTTCCATCAATATAAAATCCGCGAGTATTTTTATTGGCATCCTCAGGTTTTTCAGTAATGCCGGCTGTTTCGCTTTTTTCAATTTCATCCAATGTTGTACAAATTCCTTTTGAAAATGCCCACATTCTTTGATAGGAAGCATCATTTGCATGTTCAGATGGTGAGGTTGCATCACCCTCAACCACCACACCAACCATGTCTCCAGTTGAAAACATCCATTCAAATTTATCGACCCCTAATCCAACAGCCCTTTCTTCATCTTTGCCATTTCCAGTGGTGGAGGCTTTAGTTGGATCAGCTCCCCAAAATTCTTTTTCTGCCAAATTGAATTCCCCATCTCCCGTAATGGCCTGTTTATCATCTGCTGTTTTTATTTCCTTTGGAAGCACAGGGAAAAGATGTTTGCATAAATTTTCAGCTTTTGCAAAAGTGCATTTTGGAGCCAAATTCGCATTTCCAGTAATCAGCGTGTTTCCATCTTCATCTTTGGTGCCAGCAATGAGTCCGTTTTGCAAGGTACTACACTTTTCTTGAATTGCAGTAAAAATTGGTTCTGTATTACTCAAAAAGAAAGCTGGATTTGCCGGATCAGGTTCAGCCACCGCACTGCACATTTTGGCGTTATTAACGACGCTGCCATCACTTGGTTTTGTTGCAGCAATAACACCAAGAACATTTTGACTTTCGTCCTTAAATTCGAGGTTGGCATAAGTATCCTTGACACATATCGGCAATTTTCCATCCTTGCAAGCAATTGTTGCTTTGAAATTTTTAAGCGCAGCATCATCCTTAAAACTGCAAGTCACATCTTCATTATCACTATCCTCAGATGCAATTGCGCAGGCTGCAAAATTTTCAGTGTAAAGAGGATTGACATTAAAAACATTGCACGCAGCTGTTTGATCAGCAACACAAGCTCGATGAGATCCATTTGGACAAGCATTTTCATAAGAAGTTTTTACTTTTCTCAATTCATACATGCGCCCAGATTTAGGTGCTTGCACATAACAATTTGCCACGGCATCATCTTGATCATTGTTTTCATATAATTTATCAGCGGTATCCCGCAAAAAACCATTTCGCCATCCAATATTCACTCCTGAACTATTTTTTTTGCTGAATGCTGGAATTGCTTCATACCCAGCTTCAGAATTACTGAAGCCACTATTGTTTGCTGAATTATATTTTATTTCATTTTTATCAAAAGAACCGGCCACAATAATCTTGGCAGCTGCAATCTTCCAGTCATTTTCAGTTACTTTATCATCTCCATCAAAATTGCAAGCATCATTAACTGCGACTCCCGAATTTTTAAGATCACACCCCTTTCTTTTCAGGTACCAAGTAAAATATAAATTTTTAGGATCAGAAGCATTATTAAAAAAACTTGGCACCGCATTGGCTGTCATTTTTGAACCAACTTGACCGGTGCTGCTGGCATTGAAAGTGACATCAACTTTTGGTCCAGTTGTTTTTCCTAATAAGCCACCTTGATCATTGGCCGCAGTGTTTATCGGTCCGGTGTCGGCAGCAGAAGAGTTGCTAGAATTAATCAAGTCGCTCAAACTGGAGACCGTCAAAGGAGCATTGGGATCTGAAGTGTTACTGCTTGCAAAGGAACTGTCATTTTGCAGTGCTGTCAAAACTTTATCAATGCAAGCAAGATCACCACCACACGACTCAATGGCAGCATTTGCCTTTGTGCTATCCAAATCACTGCTTGAAATTTTTGCATCAGTTGCTTTTTTAAGTGCATTGATAATTTTTGTGTTATAACTATCAGCAATAGCCTTTGCGCAAGCATTCACCGCCACGCAGCTATTCGTTATTGAACAGTCAACAATACTTGCCAAATCAACTGCATTATTACAACTAAGCATGCCCGCACAAAAACCTCTTGCTGGACTGGTTCCACTGGTTATGACGCTGTTTGGATCCAGCGCTGAATCTTGACAGGTAGCTACTATGCCAGGCACAGCTGGTGTTATTACGTATGACTCCCCAGTATCAGGATCAGTGCCCATTACCGCTGGAATTCCTGGCGTTGGATCAACGTAGTTGGCATATAAAAATGAATTTGCATAACTCGAAGGAGGTGCGGTTGGCGCTGGAGCATCAGTATTCACGAAAGGATAATGATATACGGATATATTATTACCAGACACTCTCACATTATAATCAGTATCGTAAACTGTACCTACAGCAAAAACAGCCAAAGGATTGGCTATTAAAATAATTTCCAAAATAAAAGCTGCAACTTTCGTCAGTTTTTTATTGTGTATTTTTATTTTTTGCATACGACTTAATATAATTTTAAAAAAATCATTTCGCCACCAACGCAACATAACTAGCATCAAAGATGATGATAAAAAATAATTGCCCCAGAAATGAATATAAGATTGAATCACTTTTATAAGCAATCCAGCCGGCAAATGGAGTGAAAATCAAATAGGTTAAATAGAACCAATAAGGCAAATTAAATAGTAACATTAGAATCAGAAAAAATATAAACTGCAATAATACAGACCACTTTCCTAATGAAACTTTAAAATAAAACAAGATAAATCCTCTGAAAAATATTTCGTAGATTGCCACCGTAAAAGCGACCCCAGTAAATTCATACCATAAAAACTTTCCAAAATCACCCTTAACTGCTGGCGACAATAAATAATGTTGCAACAAATCAGTGTATTTAAAAACAATGGCTGCAATTAAAAAAACACCAACCAGAGCCATTACTAAAAATTTAAGATTATTCTTCCAGTCTCCTACTTTTATCCTATTGAATAAATTTTCCCTCTTTAAAAAATATTTATTATACAAAAATGGCAACACTATCAAAAAAAATACCGCTACAGTTTTATATTGGAAATATCCACTGGCTGGGAAAAAAGCATAACCCAACAAACAAAGCATTATAAAAACGCCAGTAACTATTTCTTGTTTGTTTATTTTTATCACATGCATATTATTTCTTTTATGCGTAAATTATACCACCCAATGCATATTATACAAAGCACTCTTTTAACTTGAAATATACAATTATGTGTATAACTCGTGTATAAAGCCAAATATGTTTTATTGTCACTACTTGTTTAAAATTTATTAAATATCCAACTTCAAATGTTCCTGAAAAAATGTAACCACCTAAAAAATGAACAGTAACTAAAAAAGTTTATAGGTAATTTAGTTTTTTTAAATTAGAGTTATTTCAAACTCGAATTTTGTATTAATGTATTAATTGTATTTTATATAAATATATAATATTTATTACTATTAGTAATTTACATTTTGTGTATAAATAGAAAAAATCTTTTATTAGAAAGAAAAAAGTGGAAAACTGTTGTTAATAAATAACTAATGAGTTGGGATAAGACTAGTGGATAAGTGGTGGTAAGACTGAAAATAATTTAGTTGGAAAAGTTGTGCACAAAGATCTGCCTTGGTTATGCACAAGAAATAAGATGGATAACCTGACTTATTAACAGTTTATACACTAAATAATTGTTTTTTTAAAGTAGATTGAGATGAATAATAAAAAACTCCCTACGAAGATAGTAATATCAGCTAAATTAAACACTGGTGGAAAAATCCAACCTAAAGAAATAAAATCAACAACACAGCCCCTAAAAAGCCTATCTAGGCCATTAGATAGTGCTCCGCCTATTATTAAGATAAAAATGCACTTATTTAAGGTAGTTAAGCTTTTTTTAATGATTAATTGTTTATAATAAAGATAGCTTAAAAATAAAAAAAGGCTTAAAAAAAGCCAATAAACAGAGGAATATACATTGAGGCCAAAAGAAATTCCTGGATTACAAAGATAAAATCCGCCTGCTTGGCAGATTTTATCTTTAACAAGCTGATCAATTAAAACAAGAATAAGGATGCCACTAACTATTGAAATAACTGGCAAATAAGCCTTTAAAATATTCTTTTCCCGAAATGGGGACATATTAATTTAGCATTTTATGCATGTCTTAGCTGCTGGATAGGCGCGCAATCTTTCAAGTGGAATTTCGGTGCCACAATTCTCGCAAGAACCATAAGTCCCAGCTTCCATTTTATCAAGAGCTTCCAGTAAATCCTTAAGTTGTTTTTCTAAATTTGCCTCTAAAGCTATGTTGTCAGTGTATTCTTCCACTTCGGAAGCATTTTCATCCTCGCCAGCTCCGATTTCATTGAAGTTGGTACTATAATCCCCAGCTGCAGTTGTTGGTTTTCCAATTTTTTCCAATTCAATCTGAATACGACTTTTTTCTTTCAATAAATCCTCTTTTAATTCTGCTAAGATTTCAGGTGTAAGTGTCATACGTTTATGTTTTATAAGTTAATTATGGATTGCTATTGAGCATTTTAGCAAAAAAAACACAAAATGTCTAGATAAAAATGTTTTTCAGGTGTCTGAGTTTGGCAGTATTGGCTTGCGAATCCGAAACAATGGAGATGGCATCAAATCGGTAAGGGCTAGAATAAAGCTTTTTTGATGAAATATAAAAAGAGGCAATCTTATTTAATTTGTACAATTTTGAGCGCGTTATATTTTCTTCTGGCAATGATGCGTTTATATTGTTATTTTCTTTGGTTTTCACTTCAATAAAGACAATTTCCTCGCCGTCTTTGGCGATAATATCCACTTCGCCAATTCTGCGCCCCTTGTTGTTGCAGAAATTGGTCTCAAGAATGGCATAATTGAGACTTTTTAAGTATGTGACAGCAGCCTTTTCGCCACGCAGACCAATGGACAAGTTTTTTGTTTTTGGTAGTAGTTTAAACATACTATTTGAGTGGGATAATATTTGCTATCGATGTTTTTCTTATAATAACATAAAAATCCCCATACAAAAGGGATTTCTATAAAGATTCAAAAAAAGTGTGAGTGTGAAACCAGATTTCGCAATTACATTTTTCTTGAAAGAAGAAAGTATGGAAACCTGGCGCAGATAAGCGCCCAATAATAATTTATATGGCGATCTGCGCCAAGTGTTATGTATGTATCAACATGTAGATTTGAAACTTATAGCCCGGGTGAAGGCATGTTCTAGTTTACGGATTACATGTATTTTGTATACATACGGCTTTTGTATTTGTTCTGAGCTATTATTCAAATACATGTGTGTACCTATCCTCTGGCATATAGCCTTTGTTTTGTTTAAAGAACTGCTTTTTTTATTTATTTTTATTTTTTAAAAAAAGTATTTTTGTTTTTGTTTTTTTTGTTTCTCCTCTCAGAATAGGAGTGGCTTCGATTACAATGAATCTAGGCACTTTGGACAGTACTCACGTTCCAATCGCAAATAGGGGGAAATTGTGATTGGAACGTGAGTACCGAGTTGAAGAATTAAGTTTTGAAAGTACGTCTGGTTTGTTTTACTTACTGATATTCCAATTATAGCAGAAAATATGCACTTGGTCAACGCTGTGTCATAATAATACTATAAATGCTAGGCAATTTGCATTATTTGCAAAATTTTGACACCTATTTGGAAAAGGGAAAAATAAAAGTAAATTTTAAAAGTAATTTATTTAATATTTTATCCCCAGTTAGGCACACTTACACACAAGTTATCCACAGATAGGTTGTTATTGCGAAATAGATGTGCTGGCAGAGGGTAAATTTGCTGCTGCCTGATCACTAATTGTTTCTGTTGTGGTAGTTTTTATTGGAACTGTTTCGGTAGGAATTTCTTTTTGTGGTTCAATTGTTGCAGCTAGAACAGCTTTATCAATAATTGTGCGCAGAGTGTGCTTGCTGGTGCCAAGAATAAAGTGCTTAACTGTAACCGAATAATCAATGGAAAGATTTTCGGTGGTGCTTAGATTTAGATATCTCGTTTTATCAGCATTATAAGTGCCATCCTTAAATTCACTTGCTGTGAGTTCTGGCTTTGTATTTAACAAAAGAAAAGAAAGATCTGTTGGTAGGGTTTTTTCTTGTTTTAATAATTCGGTTGCTACAGCATCTGTTTTTAAGGTTGCCACAGAAAAGCCAGCTCGAATGTCTCCATTGTCATTATAGATGAAAAGCGAAAAAGCTTCACCTAGGGAACTTAAAAGTGTTGGGGTTAAGTTCAGCTTTGCAGCTGCTGCAAAAGCTGAGAATTTAATTGGATCATTATTCAGATCTACCACTGTAAATTCATACAAAGATGTTGCCGGTTTTTCTTTTAGTTCAGCGGCCGTAGCAGAAAGTTTTTTTTGAATTTCATCGGCAGAAATTGTTGTTGAGTCAAGAACAAGATAGTTTGGTTTTTCTGTGGAATATTTTTCAACTGGCGGGGTGATAACGATAGGTTCTTCAACGGGAACTACGGGCGTGGCTGGAAGAACCACTTCAACTACTGGCTGGACAGGAGCTTGTTTTGAAGATCGAATTGACCAAAAATAATAGCCACCCAAAGCCAAAATAGCTATAGTTAAGATCGCTATGATGATTATAATTATTTTAGATGTCGATGACGAATCATAGTTGACCGAGGAAGCTTCAGTTGTTGGAATTTCAATTATTTTCGCTTCCTTTGCTGGCAAGTTATTTGGCACTTCAGTAGTAGGTGTGGCAATTATTGGCGCAGCTGTAAGAGGTATGTCCATTTTAGTCAGAAAGGGATTTTCGCTCATGTTGGAAACTTCTTTTTGTGGAGCAGCGCTGGCTGGGGAAAGTTCTTTTGGCGCTATGGATAACTCTCCCGCTGTTGGCGCTTTTTTGTTTGGAAGCGTGCCTGTGTTTTGCACCGTCAACAAATCTTCTTGCATCGTTCTGAACGCAAATTGTTCAGGCACGCCTGATAGTGCATCTTTGCTGCTATTTTGAAAAGGAGATGATGTTGTCATTTTTTTGTTTTGATAAAAAGATAATAAAAAAGAAGCACGTTAATGTGCTTCTATTTTACAACAATTTGCAAATATTGCCAAACTGTAAATAGTTATTCTTTTGGCAGGATGTTTTTTGCAGTAAGATTGATGCGACCTTGGTCGTCAATAAGCTTTACTTTCACAGGAATAATGTCGCCAACTTTTGCAATATCTTCAATGTGATCAATGCGTTTGTCAGAGAATTCTGAAATGTGAATCAACCCTTCTTGTCCAGGCAAGATTTCTGCAAAAGCTCCAAAGGTCATAAGACGAGTCACTTTGGCATTAAAGATTTCTCCTGGCTTAACTTCGTGCGTCAAATTATCAATCCAAGCTTGCGCCTTTAGGGCTGATGCTTCATCAACAGAAGTGATGAAAATTGATCCGTCGTCTTCAATGTCAATTTGCACACCAGTTTCATCAATAATTTCGTTGATGATTTTTCCTCCAGTTCCAATCACGTTGCGGATTTTGGCTGGATTGATATGCATCGTGATGATTCTTGGGGCATATTGTGACATGTTGTCTCGATGAGTTGGCAATGTTTCAAGCATGATTGCAAGAATTTCTGCGCGGTTGATTTTTGATTGAGTAAGAACAGCAGAAAGCATGTCAACTGTGATTCCATCAACCTTAACATCCATCTGCAGAGCTGTAATTCCATTTACTGAACCAGCAGCTTTGAAATCCATGTCTCCATAATGATCTTCCAGTCCTTGAATGTCAGTCAAAACTTTGAATTTGTCATCTTTTCCAACAATGATTCCCATGGCAATTCCGCTGACAGGTCTGAGAATTGGAACACCCGCATCCATAAGTGAAAGAGTTGAACCGCAAGTTGAAGCCATTGAAGAGGATCCATTTGATTCTAAAATTTCACTGACAAGCAAAATTGTGTATGGAAAATCTTCTTTAGCTGGGATTACTGGCACAAGAGCTCGCTCAGCAAGTGCTCCATGCCCAATTTCTCTTCGTCCTGGTCCGCGCATTGGGCGAACTTCTCCCACAGAAAACGGAGGGAAATTGTAGTGATGGATGTATCTCTTCTTGATGTCAATTGCCATGGTGTCGATGAATTGCTCATCCCCAGGTGAACCAAGTGTGGTCACGGTCAAAGCCTGAGTTTCTCCGCGAGTGAAAACAGCAGAGCCATGGGTTCTTGGAAGAAGGCTTGTGATGCAAGAAATGTGCCTGACTTCATTTAATTTGCGACCATCTGGACGCTGTTCTTTTTCCAGAATGTTTTGATGAACAATTTCATCAGATGTTTCTTCGAAAATTTGCTCGGAAATTTCTTTAAGCTTGTCAGCTTCAGTTGGATATTTTTCCTTTAAAAGAGTGTTAATTTTTTCCTTGATTACTTTCATTTTTTCTTCAATCACAAATTTTTCTTTGTGGTAAAGGATTTCTGAAAGATTTTCTGCAAGATAAAGTGCTTTAATTTCTGCTTCAATTGCAGGATCTGCAGCCAAAAGGGCTGGAGCAGCTTTGGCTTGACCAACTTCAGCCACAACTTCATCAATAAGGGCGGTGATTTTTTTGATAGCTTCATGTCCGAAAGCAAAAGCGGCCACCACATCTTCTTCTGGAACTTCTTTCATTCCAGCTTCAATCATGTTAATTTTATCCTTTGTTCCAGCAATAATAAGGTCAATGTCTCCTTCGGCAACTTCTCCATTAACAGGATTTAAAATAAATTCACCGCCAAGACGTCCAACGCGCACAGCTGCGATTGGTCCATTCCAAGGAATATTTGAAATTGAAAGTGCGGTTGAAGCGGCAATCATAGAAACGATTGCTGGATCATTTTCGCCATCAATTGAAAGCACGGTGACCACCACTTGCACATCATTTCTCATGCGAGCATTGAAAAGAGGTCGGATTGTGCGATCAACAACACGTCCTGTTAAAACTGCTTCATCAGAAGGTCGTCCTTCGCGCTTGATGAAACGAGAACCTTTGATTTTTCCAGCTGCGTAATAACGCTCTTCGTAATCAACCATGAGTGGAAAATATCCACCAATGCGTGATGCTCCTTTGCTCATCACAGCAGTTGCCAAAACAACTGTGTCACCATAACGCACAGTCACTGCGCCATTGGCTTGCTTAGCAAGCAGGCCAGTTTCAATTGTCAGTTCGCGTCCTCCAATTTGGAGTGACCACTTTTTTTGTGCCATAAAACACTTTGCCCTGTATTGATAACATTAAATAAAGCAAGAGTCCGCTCCACCACTTGATGGATGGCGGAAAAACAACAGTTAAGGACTCAAAAAATTAAGTGCTTGACTGTGGTTTGTCTGCCTGACGGAAATTCGTCAAATTAATGCATCAGTAAAGGCTTTATTTACTAATTTATTAACCTCATTAACACTTAAAACAATAGCTTATTTAAGGCATTTTGTCAATTAAAATAAAAAAGAATACAAATTGCATTCTTTTCATCTCAGTAAGATAATCTTTTTATTTCGCCAACTTTCTTTTTAGACACGCTCTTGGTCGAAATTCATGACCAATCGCTCAGAGTTCGCTTCCGCCAGCTGGCGGAGCATGCATATGGTCTAAAAAGAAAGTTGGCTCATAAAAAGGTCTAAAGAAAAAACATTATCATTTTCTGCTTCCAGTCTCCTGTTTGCCTGTATAGATTAAAAATTTCTTTTTGTTCTCAGATAAATCGGTGAAGCTATCTAAAGACTCTCCCAATTTTGCGCTGGTGCTTTCTCCAAAAGCCATGCCTTCCACGCGACATCCGGTGGTGCTTTGAATATATTCCACCAAGGGAATGTAATCTCCGTCCCCTGAAACAAGTACAATCACATCCAGACTCTTGGAAAGCTTGATGGCATCAACCGCAATGCCCACATCCCAATCACCTTTTTTGGCTCCCCCAGCGAAAATTTGCAAATCTTTGGTCTTAACTTCAAAGCCTTGTTTTTCCAATGCTTCAAAAAACTTCTCTTCTTGACCTTCAAGAGTCTTGATTCCATAAGCAATGGCACGAATGAAAATTCTTTCGCCCACTGCTTCTTCCAGAACTTTTTGAAAGTTCACTTTTTTGCCATACAGAGCCTTGGCAGAATAATAAAGGTTTTGAATGTCGACCAACACGCCAACACGCTGTTCTTTGGATCTTAACATAGTGTTATTATGAGTAAATGTTTACAGGAGAGATTGTGAAAATATTTTGTGACGCAGGTTTCTTTTGAGGCAATAGCGAGCGACAGCGAGGTCTTAGCGAAGCAATCATAGTTCTTCGATTGCAAGCGTGCCGAGAAAGTAAGCTGTGTCACAAAATATAATACATCATTATAAAAACAAAAGACAGGAAAACCTGTCTTTTGAAAGTAATTCTTAGCCTTTAAGACCAAGTTCTTTGATGATTTTTTTGTAAGATTTCTCGTTTGTCTTTTCAAGATATCCAAGAAGCTTGCGTCTCTTGGCAACCATTTTCAGAAGTCCTCGACGAGAATGGAAATCCTTTTTGTTCTTCTTAAGATGAGAAGTCAATTTCTTGATTCTTTCTGTGAACATTGCGATTTGATATTCTGGAGAACCAGTATCTTTATCGTGACGTTTCACATCTTTGGTCACTTTTTCCTTTTGCTTGTGCGTGAGTGCCATAGCATTTGTGTGCAATACAATCGTTTTGGTTACCTTGGAGCAATTTTGCTTCAACGAAAGGCCGAAAACCAATGTATGCATTAATATTAATTACCTTAAAACCATAACACGCATTGCCGAATTTGACAAGAGTGTCGCTTGCTAAACAAAAAAGAGCAACTTGCGTTGCCCTTTTTTAAACCATTCTGACACTAGATGATTGCAGAAGCTGCAACTTTGTCTCCAGCGTGCGGCTTCATGATTCGCACTCCTTGAGTTGCTCTTCCAAGCACTGAAATGCTGGCAAGCAAGATGCGAATAATCTGTCCTTGCGCTGAAGTGATGAACAAATCTCTTTCCATGTCATCAGTGTTGATAATGTTTGCTCCGACAAGTTTTCCAATTTTAGTGGTGATCTTGGCAGTCTTTATTCCAGATCCGCCACGTTTTTGAATTTTGTAAGCTTTAAGGTCTGTTCTTTTGCCATAGCCATTTTCAGTGATGATCAAAAGCTGATTTCCTTTTTGTCCCTTGGCCACAACATCCATTCCAACCACACGATCAATATTCTTGAGTTTAATTCCTCGCACACCAGCTGCACTTCTTCCCATCGCGCGAACATCGGATTCATTGAAACGAATCGCTTGTCCTTCTGAGGTGCTGATGATGATTTCATCTCCTCCAGTTGAAGGTTCAACCCAGTTCAGGGTGTCGCCTTTGTCTAGCGTGATCGCAATTAATCCAGAGCGACGCACATTGTCAAAATCTTCAATCTTGGTTTTCTTGACCACACCTAAGGTGGTTGTCATGAAGAAGAATTTGTAGCCATCAGATTTGTTATATGGAATCATGGCTGTGATTTTTTCATCTTGGGCTAGTTGCAAGAAGTTCACAACGGCTTGCCCTTTGGATGTTCGTGAGGAGTCTGGAATTTCATATGCCTTTGTTTGAAAGACTTTTCCAGTGTTGGTGAAGAACATCAAGTTGTCGTGAGCCATCACGCTGGTAACTTTTTCAATGGCATCGCCATCTCGCGTCGTTGCTCCAATCACTCCCTTGCCTCCGCGTTTTTGCACTTTGTAAACATCAGGATTCATTCTCTTGATATATCCATCTTGAGAAATTGTGATGATTGCTTCTTCATTTGGAATCACATCTTCTTGCTTGAATTCTTCGATGCCAGTTTTAAGTACCATGGTTTTTCGCTCATCGCCATATTTTTCCTTCAGTGCAATCAATTCATCTTTCACCACAGCCAAAATTTTCTTTGGGCTGGCCAAAAGATCTTCCAAAACTGCAATAAGTGCAAGTTTTTCAACCAATTCATCTTCAATCTTTTTGCGTTCAAGTCCAGCCAATGTTTGCAAACGCATTTCCAAAATGGCAGTTGCTTGCCTTTCTGAAAGCTTGAATTTACGCATCAAGTTGGCATGCGCCTCTTCGCGCGTTGGAGATTTTTTGATGGTTTCAATCACTGCATCAATATTGTCCAAGGCAATTTTGAGTCCTTCAAGAATATGTGCGCGGTCTTTGGCCTTGTTAAGTTCAAATTGGGTGCGACGCGTCACCACGATATTGCGATGCACAATGTAGTGTTCCAAGATTGATTTCAAAGAAAGAATTTGAGGATCAATTCCGTCAACCAGTGCCAGTATGTTCACATTGAAATTCTTTTGTAGATCAGTAGCCAAATATAGCTTGTTTAAAACCTTTTCAGCGTAGGCATCTTTTTTAAGTTCAATCACGATTCGCACACCATCTTTGTCGGACTCATCGCGCAGATCCTTGATTCCCAAAATTTTTCCTTCTTTCACGAGGTCTGCAATTTTGATGATCAAGTTTGACTTATTAGTAAGATAAGTTATTTCTGTGATGACAATATGAAAATTTCCTGATTTGGTTTCAATGATTTCAGCTTTAGCGCGCGTGACAATTTTTCCACGACCAGTTGCATAAGCCTCTTTGATTCCAGGTGTGTTATACATGATTCCTCCAGTTGGAAAATCAGGTCCCTTAATGAATTTCATCAAATCATCAATGTCAGCTTCAGGATTGTCAATCAAATGATTGATAGCATCAGCCAATTCATTGAGGTTGTGCGGAGGAATGTTGGTGGCCATACCAACAGCAATTCCCATAGTTCCATTCAAAAGCAATTGTGGAAGTTTGGCAGGAAGAACAAGCGGCTCCTTGTGCACGCCATCAAAGTTTGGGATGAAATCAACTGTATCTTTTTCAATATCAAAAAGCATTTCCTCAGCAATAGGACGAAGTTTGGCTTCCGTATAACGATAGGCAGCAGCACTGTCACCATCCATTGAACCGAAATTTCCTTGTCCCCAGACGAGTGGATAGCGCAGGGAAAAATCTTGCGCCAAACGCACCATTGAATCATACACGGCGGTGTCGCCATGCGGATGATATTTACCAAGCACTTCTCCGACCACGGTGGCTGATTTTCGAAATTTGGCTGTTGGACGAAGACCTGAGTCCCACATGGAATACAAAATTCTGCGATGCACAGGCTTAAGACCATCGCGCACATCCGGAAGAGCGCGAGCAACAATAACGCTCATCGCATAATCCAAATATGATTGTTGAACTTCAGCCACAATTTGGCGAGGTTGAATATTTTCGGGCACAAAGTCTAAGGCTTTTTGTTGAGCTGCTTTCATGTTGAATTATAAAAATTCGTCCAAGTTTTGCTTATACGAATTCTTTTTGTTTAATCTTGTTTGTAATTAGGTGCTGCAGACAATTCGAGAACCTTCCCTGAATCATCTAGATAGCAATAGTATCCTCATGAAAAGTAAACAAAAGCAACTATTTAAAGTATTTTTATATTTACTTAATTTGGAATGCTATTTACTGCGCAAGCATTTGATCTGATAAGTCTGAATAGGCGCTTGTTTGTGGAATTTCTGTTTGTTCGGTCCGTTGTGTTTGCAAAGCGGGCGCATCTTCTTTTGCAATGCTCTCAGTCGCAGCACTTCCAGCATTAAGGGATTGTTCTGTGAAATCTTTAATGGACGGCGCTTGTTGTTTGATGTTTTGCAATTGCTCTGAGATGTCGGGCACAGTTGAATCTGCTGAATCCGCCTGAGTTTCATCTTTTTGAAACAATGATCCTATTGAAAAAATCCAAATAGCAACAATGAAGAACATTGAAACTGCCACAGAGCCCCAAACATAGCGGATACGCACGTTTTCAGGCTCTCGTCTAATCTGTTCAATTTTTTCTGAAAGTTTCATTATGTATAGAATGGTATGTCATTCCGGACTTGATCCGGAATCTACGTAGATCCTGAAACAAGTTCAAGATGACAACTAGATTATGCCTCATGCGCCATCAAAACAACTTCCATTTTCTTTTCTTCCAAATCTTTTTTCTTAACATTGAATTTGGTGATTTTTTCTTTTGGACAATTTCCCATTTCAGCGCAAAATTTGCTTT
>JAAXUC010000017.1 GCA_013336225.1 Candidatus Moraniibacteriota bacterium
AAGGCAACTCGAAACAAGAAATAGGTTTCACATATCATATAGCATGGAGCATAAAGAAAGGATGCAAAAATGCAAGAAAAAATCCCGATGAAACTCGGGATTTTTTTGTTGTTACGTAGCATGCTACGTAACAAAGGTTTTTAATTTTAAATTAGGAAAGTGAAAGGTCGCGGATTGTTTTGGCGGTGATGGCAGTGTCAGTTATTGTGCCGGAAACTTTTATTTTATGGCTGACTGCAATGCTTGAAAAATTAATCGTTTGCCAATTGCTTCCCAGAATGCGAGCATCGCTGGCATTGACCGTGAAAGCCTTAGTGTCTTTAATGACAGTGATAGTTTTTGTTTCCAAATTAATCTCACTGACTGTGCCTGTGATGAGTAGGCGCTTGGTTGGGATTTTTTCAGTACTGAGTTTTCTGGTCTTCAAGATGCGTTCTTGGTGTGAACGTTGAAAGCCAAATTTTGATCCATTATTGGCGCTGGCCTCCAAGGTTAGAGCAGATGTTCCCATCGCCAAGGCTAATCCTGAGATTGCGAGCGCATTGCGCATGTTCTTTTTCATAATTTATTTTGTGTTTAAAAATTAATGCCTTGCTTGAGCCAAAAAATATTCTCAATTGGAGCAAGCACCTTAATGGATACGCAAGTAAAAATATTTTAATTCAAAAATATATTGATTTGATTTTTAGTTAACATTCAGCTACAATTGGCATAGTTTAAGGTAATAAAAAAACGTATGAATTACGAGGAATATTGGGAAAAAATTAAAAACTTCGTGAAAGAAAGTACTCTTAGTCAGCGGATTTTTGCCGGCATCGTAATGCTTATTTTTTTGAGTGGCTATATTGTGTATATTAATCCTGCTAAAAAGCTTTTGGAAATGCGCAATTCGCAGCGACGCGCAGATATTGTGAGCATTTTGAATGTGGTTTATCAATATGGCACCAAGCATGAAGGAGTTTTTCCGATGGAGATTTCGGAAAATTCAACAGCTGTGTGTCGAACCGGAGCACTCTCTTGCGAGGGGCTGTTGGATTTGTCGCAGATCTTGGCTGACAACAAAGCATTGTTGTCAAAAATTCCAGTTGACCCAAATGAAAAAAACTCAAACAGTTCCGGCTATGAAATTTTCAGACAAGCCAATGGTAGGATAGGTGTTTCTGCGCCACTAGCTGAAAATGGCGCAGTGATAAAGCAGAGCAAGTAATACGATAACAACATCTCAACGTTCATGTTTGATCCGCAGTTTCAAAATCATGCGAGAGAATTTGGATTTATTTTCGATTTGCTCAAGGAAAATTCTTATCTTGGATTTTTTTTATTTTCAATCTTTGTCAGTTATCTGATTCCTATTCCTGAGGCTGTTCTTTTGATCTTGTTTGGTTTTTTGGCTAAAGCTGCAGGCTATGATTTGGAAGTGGTGCTGTTGGTGAGTATTGCTGGGACAATTATCGGGGATAACATCCTCTATAGGCTCAGTTTTTTTGGAAATAAATATGTGGAGCGTTTCAATCGCAAAATGCGCGCGCACAAATTAATTCAATATGAGCAGTTGGCTGCCGAGCATATCGGCAAAGCGATTTTGTTTCTGAGGCTTATCACCGGCGTCCGTTTTTTTGGCCCAGTGATTGCCGGCACGCTTGGCACACGTTGGAAGAAGTTTTTCTTTTTTAGCAGTGTTGCAACGATATTACATTCCACTGGTTTCATTTTGCTGGGATTTCATTCTCATCGAAAGTTGATTGCGCTGATTGCTGAAGTTGAAATCGTGCGCAATGTGCTATTTTTTTCTTCAGTGTTGATTGTGGGAATCTTGATCAAAATTTTTGCAAAGAAAAAATGAATAAAAAAGAATCTGGGTGTCATGTGTGGTGCATGGTCTCGGTTGTTTTTTTGTTTTGCTTATTTCCTTTTTTGGCACATTTTTGACTGAAAATCATAGTCAAAAAACTGACTTCGCTCTCGCTTCGTAGGGCCTAAAAAGAAAATAAGCAAATCAAAAATGACTTGCTTTTGTTTCTATAAACCAATACCGAGTATGGCTCTATGCTTTTTAGAAGTATGATTTTATTTTGACAAAGTCCTCTGCCAGCTCTGGATGACAGGCAATCTCCGTGGTTCCTTCGGGCGGTGAATTGAGAAATGCATCCACGTCCTTGATCCAATCAAGACTCACCAGTGAATTTGTTGAAACGCAATTGCTGCGGTTGCAAGCTTTCATATTGATGACTCTGAGCAGATGTAAAACATAGGAAACAATTTTGTGATGCGGCATGCTGAGGCTGTTGCCAAATCGGATGTAGGGGATGTTGTATTTTTCCTGCAATCCAAGCGCTATCTTGAAAAATGGCGGGAAAAAATGAACATGCTCATGAGAATTGACCCCATCCGGATATTTGCCAAAAATTTCATGAAATTTTTCAATTTGCTGTTGCCAGTCAGTCCGAATTTTTTTTGTGGAAAGTTTGCCCGTCATAATTTTTCCCAAAAACCCGATTGATCTGAGTATGACGCTTCGGCGCCTTGTGCGCTTATCAGCAAATTTATGCAGAATGTCAAGATGAATGTCGAGTTTCAATCCGCTGCGGGCAAGCTCGCTCACTTCTTTGTTTGAAATTTCACCATGAACCATGATTCCAACGCGGTTTATTTTTCCTATGGACATCAGATATAGGGTGTTTCTGTTTGCGCGAGGACTGATGCCGAAATCATCGGCAGTCACAAACAACCTCTGGCGATGCGATTCCTGATATGCCGTCATAATTTGTTTGAATTTGAGAAAATGTTAGTACGTGATATAATTCTAGCAAACTAATGAGTTAACGCAAATAGTCGCAAAATTAATTTATTTTTAGCAAATATCTTTATGGAAATGAAAAACTTTAACACTTATTTCTTCTTTCTTATCTTGCTTGTGATCAGTGTGACAACGTTCTTTATTTTTCAGCCATTCTTGATTGCAATCTTGTTGGCGGCAGTTTTTGCCATTGTTTTTCAGCGACCATACAATTTTTTTGTGCGTCTGACCAATGGACGGCATCGAATCAGCGCAATGCTGACTTCCATCATGGGTATTCTTATTTTCGTCACACTTTTTTTGGGAATTGTTGGTATGATCGCATCGGAAACATCGAACCTTTTGCATGATTCGATGAAGACTGGGGATGCATATTTGAATTACGTCAATCCATTGATAAACAGTGTCAATAGGAATCCTTTCCTTAGATCGATCGGTTTGGAAAATTTGATCAATGGCGAATCAATCAATAAGGCCGTTTCTCAATTTGGGCAAGGTGCCTTCAATGTCTTGCAGCAAACCTATCAAAGCGTGGCGCATTTCTTATTTTTGGTGGTGGTGATGTTTTTCACTTTGTATTATTTTCTGGTTGGAGGAAAGGAATTGGTCAAAAAAATCATGTTCCTTAGCCCCTTAAAGGATGCGCATGAAAAGATTCTTATTGAAAAATTTATTTCCATCAGCAGGGCGACAGTGAAGGGAACATTGGTAGTGGGGATTGTGCAGGGAACTATCGGCGGAATCATTTTTGCAATTGTGGGAATTCCCTCAGCCATCACATGGGGGGTAATAATGGTTTTTCTTTCGGTGATACCGATGTTTGGAACTAGCTTGGTTTGGTTTCCTGCCGCAATAATCTTATTGGCGACTGGACAAATTTGGCAAGGCGTCGCTGTTTTTTCAGTTGGTTTTGGAGTGATTTCTGTGATTGATAATTTTTTACGTCCAGAGCTGGTAGGAAAAGACACGCAAATGCATCCATTGGTAGTCTTTTTTGCAACCTTGGGAGGAATAAGCTTGCTTGGATTCCTGGGCTTCATCATTGGGCCGATTATCGTGGCTCTCTTCATCACGCTGTGGGACATTTACGCTGTGGAATTCAAAGGACAGCTCAAGCGATACAATAAATGATAGTAAAAATTATTTATTAACGAATTGAAAATTAACGAATTTAATCCGTTAATCCGTTAATCCGTTAATCCGTTAATTTTGTTAGATTTTTATCAACATTTGCCACAGCATCTCAATCCGATTGCTTTTTCAATCGGATCTTTGACTGTCAGGTGGTATGGGATTATGTATCTGGTTGGATTTTTGGTTACATATAGATTGTTGAGATTAAGAATATCGAGAGGAGAATTTGGGAAAGTCATAAGTCATCAGTCATCAGAAAAAAAACAAATCTCAAATAAGCAGGATGGTCAATCTCCAATAGTGGGTGACTTTTTAGTTCTTGATTATCTGTTGTTGGCTTTTTTTTCTATGATTGTGGGAGGCAGGCTCGGCTATGTCCTGTTTTATAATCCTGGTTATTTTTTGGCGCATCCTTTGGCGATATTTTCACCCTTTAATCAAAGCGGAAATCTGGTTGGCTTGTATGGGATGAGCTATCATGGAGCGCTGCTTGGTATCTTGCTTGGGAGTTGGATATTCTTGAAAAAAAGAGGGATAAACTTTTTTGCTTGGGCTGATTTTGTGGCTCCAGCTGTGGCGCTGGGATATTTTTTTGGCAGAGTGGGGAATTTTTTAAACAGTGAGCTCTATGGTCGCGTGACAAATTCTTCTTGGGGAATGTATTTTGCTGCCACTCCCCTTGAATTGCGGCATCCATCGCAGTTATACGAGGCCTGCCTAGAGGGACTGCTATTGTTTATCGTTCTTTGGAATTTGCGAAATAGACAATTTAAAAAAGGGGTTTTGTTTGGAATATATTTAATCGGCTATGGCTTGCTGCGCATTTTGGCGGAACAATTCAGAGAGCCTGATTCGCAAATAGGATTTCTATGGAGTTTTTTCACTATGGGTCAATTGTTGTCATTTTTCATGTTGGCGATCGGAATTTTTTTGTTGGTTTCAAAAAAAGAAAAATAATGCTATACTGTCAGTATAATAAAAAAATAATTAAACAGCATGAGAAAAAGAAATATAGGCATAATTTTGGCATTCGTTGCGGTGGGAATCATTGGAATCGTCTTTTGGGGAATGAAACAACCAGAGCAGCTGCAACTTGCTTCTGCATCTTCACAATCAGCCAGTGAACAAGCTGATGTGGTTCTTTATTTTGGACAAGAATGTTCTCATTGTAAGGTGGTGGAAAAATTTATCAAAGACAATCAAATTGAACAGAAAGTAATTTTTACCAAGAAGGAAGTCTGGCACAACACTGCCAATAATTCAGATCTGCAGGACAAAGCCAAGGAGTGTGCTCTGAATCCTGATAAAGTCGGAGTGCCATTTCTATTTGCGCGTGGAAAATGTTACGTGGGAGAGACTGAGGTGCAAGCTTTTTTCAAAAAAGAAGCTGGAATATAATAGCAATAGGTAACAGAAAAAATACAAAATACAATAATGCAACAGAAAAAATTCCTAGATATGCGAGTTAATAGACAACAGCGAGTAGCTGTTGATTTTCGCTTGGCTGTAAAAAATCAAGCATCCTCCTCTTCGACACTTTTCTCCAAAGGTAAGATGACAACTGATTTTTTCACAGAAGATTCAAAATTATATATAACTCCGCGAGAGCAAAGAATGCTGACAAAAGGAGTTAAGCTGAATCGTGGGCTGAAGGATTGGGATTGCTTGAGCGCGCGTGTGAAAACAGAATTTGTGCGCTATCAGCCAAGTGAGACAAGCTTATTGTCGAAGTACCTTGAAAAGCGTTATCAATTGTTTGACGAGGCCACTGCTGCAGCTGCTGAAAGCATCATGGGTCAATTCTCCATGGTCAGACTCTGGAATGCTTCCATTGTGGGTTCAATTTTGTTTGGAATGGTGATGATGACTTTTGTGTATCGTTACTTGGGGCAAGGTGTTTCAGCGAGTGTTGTTGCTCAGCCTCAAGTCGCAGCTCAGGCTCAGGTGGTTGCAACTGTGCCATCAGTTAATACTGAGGATGATGCTGAGTCTTTTGCGCAGCAGGTTGCTCAATTGCAACAAACGCAGGGCAGGCAAGATTTGGAGAAGGAAATTAGGGATATGGTGAAAGGATATCCAATTGAAAATCAAGCTCCATATATTGCGCAGCAAGACAGAACAGTGGCAGCTTTTTATGTGGCCATTGCTAAAAAGGAAAGTGCCTGGGGAAAACGTGTGCCAGTGCGTAATGGTCAGGATTGTTTCAACTATGTGGGATATCGAGGAATACGCGACAAAATGGGGACTGGCGGGCATACCTGCTTTGATAGTCCTCAAGATGCAGTGGAAACTGTGACAAGGCGCATCAGGACATTGGTTGAAAAACAGGGTATGACCACCCCAGAGAAAATGGTTAATATTTGGAAATGTGGAAGTAAAAGTAATTGCGGTGCAACAGGGGGTCAAGCAGCTGCTGACAAATGGGCCGCTGATGTGAAAGGAATTTTTGCACAATTTAGTGAAAATGAAAAATGATATTATCCAATAAATAAGGGATAATTGCAAGTTTTGAATAAAAAAAGCCTTTGTAGAAGGGCTTTTTTTGATGTTTTATTTAAAAAATGGCTTAAATAAAGGATAATATTGGTAGTGAAAAATTAAAAAGTGTGGATAACATGTTTGACTTCATGGCTTGTTTTTGATACTATAAGATCTGCGTTCCTGGTGGCCTTGGGCAAGGGGAGCATTAAATTGATAAAAATAATATATGAGTAAACCCTTGTGGTTTAAGAAGGAAATTGTCATTAAATATAGCAATAATGCTAGACAATTTAAAGTTATTGCAAAAAAAAGTAATTTGCTTTTCTTTGTTATTGCTTTCGTTGTCTTTGCTGTCATGATTAGCTTGTGGGATAGTCAGACTATTTCATATGCGCATGCTGCTGGCGAATTGGCAAAGAAAAATGTAGCAGTTCCGCAATTACTCAATAGCGACAGCAAGCTTTTTGCTGGAAGCGTGCTTAAGCAACCAGTCTTGAAGGAAGTTGCAGTTAAACTTGAAAGGCCAGCTCAAGAAACAGTGGCAATATCTTCAGCAAAAAACGAGAGCCTGCATGATTCGGCAATAATCAGGAATAACAAAAGCACATCTTTTCTGCAACAACAAATTGCTTGTGCTGCTGGTAAGGAAGATCAAGTTGGACTGCTTGGTTTAAATGTTGGAAATCAGGATGAAGAGCTGAGATTTTTCACTGAAAAATTATATGCAATTGTTGGAGATGCTCCCATTCGCGAGATGGTTCCATTCATCTCACAGCGGAATGAAAAGGTGGCAGCCTTTTTGGTTGGAATTGCCAAAAAAGAGAGCAGCTTTGGATTAGCTTCACCATCCAAGGATGGGAAGACTTGCTATAACTATTGGGGATATAAGGGGACAGGTGGTCGCGGGACGGGGATGGGTTATGCTTGTTTTGCCAGCGCCCAGGAAGCTATTCAGGTTGTGGGAGATCGAATCGAAGTTTTGGTTGATAAGGAAAGAAATACGCCTGCGCGCATGGTTGACACTTGGAAATGCGGCAAGAGCTGTGCCGGCGACCCTGGCGCTTCAAGCTGGGTTGCAACGGTAACGCTATATTTCGATAAGATTGTTGGATAAAAAACATCAATTCTTATAAAAAGCATTCTGCTTAGGCGGAATGCTTTTTTTTATGGCTATGTTGGTGTATAATAAGGGTATAATAACTTTTAATTTTTAATTTTTAATTTTTAATAAAATCTGAATGCTTTAATGTTTTAATTTTTAAACATTTCAAAATTCATTTTAAATTTTAAATTTCAAATTCTGACCAAATGTCTTGGATTTTTGTTGCAGTCAGTGCATATTTTTTGGGAGCTTTTGCAGTCTTGATGGATAAATTTCTGTTGGGATCAAAGAGGATTTCTTCGCCGCAAGTCTACACTTTTTATGTGGGTATTTTTGGATTGGGCGCTTTTTTGCTTGCACCATTTGGATTCAACGTTCCTTCAAATTCTCAAATTTTCATCAGTCTTGTTGCAGGAGCTTTCTATATGGCTGGAATTTTTGCGCTCAATGTTGCAATCAGTAAAGCTGAGGCAAGTCGAGTCACGCCCGTGGTTTTTTCGGTGGTTCCGATTGCAACTTATGGGATATCATCTTTGACTAGCAATGAAGGATTGAGCGCTTTGCAATTGGGCGGCGTGGCCTTGCTGATCACTGGCGGCCTGTTGATTTCTTTTGATCTCCCTTTGAAATTGAGCAAAAAGAAATTTTTTGAAGGATTTTACATGTCTTGCTTGGCTGGCATCTTATTAGCTGTTTCCTATGTCATGTTTAAGTTGGTGTATGCAGAGCAAGCATTTTTGAGTGGTTTCATGTGGACGCGTATCGGGGGTTTTTTGCTGGCGCTCGCACTGCTGCTAATTCCAGCTTGGAGAAAATCAATTTTCAAAAGTTTTTCTCACGCCAAAAAACCTTCGCGCAAGCATGTTAGCACTGGAGGATTTTTCATTGCTAATAAGGTGATGGGTGGCGTCAGCTCGATTCTATTGAATAAAGCTTTTCAATTGGGAAGTGTGACGCTGGTTAATTCTATGGTTTCATTGCAATACGTTTTTGTGCTCATTTTGGTTGCGATTGCGGCACGAAATCATCCGAAAGTTTTCGCTGAAAAATTGTTGTTCTGGGATTGGGCTCAGAAAATTGCAGCTATTGTGATCATTGCTGGCGGCATGTTTCTTGTTTCAAAATAGATAAATAAATTATAAAAAATATTAAAATGAAAAAAATTATTGCAGGCGCGAAAAAAACTTTGCAATTGATTGTGTATGGAGTGGGTATTATTTTGTCAGTGATAATCATGTTATTTATCTATATCAACTTGCCAGCTAGTGCTGCCAAAAACAATGATGCCAAGATAGGTGTCACATTTTCTTCGATTTATGCGGAGCAAATTGGGCTAGATTGGCGTGAGGCATATTTGGCGATGATTGATGATCTGCAGATCAAATATGTGCGGCTGCCTGTCTATTGGGATAGGGTTGAAAAAAGTGAGGGAGTGTATGATTTTGCTGATCTTGATTGGCAGCTTGAACAGGCGAGAAGTCGCGGAGTTGAAATCGTGCTGGTCATTGGACAAAAAGTTCCTCGTTGGCCAGAATGCTATGTGCCAAAATGGGTAGGTGAAGATCCTAGCAATCTTGATGCAATGCGACTCAAGAGTAAATTGCTTAAATTTGATGAAGTTGTAATTGAGAGATATAAAAATGGTCATCCAGAAATAACTCGTTGGCAAGTGGAAAATGAACCATTTTTGAATTTCGGAATTTGTTCAAAAGTGGATCCTGCCTTGTTGGATGCGGAAATTTCCAAGGTACGCGAGCTTGATGCTACCAGGCCAATTATGGTTACTGACTCTGGAGAGTTGAGCTTATGGGTCAATGCTGCTAAGAGAGCTGATATCTTTGGAACAACCATGTATCGGGAGGTGTATAGCAAGGAAATGGGTCATTGGCGTTATCCTGTTGGTCCGAATTTTTTCAAAATAAAACAACTCATTATCAAGCTTTTTGCTGATCAAGACAATGCTGTTGTCATTGAGCTCCAGGGTGAACCATGGGTGGCAGGCTGGACAATTGATGCTCCAGTTGAAACTCAGTTGGCTTCGATGAATGCTGAAATTTTGGTTGACAATATTGAGTTTGCCAAAAAAACAGGAATGAAAGAGATTTATGTCTGGGGTGTTGAATGGTGGTATTACATGAAAACAGTGCAGAATAATCCAACTATCTGGGAAGCTGCCAAAACGCTTGTGCAAAAGTAATCAAAACAAAAATAAGCAAAATTAATTTTTGAATTTTGGCGGCTTTGCTGCTGGGCGCGTATTCATGGTTAATTTTTTCAAGATGTGCTCAAATATATTCCACATGGAAATAATAAACATAATTGGTGGACATTCTCGTTTATTTTTTTCGTGACGCTTGTCTCAATGGGTTGCGCTTACTTTGTGCATGCCTATCCAAAAAAATATCAACAGCCTGCGCCCATTGTTGCGCTGGCACCGGAAATAAAAAAAGATGAGCCAGTGGAGAAGTTGTCTATCGATGAACAAGTGAATATCATCCCTGCTGTGTCAGCAGCAACAATCTTGGAAGAGAAGAATAAAGACCCCATCATCCCCTTGGCTGAGCGCAATAAAAATCCTTTGACTCGTTTGGATGAAGCAAAAGAATTTGCAAAACCTCAGATTTTGACTGGAAAATATATCGATATCAGTTTGAAATTTCAAAATATGGTTATTTTTGAAGATGGAAAAGTGTTGGATGCTTATCAGATTTCTTCTGGAAAAAAAGGCATGGACACGCCAATAGGAACATTTAAAGTGGAAAACAAAACTCCCAGGGCTTGGTCAAAAGATTACGGATTGTGGATGCCCAACTGGATGGCAATTTTACCTTCTGGCAAGGTCGGCATTCATGAGCTTCCGATTTGGCCTGGCGGATATCAAGAAGGCGCCAAGCATCTTGGCACGCCGGTTTCGCATGGTTGCGTGCGCCTAGGTAAAGATGCGGCTAAGCGCGTGTATGACTGGGTTGAAATTGGCACTCCAGTGGTGATTCATTAATGATTGGGTTTCAAGAGGTAAGATGATATAATGTAAACATAAACATAAATAAAGAAAAATGTCAGAAAAACAAAAAATCGCCATTTTCGATATAGATGGAACAATCTTTCGAAAAAATTTACAATTCGAGCTTATTAATGAATTGTCCTGGATGAATATTTTTCCTCGCAAAGTGCGCGCTCAAATTGTGACCCTATATACTAACTGGCTTGAGCACAAGGGGACCTATGAGCAGTACAGATTGGGCTTGGTGCATTTATATGAAGAATATATTCCAGGCTGCAAGTTGGTTGATATTGAAAGGGCAAGCAAGATGGTGGTGTCATTTCATCAAGATCGAACATACATTTTTGCTGAGCAGATGATTGATAAATTGCGCAAAGAAAATTACCATCTGATTGCAGTGTCTGGTTCGCCAGTGGAAATCGTGCGCGAATATGACAAATTGCATCTCAAATTTGATGCCGTATTTGGAAGTGTCTATTGCTTAGATGAAAAAGGAATTTATACTGGAGAATCTCAGTATGAGCCGGTGAAAAACAAGGGTAAGCTCGTGCAAAAATATGTCCAAGAGCATAATCTGACCTTGGAAGGGTCATATGGCATGGGTGACACTGAGTCAGATGCTAGTTTGCTGGACATCGTGACCAATCCGATTGCTTTCAATCCCAATGACAATCTCAAGAAGATTGCACAAGAGAAAGGCTGGCGCATCGTGGTCGAAAAAAAGGATGTGATCTATGATATATCACAATGTATTAATGCAAATTTAATTTAAGAATAAGACTAAGAATATGAATATTACAATTATAATCATCCTGATCATCTTGGTTTTCCTTGTTATCTATGTTGCAATAGGCTTGTTTACCATGACAGTGAATGATTTTATAGAAAAGAATGTTAAAAAATTTCTATGGCTATGGCTACCTTTTCATGCCCTTAAGCGTCTTTCGAAAGAATTTTCAAAAAAATATTTGAAATAGTTTTTTTTGTGTATTCTGTTAGAGTTTTTGCTTCGCCTGTTTTCCCTGCCTGCCGGTAGGCAAGTCTTGAGAGCACGCTTCGCAGCCGAAATTCATGGCTGCTCACTCGGACCTCCCTGTCGCTGGCTACGGCTTCAAGAGAAAACAGGCTCACAAAAGCTCACTTCAAAAGGGACTTCTTGAGAAATAAAAAAGCCACCTACTATAGGTGGATTTTTAAGTGGGCAAGGATTGTATATGCTATTTTACTTTCTCAACAAATTTTGCAAAGATTGCTGGGTTTTCAGCTGCCATTTGTGAAAGCACTTTGCGGTCAGTTTCAATGCTTTTTGATTTCAAGATTGCAATGAATTTGCTGTATGAAAGATCAAATAAACGAACTGCATTGTTGAGGCGCAAAATCCAAAGTGCTCGATTGGTTCGCTTTTTGACGCGACGATCTCGGTGAGCATATTTTCCAGCTTTAAGAATTGCTTCTTTAGCAGCAATATAGTTCTTACTTCGTCTCCAACGAAAACCTTTCGCCATGTCCAAGACATTCTTTCTTCTTTTTGAGGCGGCTACACCGCGCTTTACTCTTGCCATTTTTTTCTGTGATGCTGCGAGCACTGCAATCGTGAGCGTCTCGCACCAATTCTCTATTAAATTCTTATATTATATTAAAATCTGAGCAGTAGACATTTTTAGGTGAAAATTCTTGAAACTAGTACCGGTAGTTTTTTGAATTTTTCATCAAAATGCCACTCATTTTTTTTACTTACCAATTGAATAAGGCAATGCTTTGACAATGTTCTTTTCATCAGCGCGAAACATGCGTTGGTCCTTCTTCTTTGCGCGTCCTTCTGCTCCAGTTTCCTTTGAATTGTAATGGTTTTGACCAGTTGCTCGGCGAATCACTTTTCCATTCTTGGTGATTTTAACTTTCTTTACCACTGACTTCTTGGTTTTCATTTTAGGCATAAATTTAGCTTCTAGGTCTTAGCTTATAGTTGTTAGCTTCACTAGTGTAGTTATTTTAATTATCTTAATAAATATTTTTCTAAAAGCTAGAAGCTAGAAGCTAGAAGCTGTTTGATCTTATTCTACTGTGGCTGCTGGGGCAATGATGACATTGAATCCGCCAGGGAAGCGCTTGATTGGATCTTCGATTTTATATGGCGTGGTGATTCCGGTGATGAAATCTTGCAAATTCTTGCGAGCCAAGTCTTGATGTGCCTTTTCTCTTCCGCGCAGCACGATGTCAATTTTCACTTTGTCGCCTTGTTTTAAGAACTTCTCAGACTGTGCTCTTTTGAATTCAATATCATGTGTGTCAGTTCGAAGTCCTAGCCTCACTCCCTTGATTTCAATCTTTTTCTGCTTGGCCTTGGCAAGCCTGAGTTGTTTTGATTGCTGATAAAGGTGTTTGCCATAGTCCATGATGCGACATACTGGTGGAACTGCTTTCGGGGAAACTTCAACCAAATCAAGCATTCTTTCTCTGGCCAATGCCATAGCATCCAAGGTGGTCATTTCTCCGAGTTGTTTTCCTTCATCATCAATCACAAAAACATTGGGAACTCTGATGCCATCATTGATGCGCAATTGAGCTGGCCCAGCTTGTTGTTTTGGTTTGAATCTAAATCTTTTTCTTATTTTATTGATGAGCTGCAATTATATTCTGCAATAGAATCTAATTAAGCTGTATTATTTTGTGTATATAAATTTTGAATTTCCAATTTTGAATTTTGAATGAAATCTGAATGATTGAATGTTTTAAAAATTAAAACATTAGAAATTCATTCGAAATTCAAAATTCAGCATTTGAAATTTCAGTCATGTGGAGTTGATGGGAATTGCACCCATGTCCAAATTATTCCCCCCAAAATCCTCTACAAGTTTAGTTCATTTCATTTTATCTTGCGATAAATACGACAATTTAGAGTAGGAAATAAACAAAACCTC
>JAAXUC010000030.1 GCA_013336225.1 Candidatus Moraniibacteriota bacterium
TTTCACGTTATTTGTCCGTTTATTTATCTATTACTAACTCCAAATAGAATAGCAAATATCGACTAAAATGTCAACAAGAACTAGCTTTTAGCTTTTTTGACTACATTAGCTTTTAGAAAAAATTCTTGCCCCAATTACTGGCTACGCACAGCCATTTTTCGCCACAGTATTGACAAATTGTCAATTTGGGTGTATTATATATGGTTGATGATTCATCGAATCACTGCAACAAAATCTCAGAGCCCCAAGGAGGCTTCTCATGAAAAATGTTCTTTTGACAATCATCGCACTAGTATTTCTGTCCTGCTCCAATAAATGCTTTGCTGAAGAAACAGAGCAAATAAAAATATTTACCAACTACAGCAATGGCGGTGCAGACAGAGCAAGTGCAGAAGTACAAAAAGAAGTGAATGCATGGCTAAAGACAAATAAAAATGCCATCATCACTCAGCGACATTCCTCAGTTGCTGGCGGCGGATCAGGAGGAGGAACATTTGTCGTCAGTATAACAATTTTTTACAAAAAGTAGCCCGCATTATTCACCGCCTTTCGCAAGATTCATTTGCGAAGGCGGTTTTTTCTTGTCCAAATTCCCAAACTTGCATTTCGCATTCCCCTGCAACCATATGAAGTATACCCGTTCCGAGCATAAACTACAGCGAAAAACGAGTGATGAGCGTTAAGGAATCGACATAGCAATGTCATCCCGGACTTGATCCGGGATCCAGTAAGTCTCACCAGTTAGTAAGTAACCTGGATTCCCGTTTTCACGGGAATGACAAAGTTTTTATGTTTTGAAATTAAAAAATTTAAACATTGGAAATTGTTTAGAAATTAGAAATTGAAAATTGGAAATTTGAGTGCAAAAAAAACAGGCGCAAGACCTGCTCAGAATAGAAACCTAGATTCCGGGTCAAGCCCGGAATGACAATGCGAGATTAGTATCCCCCGTCCTGCGAGATGGTGGTTTCGCGGCGAGAATTGATGCTGCTCAAGATTCCGATGCTGGCCATGACGACAATCAGAGAACTTCCTCCATATGAAAGCAATGGCAGCGGGATTCCAGTCACTGGCATGATGCCAATGTTCATCCCGATGTTTTCCCAGACCTGGACAAAAAACATCAGCATCACTCCAATCACAATCAAGAAGCCAAAGTTGTCCGGAGCGCTCATGGCAATGATGCGCATGCGATAGAACATAATGCCATAGAGTCCAATCACGAAAAATGAACCGAGCAGTCCAAGTTCTTCCGCAATGGAAGCAAAAATGAAATCAGTGTGCTTTTCCGGCAAGAAGTTCAGTTGCGATTGTGATCCATGCCCGATTCCCTTGCCAGTCACTCCTCCAGAGCCAACTGCAATCATGGATTGATTCACATTATATCCAGCACCTCTGATGTCAACAGAGCCAGGCTTGACCAGACTTAGCAGACGATTTTTTTGATACGGTTGCATTAAAAACCAACTTCCAACGGAAATTATTATCCCAGCAATCACCATGAGCATGATTTTTTTTGCACTAACACCTGAAATCAAAGTCATCCCAATCCAAATTCCAGTCAACACCATGGCGCTGCCAAAGTCTGGCTGTTTGATCACCAGCAAAATCATGCTGCCAGAAAGAATCAGTGATGCCACCAATCTTCCAGTCTCACCTAATTCCATTTTTTTCTGAGAAATAAAGCTGGCCAAAAAAATAACCAGGGACAGTTTCGCAATTTCCACCGGCTGAATGTGAAAAGAACCAATTCCGATCCAACCAGCTGTTCCACG
>JAAXUC010000008.1 GCA_013336225.1 Candidatus Moraniibacteriota bacterium
TTGAAATGATTGAGGGGCATCACTCCTGGGCAACCTCAGCCTTTATTTTGGCATTGCTTGGCTGGTTGCCGCTCATTTTTGGTGGGCCAGAGTTTAATCAAAGTGTGTTAGCTCATAATTTGCCATTTGTAACACGCTATTTGATGACATTGGCAATGACTGGTTTGATCATTTCAATGTTTCTCAGTTTTGTGCTTTTGCCGCCGCGTCCAGCCAAATATGGCAAAAAACGTTATATCTACATGTTTCTGCAATGGTTTTTGGCCCCGATAATTGCACCAACATTGGGAGCAATTCCAGCTATTGATTCTCAGACACGCATCTTGTTCAAGCAATATTTTGGGGAATTTTGGGTAACTGATAAAATACGCAAGAAATAAATGCGAGGAATATGCTATGGACCATTCTCTATTTTTGATGCCACTGCTTATTTCCTGTCTAATATCAACATTCTTATTGTTGATCTTGATAGTTGTTGGTCGCAGGTGTAGTATTTTGGAATCTCGCATTTCCAAGAGACACCTGCATAAAATTGGAACCTTGCGTTTTGGGGGAGTAGCACTGATCTTATCTTTCGTAGCCACTATTCTTTTGGATAAGAATCTGATTATCAGCACACCGCTTATGGGTGTGCTTTTTGCTAGTTTGGCAATTTTGATCTTGGGGGTTGTGGATGATTTTAAACAAATATCTTGGAAATTGCAACTCTGCTTTCAATTTTTTATTGTGATTTTTGTATATGGCATGGGCGTCAAACTTGAATATATGTCCAATCCCTTTGGTGGAATCTTATTGTTTCAAACTGGACTTGGAAGTTTGATTGGATTATTTATTTGTGTTGCTTGGGTGATTTTCTTGATGAATGCCTTAAATTGGGTTGATGGAGTTGATGGAGTGGCTGGAGGAATTACTTTGATTGGAGTGGTGACAATCTTCGTGTTGAGTTTGCGACCAGAAGTCAATCAGCCGCCAATTGGCATCATTACTGCAGCCCTTATGGGTGGATTACTAGCTTTCATTCTTTTAAATTTTAATCCTGCTAAAATTATGGCTGGTACTAGTGGCTCAATTTTCATGGGTTTCATGCTGGCGATCATGGCAATTTTTGCTGGTGCAAAGATTGCCACCACCTTGCTCGTGTTGGCAGTTCCGGTCATTGATGCACTCTGGGTGATCATTGAGCGATTCAGAGCTGGCGCGTCAATTTTTTCTGCAGACAGGAGGCATCTGCATTTCAGACTATTAGAACTTGGCTGGTCAGTGAAAAGGATTTGCTTGTTTTATTATGTCATCACGATCTTGGTTGCTTTGGTTTCACTTAATACTGGCGCGCTTGGCAAAGCTGTTACATTTGTTTTAATTTCCCTGATAATGGTGAGCACATTTGTGTTTATCAGTAAAAAGATTGAAACAAAAGAGTTGAGTTTGTCTTAAGAATATTTTATGTATGTCTAAAATAAAAAAATATGTAGCGTTATTACTGGCTGGATCTTTGCTAGCTTTCTTGTTTGGCTATCTTTTTATCTATCAATATTCGGTGGCTGGAAACGAAGTGGTTTCCATTAAATTGCATGAGAAAACATTTCGAGCAGAAGTTGTCACTAGTCAGCAAGCAATGGCAAAAGGTTTGGGACAACGAGATGATTTATGTGAAAATTGTGGCATGCTTTTTGAATTTCCAAAAGCAGCTAAACATTCTTTCTGGATGAAAGATATGCGTTTTCCGCTTGATATAATCTGGATTACCCAAGGAAAGATTGTATATATTGAGAAAAATGTTCAGTCAACATTCTTGGAAACCATTACACCCCCTGAAAATGCGGACATGGTTTTGGAGATCAATGCTGGAATTGTTGATCAGCTTGGAGTAAAAGTGGGGGATGTTGTTAAACTTTAGTTTGGAATTATATGTAGTATGAGATTATATGAATAGAAGAATGCAATTTTTGTCTCACCTGCTTTCTCTTGAGAGCACGCTTCGCAGCCGAAAATCTATGACTGCTCACTCGGACCTCACTGTCGCTCGCTACGGCTTCAAGAAAAAACAGGTGGAGCAGAAACCACACACAACACATGATTTTTTGTTTATAGTAATAAAAACACAAAACACTCCCGCTTGGCGGGAGTGTTTTGTTTGTGTAAACTTCTTTTCCGGAAAAGAACAAAATGTGTGTTGGTCAGATATTCATTGAGTTGGCTTCGGTGTTAGAGTGAAGAAACTCGAGCTGAATATTTTTCAAGATTCTTAAGTTGTCTTTCGTTAAGTGTTTTGGATTGAGCAATTGCCTTCTGTATGAGATCCTTTGAGAATTCAATAGATGTTCCAACATGAACTCCTCCAGTATGTCCAACAGCTTTTCTTAGATAATCTTCAATGTAAATCTTGTGTTCTTTGGTCAAGGCTGAATCTGAGTTTTTCTCGAGATAATTGGCGGTTGCTTTGCGAGCAAGTGTGGTTAGGCTGTCATTTCTAACAGCGGTTTGAACGAAAGAACCTTCAGTTTCCTTGCTTGTTTGAGCAGAGGAAACAGCTGTTTTGATATCTTTGTTCTCCACGCTAGTCGTTGCCTTATCTTCTTCTGCTTGACTTTCGTCAGTAGCGCTCACTTCAGTTGTTTGGCTCTGATCGTCAGTCACGATAGGAGAGTTTGTTCTTTTTGAATATGAATAAATTCCTCCTGCAATGATGATAACGATTGCCACACTGATAACGATGCGAAGATTATCTTGAAACCATCTTTTTAGTTGTTCAGATTTTTCTTCTTGTTGTTCTGGTGTGTATTCTTCCATTATGATTTCACCTTCCTTTCTAGTTTACTGTCGGGCTGTTTAGGGCGCCGACTTGATCCTTTTGCCATAAAGACTCAGGATTAGTGGATTAATTGTCAAAGGGCGCTTTCGTTGAAGCTTTATCTGCCTTGGATGAGTTTAGTCATCTTTGCAAATAAATTCTTCCTTTAGTGTCTTAATTGTATCTTAGCCAAATTTGAGCGTCAACTAGACAAAAAGTCCATTTTTTGGCGTAATAATGGGACAAATTTAAAAATGCAATATTTGAAATATGACAAAATGCCGACAAACGATATGCCGTATGCTTATGTGACATTGTTATTTTTATGATTTAAATTGAATGTGGTTATTATAAATATTAAATATTGTTGATATAATATTTTTCTAAAAGTGAATTGTTGTTTTCGAGAATAAAAAATTAAAAAAGAATTACTGAATTAATTTGTATATAATTTTTAAAAATTATAAATTTAGAAAATAGCTTTGCTGATAATTTCGATGTTGAAATTTTTATATGAAAAGAGTTGTATGAATAAGTAGTGATAAAATGCAGTAATCATGGTATTAAAACAGTCTGTTGTATTTTTAATTTTTAATTTTGAATTTTGTGACACTGTGGATAACTTTCTTGCATTGCTTTTTATGAAAAACATACTATAATTAAAGTACTGAAAAAAATATTTCTAAAATATTTTAACTCAGTGGATGTTGGTAGATATAAAAATAAAAAAGAGCGTTTGTTTTTTTGCATTCGCGTTAAGATAAAAATTAAAAGTATTTGTTTTCTGAAAAAATGTTTAGCATCATAGACACGACCCGCACCCTTTCTGAGGATTGATGGAGGGACTCAATCAGAGGAAAAGGTGCGGGACAAAAGAGTCTTGCTAAATATTCGCATAAGAGCAAATTCATGAAAGGAGGTGTTTTACCATGGCAGTAAAAAAAGTAGCTAAAAAAGCAGTTAAGAAGACTGTAAAAAAAGCAGTTAAGAAAGTTGCTAAAAAAGCAGTTAAGAAAGCAACAAAGACTGTAAAAAAAGCAGTTAAAAAAGCAGCTCCTAAGAAAGTTGCAAAGAAAGCAAAAAAAGTAGCAAAACGAAAGAAATAATTTCTTTTGATTCTATATAGTTTTTATCTTTTAGCTTCATTGTAAGCTTAAATATATCAACAAACTAAAACCCGCCAAATTGGCGGGTTTTAGTTTGGGGAAAGTTTTGCCTAACTTTTCTTTTAATAGAAAAGTTACAAAAGAAATCGCAACCTGATGAAGATACTGTGGCAAAGACTTCGCTCTTCACTAAAATTTACACTGCGCGCCTTCGTCTGCTGACTGGCGCTACGTTTCAAAATTTCTTAACGCTCATCACTCGTTTTTCGCCTACGTACTTCATATGGTTGCAGGAAAATGCGGAAATGCAGAATACGAAATACGAAATACAAAATATTTACTTTAAATTTATCCTCGATAGAAGATACTAAATACTAATCTTGCAGAGGCGCCATTTGCTGGCAAGATCTTTTTTGAACTCTATTTTTGCAGTAGGGAAGATTGATTTGATAAGTTTCGTCAGTGATTTTTTTTGCTCAGGACTAATTTCTAGAAACAGAGTGACTGATGATTGATGTCTAGAGGATAAGTCTGAAGCAAAATTGATGACTTGATTTTTAACTTGTTCTAATAATTTTCGATAGTGAGCGAGTCCTTCCTCGGGGCTGAAAAGTGCAGATTTTGGTTCAAATTTTTTCACATCAATCGGCGCAGAATTGTAAATTTCCTTGGAAAGATAGGGAAGATTGGCAGTTATAATTAAATTCGTAGCTCGTATTTTGTATTTCGTATTTTGTATGAATGCAGAGAGGAGATTGGACTTTACGAATCTTATTTCTTTATCTAAGTCGTGAGTCTTGGCATTTTTCTTGGCAATTCTTAATGCACCTTCGCTGATATCTGTTGCGAAAAAACTTAATTTGTCATTCCGAGTGAAGCGAAGCGAAATCGAGGAATCTGAGCTCAGATCTCTCGACAAACTTGAGATGACGCCGTTTTGATTTGTATTTTTTGTTAATTCATTTGTAATTGCAATAATGATGCATCCTGATCCAGTTCCGATGTCAATTATTTTTGTATCTTGTATCTCGTATCTTGTATCTTGCATGAGTTGGAGGGCTTCCTCCACCATTAGTTCAGTCTCTGGCCGCGGCACAAGCGTATCTTTGTTGACAATAAAATCCAATCCATGAAATTCTTTGTGTCCTATGATATATGCAATAGGCTCACCACTAATCCTTCTTTGAATGCATTTTTTGATTTTCGTATCTTGTATTTTGGTTATCAAATATTTAGGGTATGTTAAAACAAATTCCCTCGTTTTTTTGAGAGAATTTGCGATGATTATTTCCAAGTCCAAATAATCAATCTTACCTTTATATTCATTTGTGATTTCCAAAATGGTCATCTTGCTTTAAACTATTTGCATCTTAAGTTTGATATCTTCTTCTCTGAGTGCTTCAACGATTGGATCAATATCTCCATTAAGGATTCCTTCCATATTGCTCCAAGACTGCTTGATGCGATGATCAGTGATACGGTCTTGTGGATAGTTATAGGTCCTGATTTTTTCACTGCGATCACCAGTTCCAACTTGGCTTTTGCGAGCATCTCCAAGTTCCTTGGCTTTTCTTTCTTCCTCAGCTTGCAAAAGACGAGAGCGCAAAACTTTCATAGCCTTTTCTTTGTTTTTGAGTTGAGATTTTTCATCCTGGCATGAAACAACCACGCCAGTTGGAATGTGAGTGATGCGCACAGCGCTCTTGGTGGTGTTTACTGATTGTCCGCCAGGTCCAGATGAACAAAAGGTGTCAATGCGAAGATCATTATCATTGATGGTTAAATCAATTTCCTCAGCTTCAGCCAAAACTGCCACAGTTGCAGTTGAGGTATGAATGCGTCCTTGTTTTTCAGTTTCAGGAATGCGCTGCACGCGATGAACGCCTGATTCAAATTTCATTTTTTGATAAACTGGATTGGTTGGGGTTCCATTTATTTCAAAAACAACCTCTTTGAAACCTCCAAGTTCAGTGCGATTGGAATTTAAAACAGAAAGTTTCCAATTATTTTTTTCAGCAAATTTTGAATACATGCGAAAAAGACTGGCTGCAAAAAGAGCAGATTCATCTCCGCCGGCACCACCACGAATTTCAATGATGATGTTCTTTTCATCATTGGGATCCTTTGGCAAAAGCAGAACCTCAATTTCTTTTTCAAGTTCCGCCAGACGCTGCGAAAGCTCCATGTTTTCCTCCATGGCCATTTCTTTCATCTCAGGATCATCATCTGTGTTGATGATTTCAGCATTGCCTTTCATGCTAGTATGGATTTTTTCAAGCTCTTCAATCTTGCCAATCATTTCAGTCAATTCTGATTGTCTTTTGCCAAGCTGAGCCATTTTCTTGGGATCAGAAAGAATCTCAGGGGAACTGAGTTGATCGGTGATATCCTGATATTCTTTTTTGATCGCTTCTAATTGTGGATTCATGAGCTTTTTTTTATAATACAGCTATAAGTCTAGCTTTTTAGGCAGGAAAAGTCAATAAATTAATGTTAATGTGTTTATTATCGAACGTAGTGAGTGAAATGATTTGTCAGCAGACAAAATCATTTCCGAGCGAGTGATGATAACAAATTGGTTAATACCTCGCGGCTTGCCGCGGAAACCCAAAGGGTTCGGGGCTTGCCCCGGGGTTAATACCTATTTATTTTGAAAGTGTATCCTTTTTTAGTTCTCTTTTGATGTGAGTTTTGGCTACGGCTGTTTTGACAAACTTAAGCCAGTCAGCATTTGGCAGTTTGCGATCTTTGGAAGTCAGAATTTCCAAAACTTGGCCATTTCTTATTTGATAATCAAGTGGCACCATCTTGCCATCAGCTTTGGCCCCGGTGGCGTGATTTCCGACCTCACTATGAATCGCATAAGCAAAATCAATAGGAGTTGATTCCTCTGGCAGGTCGATGATGTCGCCTTGCGGAGTGAAGGCAAAGATGTGATTTTTGAAAAAATCAATGCGCAAGCCTTGCACAAATTCTTCATCATCTCGGCCAATTTCATTCTGCCATTCGCGCAGTTGTTTGACCCATTCCAATTCTTTTTCTGGTTGAGGCGCTTTCTTTTTAAATAAAAGTTCGCGCCAGTTTTTCTTCTTTTTGTTTTCACTATAAATCCAGTGAGCTGCAATTCCAAATTCGGCTTCATTGTCCATTTTTACTGTGCGTATTTGAACTTCCAGAATTTTTCCATCAGGACCGAAAACTGTGGTGTGAATTGATTGATAGCCGTTTGGTTTTGGCAGTGAAATGTAATCCTTAATTCTTCCAATCATCGGGCGATATTTTTTGTGCACGATGCCAAGCGTTTCATAGCAATCAGCAACTTCTGGCACAATGACTCGAATGGCTGCTAAATCATAAATTCTGTCGATGTCCATTTCATGCTTTTGCATTTTTAGGAAAAGGCTGTAAATGCTTTTGGCTCGTCCGTCAGTTTTGATAAATTGAACGCCTTCCTTTTTCATTTCTTCTTCCAATTCAGCAATGGCGATGTTGACATACTTTTCTCTCTCCTTGTAATTTTTTTCTGCTAGGTCTTTTACTAAGGTGAAATTTTCAGGATCGAGATATTTAAAAGAAAGGTCTTGCAATTGGACTTTAATTTCTCCCATTCCAAGGCGATTTGCAATTGGCGCAAAAACCTCCATGGTTTCGCGTGCAATTCTGAGTTGTTTGTCGGCAGGATTGAAATCAAGTGTTTGCATGTTGTGCAAACGATCGGCCAATTTTATGATTACAACTCGAATGTCGCTCGCCATGGCCAAAATCATCTTCCTCAAATTTTCCAAAAAATATTCTTCATGCGAACCGCGCAACTTTATTTTTCCCAACTTAGTGACACCATCAACCATGGCAGCAATTTCACTGCCGAATTTTTTTTCAACATCAGCAAGTGTGATGGCGGTATCTTCTGGCACATCATGCAGAAGTCCAGCAGCGATGGTTTTTCCGCCCATTCCAATTTGAGCCAAGATTTTTGCCACCGCAAAAGGATGGGTGACATAATCCTCCCCAGAGCGCCTTTTTTGCCCCTTATGCGCCTCAATGGCGAAGTTGTAGGCTTTGGCTATAACTTCTTTGCGCGCCTCTGTTGGTGGATTGCGCAGAGCCTTTAGGATATCTTCTAATGTGATTTTTTCCATAACCTTTAATACTCTTAAGTAAGTTTATTCTTACTTTCAGTATAGTTTAGTGGGGAAGATGAGGCAAGAATTTTTAAAAAAAAATCAACACGCAGTGTGCTGATTTTTTTTTATTTTGAATTTCCTAAGAAGTTAAAAAGCTTCAGCCATAGGCTGATCAGCCTATGGCTGAAATGCCTAATAAGTTGTTTTCTATTCGCCGTCTTTTTCAAATCCGCAATCTTTGTTTGGGCATTTAACTTTTCCTTTAGCTGCAAAGGCCAGGGGTTGTTTGCACATTGGGCACATTTCTCCTGTTGGCTTGTTCCACATCACAAAGTCGCACTCTGGATATTTGTTGCAACCATAAAACATCTTACCTTTTTTGGATTTGCGTTCGATGATATCGCCCTTTTCGCATTTTGGACATTTCACTCCGGTTTTTTTCTCAATGTTCATGATGTTTTTGCATTCAGGATATTTTGAGCAACCAAGAAAGGCTCCGAAGCGTCCACGTTTAACATTCATTGGCGCTCCGCATTTGTCGCAGATAATGCCTGAATTTTCTTCATCTTCCTTTTTTTCGCTGTCAGTCTTTTCAGTATATTTGCAAGTTGGATAGGTTGAGCAGGCGATGAATTTTCCGAAACGTCCAAATTTCATGACGAGATCTGCGCCACAAGTTGGACATGGTCTGTCCAATTTTTCCATCAGATCTTCTTTTTTGACAGAGTCAGTTTTTTCTTCCAATAATTTGTGAAATGGTTCGTAGAAATTTCGAATGACTGGCACCCAAGTTTTGTTGCCATCAGCAATTTCATCGAAGTCTTTTTCGATATTGGCAGTGAAATCGATGCTAACGATTTCAGGGAAATGTTCCACGATCAAGTCGTTGACCGGAAATCCGATCTCCAGTGGAAACAAGCGCTTGTCGTCATTCTTGTCCACATATTTCCTGTCGATGATGGTGGAAATTGTTGGAGCATAAGTTGAAGGTCTTCCAATTCCATGTTCTTCCAAGACTTTTACCAAGGTCGCTTCATTGTATCTTGGCGGAGCGGAAGTGAATTTTTGCAATGGCATGACAGCCAAAGCGGAAAGCTCATCACCTTTCGCTAATTCTGGCAAAAAAGATTCAGCTTGCGCAGCGCGAGAAGCATACACTTTCAAGAATCCATCAAAAACAACAGTTGAGCCAGTTGCTCGCAGCAAAAATTTGTTTTTCTTACCTTGCGCTTCAATGTCAGCTTTGACTGAATTTAGTTTGGCACTTTGCATTTGGCAAGCAATCATGCGGTTCCAAATCAAGCGATATAGTTTGTGCTGACCTGGTTCCAAAATTTCCGAAAGAGAGTCAGGAGTTTTTTCTGGATCGGTTGGGCGAATGGCTTCATGAGCTTCTTGTGCGCTTTTGGACTTGGTTTTGAAATAGCGTGGACTTTCCAAAGAATAATCTTTGCCGAATTCTTTCTCAATAATTTTACGTGCACTCATCAGAGATTCTAAAGAAAGATTCATGCTGTCAGTTCGCATGTAGGTGATATAGCCTTCTTCATATAATTTTTGCGCTGTCATCATGGTCTGCTTGGCGGAAAAACCAAAACTGCTGATAGCTGCTTGTTGCAAAGTTGAAGTGGTGAAAGGTGCTGAAGGATTTCGCAAAGTTTCCTTTTTCTCCACTGACAGAACTTCATATTTGGCATCCTTAAGTTCGGTTGTGATTTTCTCAGCTGATTTTTTGTCAGCGATAATACTTTTTTTGGTTTTGTAATCCCCAGTGAAAAGTTTCAGTGTGATGGTTTGTTCAATTTTATCTCCGTTTTGTTCGAGCAAATTTGCTTCAAATTCATCATTGGTTTTTTCTTTTTGCAGCTTGGCAGAAATTGTCCAAAATTCTTCCGCTTCAAATTTTTGAATTTCTCTTTCGCGCTCAACGATAAATCTCAGCGCCACTGATTGCACGCGTCCAGCTGAAAGGCCGCGCCTGATTTTTTTCCAAAGAAAAGGGGAGAGTTCATAGCCAACTAAGCGATCAAGCACGCGGCGTGCTTGCTGTGCATCAACCAAATTAATATCAATGGTGCGAGGATTCTTGAGCGCATTTTCAATCGCATTTTTGGTGATTTCATGAAAAACAATGCGAGAATATGGTTTTTTATTTTTTTTATCAAGTCCAAGTGCTTCCACAAGATGCCAAGCAATAGCTTCTCCTTCGCGGTCTTCATCGGATGCCAGAATCACTTCATCAGCTTTTTTGGCCAATTTCAGCAGCTCTGCCACTTTGATGCGAGCCTTGTCTGGAATGACATAGCTGGGAGTGAAATCTTTTTCGATATCAATTCCCATATCACTTTTTGGCAAATCGCGCACATGACCAAAAGAAGATTTCACAGTGAAACCTTTGCCCAAAAATTTAGTGATTGTTTTGGCTTTAGTGGGGGACTCAACAATAATCAGTTTCATGAAAATAGCTTTTTAGGATTTAGCTTCTTAGCTTTTTAGGTTTTAAATTCTGCATTTTTTCCTAAAAAGCTAAAAAGCTAATGCCTAAAGCCTAATATAGTTCTGCCCTCCGACGTTCTTGATGGCACCTTTTATCTCCATCATTGCTAGGATTGAGGAAATGGAGGATGTCTCAAGTTTAGTCAGTTTAGCTATTATGTCAATGTGCAGGCTTTCATGGGACAGTATTTTGTGAACAGTTCTTTCGTCTTTAGTTAGCTCCAAAATGGCACATTCTTGTGCGGTTGCGACAACACTTTCAAGTCTCAATTCAGTCAAAATATCTTTGGCGCAGGTGGTGAGTTTGGCGCCAGCTTTAATGATGAGATGTGTGCCAGTGGATTGTGGAGAAAAGATTGGTCCTGGCACCGCAAAGACTTCTCGATTATAATCCAAGGCCAGATTGGCTGTGATAAGGGTGCCACTTTTTTCAGCGGCTTCAACCACTAAAGTGCCAAGGCTCATGCCAGCCATGATGCGATTGCGAGCAGGAAAAGTCCAAATTTCAGGATTTGTTTTGACGGGAAATTCGCTGATAAGCAATCCGCCGCTTTTAATGATATCTTCAGAAAGTTGAAAATTGCTGCGAGGATAGATACTTTCTCTGTCTAAGCTGTTGCCGAGCACAGCAATCGTTCTGCCATTAGCGCTGAGCGCTCCAAGGTGAGCTGCAGCGTCAATTCCAAAGGCCAAGCCGCTGACCACACAAATGCCGCTGTTGGCAAGATCTCTGGCGAATCCAGTTGTGGCTCGTTTGCCATATTCAGTCAATTTGCGCGAGCCAACGATTGCAATCAAAGGGTAATTCAAGCATTTCAAATCCCCCTTCATATATAGAAGGTAAGGGTTGTCAGGAATTTGTTTGAGTAGGGCTGGGTAGTGTGGGTCATCAAGTGCAACAACAACGATGTTTTCTTTTTCCAATTTCTCCCATTCTTTTTCAACGTCAATAAGTGGTCTGGTTTCAACAATTTTTTGTGCCAAGGGTTCCTTGATGCCAGCGCTCATGAGTGCTGCTTGGTCGGCTTGCCAAATGCTTTGAGAATTTCCAAAAAATTCCATCAACAGCTTCATGTTTTTGGCACTAAGTCCCTGGATTGTATTCAGCGCATTGAGATGTTTCATTGAAATTTAGCTTAGAAATTCTTTGTATGTATAATATTCTCACAAAACCATCATATTGACAAATAGTCAAAAAAGGAGTATAATAGAGGTGTAAAATAGTCCACTTAAAGGAGGAGGTGAGAACAATGCTAACGCGTGTTTTAAGCTTTATTTCCAAGATTGTGGGTGACGAAAAAAACAGTGAAAGAAGGAGAACCAATGACGGAGTTCCTTATATCGGGAGAAGAACGACAGATCCAAGATATAGAAGTCATAAGGATCTTAGTGATTTGTATACATAAGAAGAAAGCGCCAGCTTTTGAATTTATCCAACTGGATAAACAAAAGACTGACGCTTTTTCTTTTGTGTCTAGGGATTTAAATCACGTTTCCATATTTCATATCTATATTTTTTGTGCCTGATGAAGATACTGTGGCAAAAGAATTTGTCATTCCCGCGAAGGCGGGAATCTGGGATTTAGCACGCCTATTGTTTTTTATCCTGGATCCCGGATCAAGTCCGGGACGACATTGCTATGTCGATTCCTTAACGCTCATTACTCGTCTTTCGCCGTAGTTTATGCTCGGAACGGGTATACTTCATATGGCAAAAAAATACAGATACGAAATACGCCTGTATTTTTTTAGTATGAAATATGAAACAAAAAACATAAAAATACGAAGTCTTTGAAAACTAAATATTCTTAACAATTTCTTCAGTAAGTTTTTTGATGGTTTCCAATTCTTCAGCGCTAAACTTTTGCAACACAAAATCGCTGCCTGACATTTGGCGCTGGAGTTTTTTCTCTGCGCCTTCAATGCCGATGCGAATTCTGGTGATGGCTTGCGTGCCAAATTTGTCAAAAATGTTCTGCACGCCATTATGTCCTGCAGCAGATGAGTCATTGGAAACTTTGAATTTTCCAAGTTCAAGATCAAGATCATCATGAATGATGAGAATGTTTGCCGGGGGAATTTTATAGAAAGCTGCAATTTTTTCTGTGACTTCTCCGGAAAGATTCATGAATGATTGTGGTTTGACTAGTATTGTTTTTTCGCCAACAATATTTTTTTCCGAAATTTCCGCCTCAAACTTTTTGTTTATTTCAAATGTTGGAAATTCCAATTGTTTTTGAATTTCATTCAGGATGATGAAGCCAGTATTATGACGAGTGTTTTCATATTGAGCGGTTGGATTACCGAGACCTACTATTAATTTCATATTTTTAAAAATTTCTTAATTTTAAATTAGTTTACTTTTGAAAAATCAATACTGTCTTGCTTGTCTTGTGCTTTATTGAAATCATCAATACTATCTTCTTCATATTTGTAGGTGTCAACAAGATCATTTCCAAGAGTGATGGTGATGTCGCTGACTTCAATGGTTGCTTGCTCGCTGGATGCGGCAGATTCGCTTGCCAAGGAGGCGGGAAGTTTCTTAATGAGTTCATCTAGGGTGAATATTTTTTCAGTGGATGAATTGTTGTTGATGATTGTTTTTTCCGTGATTTCATCGGAAGGATTAGGAATTATCTGCACTTTTTTCATGCCAAGTTTCTCCGTAAGCATTTTTTTGATTTTATTGGCAAGGTCAGTGTTAGTGCTCTTATTGACAATGGAAATGCTGGCAGCCTCATTTATAATTGAAGCCTGACGTTTTTTCAGCTCATCTTGGTTGAAAATGTTTAAAGCTAAATCTTTTATTTCACTGTATGATCCAACGCGCGGAACCAAAATGAAAGCCAGGTCATTTCCCAGCATGACATGTGAAACCTTTAGTAGACTATCTGGTTTCCAAGCATCAACCACTGTATTGGTGATGTTTTGGGTGTCTACTTCCTTGCTGAGCTTAATGAACTGCTCGATGTCATTGAAGGTCATGTCTGTTTTGATGTTGTCACCAAGTGTGTCCAGGATGTTGCTGAGTGCCACCACGTTGAAGATTGTTTGCATGGAGAATATTCTGCTTTTGACCGCTTGAATGACTTGTTGTTGCCTTTTGGCTCTGCCAAAATCTCCTTCGGGGTCGTCATGTCGTTCGCGCACATATTTAAGTGTGGTGTCGCCATTGAGTAGATAAGCTCCTTTTTTCAAAGCAAAAAGCTCATAGCTATAGTTTGGTCCAGGATAAGTTGGATCATAAATGTCGCGCTCAACTAATATGTTCACACCATTGATGTGGTCGATAATTTTTGCAAAAGCATCGAAATCCACGGTCATATAATAGTTGATGGTCACACCGGTCACTTTTTCCACAGCTTGCTTGGTTAGGTCAATGCCCTTTTCTTGAGCGATGCCAATTTTGTATAGGCTGTTGATTTTAGTGAAAGAGGTTGTGTCTCCAATTGGAACGTAGAAATCACGAGGCAAAGAAAGCAAAGCCACCTTCCTGTTTTTAGTGTCGATGCTCATGATCATGATAGTGTCAGTCAAGTTTCCACCAGGCTTGTGTTCGCCGGCTGCTCCGAGCAGTAAGATGTTGATGCGGCCTTCTTTTTCTCCGCGCAAAGTACTGGTGGTTGCCGAAGGAATTATGGGCGAGAGCATGGATGAAAGATCTTGTGATAAAGTTGTTTGCTCGGTGGAAACATTCATTTTCTTGGTGGTGGAATATATCTTACTCAAGAAAAAAAACAAGAAAGACAGTAGTGCCGTCAGAATCACTAATAAGGTTATCCAGATGAATTTGCGAATAGAGCGTTTTCTTTGGAGGCCCTCTTTCTTGAGATGCTTATCGAAAGTTTCTTCTTTGGGGATATAGAGATCTTCTTTTTTGGGAAAATAAAAAGATTCCACTTTTGTTGTCAGCGGTAGTGCGGCTTTTTTTGGCTCCAATGTAAGCTTCTTTTTGATGCCATCCATGAGCTCATCTTACCTTATTCTAGGGTTAAATGTCAAAAAATACCGCTGCTAAGCTAAAAAACAACCCTTGCAATGAGCGTCAAAGCATGGTATTATTGCTGTGTTTAAAACAAAAATATTTCAATAAAAGTAATGTAAAATAAGTTGCGTTCCAGTGGAACACAATCTTATTAATTGATAAATGGAAAATCAAAACAATAACACGACTGAAATGGCTGATGAGGAAGTTTATTACGGTGTTGGAAGTTTTCTTTGGGAAGTTGTGAAAGTTTTTTTCTGGGCCTTGATCATTATAGTTCCAATCAGAGTTTTTCTTTTTCAACCATTTTTTGTGCAAGGTGCAAGCATGGAACCTAATTTCAAGGATGGTGATTATTTGATTATTAATGAGTTGGGATATAAGAAGACAGTGGCTGATTTTGAAGGATTTCATTTATTTACTGTCAATTCCTTTAAAGAATTGAGTCGAGGTGATGTGGTGGTTTTCCGCTATCCGCGAGATCCGAAGCAATTTTTCATCAAACGAGTGATTGGACTCCCTGGAGAGCAGGTGAAAGTTGAAGCAGGGAAAGTTACGATTTATAATAATCAAAATCCCGAAGGTTTGTTATTGGACGAACACGTGTATTTACCGGCCGGTTTAATAACTTCTGGAGCAGTGACTGTAACAATGAAATCTGGTGAATATTTCGTATTAGGTGATAATCGTCAATTTTCGCATGATTCTCGCGCCTGGGGTGTGCTTCCTGAAGAGGATGTTGTTGGAAAAGTATTGGTTCGTGCTTGGCCATTTTCACAAGCGGAAATACTCTAGAAAAAATTTGAAATTTGAAATTTTTAATTTGAAATAAAAAATTCTAATGATTTAAAATTTAAAACATTAGAAAATTAAAAATTGATTAAAAATTAAAAATTGTGAATTGAAAATTGTTGTTTATCTTTAAATAGTGAATGTTTAATTTTAATGAGAATGTTTTTTAGCGTAATTAGCTAATATCTAATACATATGGCTCAATCAAAAATTAAGATCGTAACAAAGAAAGTTGTAAAAAAAATGGATAAAAAAACTGTTACCGCAAAATCTGCAAAGCCTGTAATCGTAGCAAAAAAAACTACTGCACCTGCCAGTAAAACTAAAGTGGTGGAGGAGGAAATCATGTTGCAACCACCAAGGGGAATGCGCGACTTGCTGCCTGGTGATCAGCCATATTGGAATCAGCTTAGGCGCATTCTTTCTAAGATTTCATTGGAATATGGATTTCAGCGCATTGATACGCCAGCTTTAGAATATTCAAATTTGTTTATTCGTTCAATCGGAAAGGGAACAGATATTGTCGACAAGGAGATTTATGCCTTTACTACTAAGGGTGGAGACAAGGTTGCACTTAGACCGGAACTTACAGCTGGATTGGGACGAGCTTATATTCAACATGGCATGACAGTGCTTTCTAAGCCTGTGAAGCTTTTTTCAACTGGTCCAGTATATCGTTATGATCGGCCGCAAGAAGGAAGATATCGCGAACATTTCCAAGCCAATTTCGATGCTTTTGGCGAGCAAGATCCCATTTTGGATGCACAGCTCATTCAGCTGGCTCATCGCGTGGTGACTTTGGTTGGAATCAAGAATATTCAATTTCAGGTAAATTCAATTGGCTGTCCAAAATGCCGCAAGGAATATCAAAATCTTTTGGTGGCATATTTTGAATCAAAAAAGCAAAAACTTTGCCTCAATTGTAAGAAGCGTCTTGAAACAAATCCGCTGCGAATTTTGGATTGCAAAGAAGATAAATGCATTCAAGTTTCAGCGCTTGCGCCACAATCAATTGATCATCTTTGTATGGAATGCCGTGTGCACTTCAAGAGTCTTTTGGAATATTTGGATGAGTTGGACTTGCCATATGTGATTAATCCTCGCTTAGTTAGAGGCCTCAGTTATTACACGAAAACAGTTTTCGAAATTTGGTCAGGAGATGAAGAAGGTAAGAAACACTCACTAGGTGGCGGAGGACGCTATGATAACTTAATTGGTGAGCTTGGTGGAGAACAAACTCCAGCAATCGGATTTGGACTTGGCATGGATCGCTTAGTGCAAGAAATGAAAAGAGTGCATGCAAAAATGTATATTGAGCCGAAACCGCGAGTGTTTTTGGCGCAGCTTGGAGATTTGGCCAAGAAGAAAAGTTTGAATGTTTTTGCGGAACTGCAAAAAAATGGAATTTTGACTGCGGAGAGCTTCGGTCGTGGATCACTCAAGTCACAACTTCGTGTGGCTGACAGGCTTGGCGTTGAAATCACTTTGATTATCGGTCAGAAAGAAGCACTTGATGAAACTGTGATCGTCAAAGATATGGTCAGTGGAACACAAGAGACAGTGAATCATGAAAGACTCATCATTGCTGTGCGAAAAATCTTGAAAAACAATGTAGTTGTTTCTCATAGTGAGGAATAAGGTTAACAATGAATAGGTATTAACCCTGGGGCAAGCCGCGAGGTATTAAACCAACTTGTTATCATCACTCACTCGGAAATGATTTTGTCTGCTGATAAATCATTTCGCTCGTTTCGCTAGATAATAAAAAATAAAAAAAATTTATGTTGACAGTGCTTAATTATGCAAAAGAAGAATGTATTTTTTGCAAGATCATTGAAAAGAAAATTGAGGCAAAAATTGTCTTTGAAAGTGATGAGATAGTTGCTTTTAATGACATCAAGCCACTTGCACCTGTGCATGTGGTAATCATTCCCAAGAAGCATCTTGCTTCAGTGAATGAAATTGTCAGTCCTGACGATGTGCAGCTTTTGGGGAATATGTTGGTGGCGGCCAGGGATATTGCGATTAAATTAGGTATCGCCAAAAATGGTTATAAGCTCTTATTTCGAGTTGGAAAGCATGGTGGACAGGAAGTTGACCATTTGCACTTGCATTTGATCGGTGGAGCTGCTTTGCATGAGGAAATTGGGCCATTGGCAGTAGAATGGAAATAGGGGTGTAGGTATAAAGTTCATCAAGTTATCAAGTTTATAAAGATGTAAAACATGCAAGGCATTTTTCTTTACAAACCTGAAACTTTTTACTTTATAAACTTGCGGCGTAGCCGCGGTTGACTTATTGAAAATTATCTGTATAATATCATTGGTAAGCTATTATAAAGGCTTAATTATAGAAAGGAGGTTTTTCATGATTGGAGTACAAAAAAAGGACAAAGAAACGACAGAAAGCTTAATGCGAAGATTTTCTCGTAAAATTCAGCAAAGTGGTGTGCTTATTCGCGCTCGAAGAACACGTTTTCGAAATGATGAAAAGAGTAAAACAGAAAAACGCACTGAAGCTCTATATAAAGTTAAAATTCGTAAGGAAATTGATAAGCTTAAGAAGCTTGGAAAATTTGACGACGAAGCTTTGAAAAACATCAAACGAAAGATGTAATTGTGGGACAATGATGCGAATGATGCCTTAGGTATCATTCGCAAATTTGTTTTAAAATGATGACTTTTATTTCGTCAATTTCCTTTCTCGGCACGCTCGCAATCGAGGAACTATTGTTTAGCGGAGTGAGTGAAATGAAATAGCAATTTCATTTCCGAACGAGCGACAACAACAAGCTTGCTTATGATTGCTTCACTAAGACCTCGCTGTCGCTCGCTGTTGCCTCAAAAGAAAACTGGCTCATAAAAGTTTCTATTTTTAAATTCATTTTATTTTTAAAAAACAAAAAGGTATTTAGTATTCACTAAGAAGCTAAAAGCTAATGCCTAATAAGCTACTCTTATGACTTTAAAAGAAAAAATTATTTCAGATCTGAAAGACGCGATGCGCAGCGGTGACACGCTTCGTCGCGACACTTTGCGTCTGATTGACAGTGCTGTTAAAAACACTGAAATTGAAAAGAAGAAACGCGAAACCGGACTTTCTGATGAAGAAGTTATGGAAGTTTTTTCTCGCGCGGTGAAACAACGTCAGGACAGCATTCGCCAATTTGAGGAAGGCGGGAGAGCTGATTTGGCTGAAAAAGAAAAATTGGAACTTGATATTCTGATGCCATATCTTCCTGCCCAGCTTTCAACTGAAGCTGTTGCTAAGATTGTTGGCGAAGTTATTGCTCAAACTGGCGCAACAAATACAAGCGATTTAGGAAAAGTGATGGGACTTGCCATGGCAAAAATGAAAGGAGAAGCTGATGGAAACGTGGTGCGCGAAATTGCTAAGGAACTTTTAGAGAAAAATGCATAATGATTAAGTAGAGAGGGAACATGCTTTTTCTTTTTTCACTTTCACCCTTAAGGGTATATATTGTCTGGTCAAAATTATAAATTTTGAAAGCCAATTAAAACAAGTCACGCTGGTGTTATGTTAAAAAGTTGCAATTGTTTTTCCGTGACAAAAAGAAAAATGCATGTGAGCGACTGCTATAATTTACGGTAGTTATACTTTTATATAAATGAAATTCATTCTTGAAGTAAACAATAAAACAGCTTATAAATTTTCCAAAAAAAAGTTTATGAGCATTTTTCAACATTCGCTTAAATTGGCGAATTTGGCATGTCTTGAGAATAAAACCTTGGAGCTTAGTGTTGCATTGATAGAGGAAGAAGAGATGCATATTTTGAATAAACAATATCGTAAAAAGGATCGCGCAACTGACGTGCTTTCTTTTTGCGAATATGAATCAATCTTAAAGCTTTGTGAAAAAGGAGCATTGATGGATGAAGAGCAAGTCTTCATTGGCGAACTGATTTTGTGCCCAACCTACATTGAAAGAAACGCCAAAGAAGATGGTGAGTCCTTGGAATATGCTTTGACCTATATCACTGCGCATGGAATTTTTCACTTATTGGGCTTTGATCATGGCAAAAAAATGTTCACACTGCAAAAATGTGTTGCCGATGAGTCAATAAAAGAATAAGATAAAGATATAAATCCTTAAAATAAAAAAATGATAGAAGAAATAAGAAGATTCAAAAGAAGCTTGAAGCATGCCTTGGATGGAATTGGTTATGCCTTGACTCATGAGAAGAATTTTAGAGTTGAATTGCTGGTTGCTGTTCTGGTGATTGGCTGTATCTTTATTTTTAAGGTGAAAAATTGGGAAGCAATAATTTTACTGCTGATGATCATGTGGGTGCTCATTTCAGAGCTCACCAATACTGTGCTTGAAAGAGTGGTGGATATTTTGAAGCCAAGAATTCATCCTTATGCCAGATTGATCAAGGATTTGATGGCAGCTGTAGTGCTCATTTCAGCAACCACTGCGGTTGTCATTGGAATTATCATCTTTTATCCATACATCAAGGAGTTGGTTGTGATGTTTTGGTTCTATTAGGACACGGGTGGAATATTTTTGCAAGAATCGTGCAATCCATGTATAATATACGGAAGGTGGGGCATTTTTCGGATCAATGAAATATCTGAGTTTTTTCCATTGAAAACAAATAATAAAGGAGTTGAATAAATTTACAAAATTGAGCAGGCGAAGCTTGTTATAATTTTTTATTATCGTTTATGGCTAGGGATAATAATTCTATTGTTGTCGGTATTGATATTGGCTCAATAAACGTGCGCACAATTATTGCGCAGCAATCCAGGGATGAGGAAAATCCTCGGGTTATTGGGGTTGGCATCGTACCTTCTTTTGGCATCAGACGTGGAGTCATTACTGATGTGGAAGATGTCATCAAAACCGTCAATGAATCTGTTGAAAAAGCTGAGCGTATGGCTGGTGTTCAAGTTAAAAGAGCGATTTTCAATATTGGAGGAGGGGATATTGGCTTTCAAAGTTCCAAGGGTGTCATCGCGATTGGCAAAGCTGATGGTGAAGTCATGGAGGACGACATTAATCGCGTCATTTCTGAAGCTCAAATCATTTCACTTCCAATGAACAGGGAGATTGTGCATGTTTTGGCAAAAAAATACAGGCTTGATGATCAAGACAACATTAAGGATCCACTTGGCATGAAGGGTGTCAGATTGGAAGTTGACGCGCTAGTGATTGAGAGCAGCTCTTCGCATGTCAAAAATATCAGTAAATGCGCTTATCAATCCAACATTGAAATTGATGATCTTGTATTGGAACCATTAGCTGCTGCCAAATCTGTTCTCAGTAAGAAGCAGAAAGAATTGGGCGTGGTACTGATTAATATTGGAGGTGGGACAACTTCTTTGGCTGTTTATGAAGAAGGTGATTTGATTCACACTGCCATTATTCCAGTTGGAGCAGGGCACATCACTAATGACATTGCCATTGGCCTTCGAACTTCAATTGATGTGGCAGAAAAAATTAAACTCGAATATGGCAGCGCGCTTAGTCGCGATACAAACAAAAAAGAGGGAATTGATCTTTCACAAATAGATTCGAGTGAAGAAGGGATTGTTTCACGCTATCATGTAGCGGAAATCATTGAAGCAAGATTTGAAGAAATTTTCTCTTTGGTGCAGAAGGAATTGAAATTAGTTGGTAAGGCTGGATTGCTTCCATCTGGTGCGGTGTTGGTGGGTGGTGGAGCCAAGATGACCCACGCCTCGGACCTGGCAAAGGAAATTTTGGGCTTGCCTGTTCAAATTGGTTTTCCCTTGGGATTGGGTGGAATGTTGGACAAAGTTGACGATCCATCTTTTGCAACTGCTGCTGGCTTGATTTTATGGGCAGAAAATCATCAGGAAGTTTCTTCAGGTGAGGGCTTCTTGAATTCCAAAACAGTGGGGATGTTCAAACGTGGGACCGGCGATGGTGCTAAAAAGGCGAGCGAATGGCTCAAGAAATTTTTGCCATAATGCAAATCGGAGTTTGATTATCCAGTAAAAATCAATATTTGAGCATAAAAAGAGTGATTTAACAATGTTGACATGAATGCTTGAGACATGATAGATTTAAGAACTAAGAATATTTTCATATAAAGATTTTTTTAGTGGTTTAAGGGAACGGTTCAGCTCAACAACAGAAAAACAAAAAGCAAAACCCGTCACTCGCGAGTGACAGGTAAAAATAAAAGGGTGCAATTTCATGAAATTCTAATTTATATTAATTGTTTAGTGGCTTTGTCCGCTGACTATTGAAAAAATATGGCAGAAATAAAACCTGATATTGAAACATTTGCTCGAATCAAAGTTGTTGGCGTTGGTGGCTCAGGAAATAATGCAATCAGTCGCATGATCGACTCCAAAATTAAGGGGGTTGAATTTGTGGCAATCAACACTGATGCGCAAGCGCTGCATCATTCGAAAGCTTCTGAAAAAGTGCATATCGGAAAAAATCTCACCAAGGGTCTCGGGGCAGGAATGAATCCTGAAATTGGAAGACAAGCTGCTGAGGAAAACCGCGATGAAATTCAAGATGTTCTGAAAGGTGCTGATATGGTTTTTGTTTGTGCTGGAATGGGTGGAGGAACAGGCACAGGTGCAGCTCCAGTGGTGGCTGAGACAGCCAAGGAATTGGGAGCATTAACAGTGGCTGTTGTCACCAAGCCATTTTCTTTTGAAGGAGCGCAGCGCAGAAATCTTGGGGAAGAAGGTTTGCAAAACCTCAGGGATCGCGTGGACACCTTGATTACAATTCCAAATGATAAGTTGCTTTCCATAATTGATCGAAAAACCACTTTGATTAATGCTTTTAGGATTGTGGATGATGTTCTGAGACAAGGCGTGCAGGGAATTTCTGATTTGATCACAAAACCCGGAATCGTCAATGTGGACTTCGCTGATGTGCGCGCAATCATGCAGGACTCTGGATCAGCTTTGATGGGGATTGGTGTCGCTAGCGGCGAAAACAGAGCTTCAGAGGCTGCTCGCGCTGCAATCAATAGTCCACTGCTGGAACTTTCAATTGATGGGGCTAAGGGAGTGCTGTTTAATATTTCAGGATCAAGCGATTTGGGAATGTTGGAAATCAATGAGGCTGCCAACATCATCACGGAAAGCATTGATCCAAACGCCAAAGTTATCTTTGGGGCTGTGGTTGATGATCAGGTGAAGAAAGGTGAAATTCATGTCACAGTGGTGGCTACTGGTTTTGATGCAGATCGCATTGTGGAGAATCCGATGCTGAATCGTGTGAGAGCAAACATTTCTCAATCGCATGAGACAATCGCTGAAAAAGAAGAAAAGGCTGAAAATGAAGAACTCAAAACTGAAATAACTTTTCCAGTCAAAAAAATCCTGGAACCGAAAATGATCATCGAGGAGAAGATTCAACCTCGCATAGCACCTGCTGTTACTGCAGTTAAGGAACCGGAAGATGATGAACTTGAAATCCCAGCTTTCATTAGGAGAAAGATGGAGAAATAGTTCAAATGTTGAAAAACATGTGTATATATAAAAAATCCAGCATGCTAGCTGGATTTTTTAATACTTGACTTTTTATCTAAAAAGGTGTATAATTGATAGTTGAGTTATTTAAAAAACAAAGGTGGTTGAATGATACTACATTTCGTAGAATCATTACAAATAAGCCTAAAAAGGAGTGTAAAATGAGAAAACTTGGCAAGATGATGAAAATGATGGCGATTCTGTGTTGCTTGGCTGGTTGTGGCGGCGGCGGGAGTGGTGCCACAGGTACCGTAAATGTTGTCCCGGATGTGAATGGGATTGTGATTCGGCAGCTTAGCGTTGATAAGGCGAGCGTTGCTGCTAATCAGGATTTTGCGGTCAGTAGTAATTCTGAACACATGCTAGGGGCACAAACATTGAGCATAAAAATATATCTCAATGAAAATGCTGGCTTAAGCAGTGGAACGAGATTGCAGATTGAGGAATATTCCGAAGTTGCAATAGGAGTTAAGACTCAGTCGTCCACCTTCAGTTTCCATCGCTCAGCAGATGGCTTGTCAATCAATGGTAATGTCAGCACTGCACTGAGCAGTATAAACACAGGAAGTCCTTTATATGTAGTTATGAAACAATGCATACAAGGTGTGATGGTGAATGGCGTTGCTACGGAATTTTGTAGTGATCCAGCTGGCGTGCAGGTGACTTTCCCTTAAATAGTAAGGGAAAATATTAAGGATAGAACAGTAATGTTCTATCCTTTTTTCTTTACAATTAATTTTTAGTTGGTTATAATTAGGTTGTTTTGAATTAATAATATTTTCTCACATCTTATGAAAGCATCTATTGACCTGAAAAATAATTCCATATCATTTGAAGTCAGTACCAAGATATATTCCAAGGATATTATCTATAAAGCGTGCTACGTTTTCATTGATAGGATGTATGTCTTGTTGGATATCCCTAATAAGAAAGATGTTATTTTGGTTACCTTGAAAGGCAAAGCATCTCTAGTGAAAAAAGACCTTGAAAAAATGGAAGGAGAATTCATGAACGAGTTGTTGAATTCTTTGGTGCGAGAAAACATCTCAAAGCGTAATCAAAAAGTTTTAGAGCAAATTGTTGGCGGAGCGATGGGAGCAGCTCTGGGTGCTGGCAATATGCAAAATGATGATAAATTGAAATCCGATGGTTGCAATGATAATTGTGATGATAATATTGAATCCAAAGAAATTGAAGATGCTGTAGCAGCACTTCGTAAAGAGTTGGAAGCTTTTGAAATTGGGGATGATTATGAAAGTGATGCATTGGGAATTAGGGATGTGCAGAAAAGCGATGTTGGCAATAAAAAAAATAAGGAGAAAAAAAATGAAAAGAAAAAATAGCATCACATTGAAATTGGCTCACGAGCTATATGATCCTCAATCCATTGAAATGGCTGCCGGAGCCTTTGAAGAATTAGCAGAGATAGCTATTGTAAAAAATAAGCATCATACTGAAATTGAATTTCTCAGCGATGAGGGAGAAAATGTACTCTTTGAATTTGCAAATTACGCTCTATTCTTAACCATACAATCAAAATGATTTCTGATAAAAAAATAAAATATTCAAATTTGGCAAACTTTCGTTTTACCAGACTCAATGGAAAATATTTACTGACGACTGACACTGGACGCTGGATTTTTCTTGAGGAGAATGAATTTGAAATGTTTCTTAGTGGTGAGATAAAAAAGAATACTACTCTCTATAAACGCTTGGATGAATGTGGTTTTATCAAGACGAAAAAAAATGAAATTGCTGATTATTCCGCAAAATATCTCAAGCTCAATTCTTCTCTTTCACAAGGCCCATCACTTTTTATTTTTGTACTTACTTTGCAATGCAATCATCGATGCTTGTATTGTCAGGTTACTCCAGAAAAAGAAGGTGCAACTGGTTTCGACATGAGCAAAGAGGTTGCTAAAAAATCAGTGGATTTAATTTTCAGATCACCTTCCCCATATATTGGAATAGAATTTCAAGGTGGTGAACCACTTTTGAATTGGTCAGTTTTGCAATACATTGTTAAATATGCCAAGGCAGTCAATAAAACAGAAAAAAAGGAATTGAAAATTTCATTGGTCACGAATCTGACGCGAATGGATGATAATAAATTGGCATATCTCATTAAAGAGGGTGTAAGTATTAGTTGCTCATTTGATGGTCCTGATTATGTGCACAATAAAAATAGGATTTATTTGGATGATAAAAATGGCAGCTATAAGCCGTTAGTTAGGAATATGAAAATGGTGCGAGGGGTTATTTCGCAAAAAAAGCAAAAAAGCAAGAAGATTTTTGTGGATGATCTTAATGCGATACTTACGACAACCAGGTTTTCTTTGTCATATCCCAAGGAGATTGTTGATGAATATCTTGCAAAAGGCTTCAATAATGTTTTTATCAGACCACTTAGTCCATTTGGGTTGCAAAGAAAAACGCTTGGCATCATAGGTTATAGCGCCGAGGAGTATATTGCCTTTTATGAAAAAGCGCTGGATTATATTTTAGAATTAAATTTGGGTGGTACACGTTTTATTGAAAGAACGGCTTATTTGGCATTGAAGCGCGTTTTGAATTATGAAGATTCATCCTATTACGAAATGCGCTCACCTTGTGGAGCTGGCATTGGTCAGATGGCATTTGATTATAATGGGAATGTGTATACTTGTGACGAGGGACGCATGGCTGAGCGTATGGGACATGATAATTTTAAGCTTGGCAGTGTTCATAGTGATAAATATGTCGATGTTATTGATAATGAAGTGACAAGAACAATGTGCTTGGGATCATCCCTGGACAATCAAGCAGGCTGCAATGACTGTGTGTATAAACCTTATTGTGGAATTTGTCCATTAGCCAACTTTATCGAACATGGCACAATTTTTCCTCAAATACTCAACACTGATAAACACAAAATCAATAAAGCTCTTTTTGATTATCTTTTCAACAAAATTAGCGACGAAAAATATAAGAGTATTTTCGAAAGCTGGCTAGCATAGTTCTATGAAAAAAAAAACAATTTTGGATGAAAATATCCAAGCCAACGACGTTCCTCGTGTGCTGAATGTTTTTTTTCCTGGAAGATGTAATCTGCAGTGCAAATATTGCTTTGTGCATAAGGAGGTGGAATATTTTAATGACATCAATGAGGAATCTATAAGACGAGAAGTTGATATTTTTTTTGATTATCCAGGAAAACAAAAGGCTTTAAGTTTTAATGGCGGGGAGCCTCTTTTGGAATGGAATCTTATAAAAAAGATATGCGCTTATGCTAAGCAGCAAGCCAGAAAAAAAAAGCTTACTTTGAATGTTTCAATCGTAACCAATGGCACCTTGCTTAAAAAGGAGCATGTGGATTTTTTTAGTAAACACAATATTGCTGTCCGCATCAGTATTGATGGAGATAGAAAAACGCATGATAGCGCAAGACCGTTTAAAGCAAAAAATGGGAAATCAAGTTTTGATGCTATCATGAAAAACATTGATGAAATCGGCATTGCCTCATTGAATTTTTCGGCGTCTTTAGTTTTTGGACCAAATACAATTACTGACTTGCTTGATAATATAAAATTTCTACAAGCTAAGGGTTTTAAGCAGATTGATTTCTATCCTGAAATATATGCAACCTGGAGCGCTCCGGAGCTTAAAAAGCTCAAAATTGAGATGGCAAAAATAAAGCAATATTACATTAATATTTTTGATGAAAATAATAATTTATTTAAAACTTCCCTGGTTGATGTGACTTTGAATGGTTCTGCTGTTGGCAAGCAAGCGCATTGTGGGAAAATTCAAGCCGATGGTTTGGGGAATTTTTATGCTTGCGATAAGGTTTTTTCTTTGCCAAAAAAACATAGAGGCAAATATTTGATTGGAGATGTGAAAATAGGGATTGACAATGAAAAAAGAGAGAAGTTGCTGGCAACTTTGCGTGAAAAACATGCGGAGAAAAACTTGCTGACTTGCAGTTCTTGCAAATTGAGAAAATATTGCTTTTGTCCTATTGGACAGCATCTTTACTATGAAAATATGGGAATTGAAAATCTTGCATTTTGGAGGTCTTCGTGTGCAATTTCCAAGATCTTGATTGAGGCTGGTTTGGATGTTGTAAAAAGGCTTAGGTATAATGATTTATTTGTGAAACTTAATCGTTTTTAAATATTAGCAATTTTAGTTGTTGCGCCTTCATCATTATTGTGGTATTATTTTAATATTGAAATTTGATAGTCTGCGTAAGAAGTAATTATAAAAAATATGAAAATCGAACCTAAAAAGCTTCCCTCAATCAAGAAGAATTTGAAAACATTTCTTTTGAGTGAGGAGGGAAAAATGACAAAAAAGGATATCGTGAAGATGACCGCAGTTGTTGTTGCAATTGCTGGCGCATTGGGCGGAGTGGCTAAACCGAATGATGCTCTTGGCGCCAGTTATCACGTTTCACACGGTTCACATGGTTCACACGGTTCACATGGTTCACACGGTTCACACGGTTCCGGTGGATGGTGCTAATTTTTTTTAAAATAAATTGTCATGGACATTGAAAAAACAAAAAGTATTCTTCTAAAGATTGTTGTTCCAATGTTAGTATTGGTCTTATTTATAGTTGTTGGCTTGGTTGTGTTTGATAATATTTCTAAAAAGAAATTAATTGAAAAAGTTCGTCAAGAGAATTTAGCGGTACATGAGGCCGCAAAGATAGCTATTCAGGCTGCTAAAGATGCTAAACTAAATAATAGTGGTGAATCTTCAGAGCCAGAAAATGACAATTTATTTCTAGCTAAACTTGGGAAATGTGAAAGTGAGCCAGTTGCTGATTTTAAGCAGCAATGGAGACAGAAATCGAATGGGTACAGCTTGGTCTATGCTTCTATGTATGCAATTTCAGAAAAAAAAGCTACCTTTTGTGAGGAAGTATTGCTAGATAGTGATGATATTTCAATTTGTCATGATAGATATAATTTATTGATGAACATGAATAATGGCAATATGGATTGTGGTATTATTAAAGATGGTGAGATGAATGCTTATTGTGTGGCTTTACACGCTAAGGATGCTGATGTGTGCATAGGATTAGATACTGATCTTGCCAAGAGAAAGTGTAAGGCAATTTTCAGTAAAAATGTCAATGATTGTGATGGGCTTAATGAGAATGATATGAATATGTGTAAGGGATCCGTATTATTGGGTATGGCTATTTCAAAAGGAGATTTGGCTGGATGTGATGATATAAAATATGACAGCCCTAGTGGAAGATTCAACTTGGAATATTGCAAGTTGATATTGTCGCCAGATCCAAAAAATGAATGGAGCAAGTTTTATGCGAGTGATGTATGTTATGAAAAATATGCAAGTTCAGTGGCTGGTGAGAAAAAGGACACTTCTTTTTGTGAAAAAATACCGTTAAAGATGTTGGATAATAAGATTGCATATGAATCTTGTATGGAAAGTGTTAAATAGATTTTTCAGTATCAACTAGGACCGTGGCAAGCAATTATTGTCCTTAATTGCTTGCTTTTTTTATTGGTCATTATTATGACTCTGCTGTGCTTGCCTTATTCGTCTGGTACAAGGTATAATATTTTCTATATGAATGATTCAGAGGCCAAGGAAACAATACGATTACTAGTTAATGAATATGGAGCCAAGGAAGACTTGGCAACTTTTTTTTGTGGAATTGTCGAGACTATTGCTACAAAAAAAGATGGAGAATTCGAATTTTCTTTTGTTGAAAATGAGAAAAAGATTAGATTTAATCATTTTTATTTTTTTAATAATGGATTGACAGCAATCGAAAAGGGAAAACGTTGGGACAAGAGAATCGAACAAATAAAAAAAGCATTGCAAGATATTGAAAGAATATTTTGTCTTGGCATGGATTATGTTTTTTTTGATAAAATAATTAATTTTGCCAAATTAAATGGTTTATTGCCAGTGCATTTTGGAATTGAATATGATGCTACGCTAGGAATGAGGATTAAAATATATCTTGGAATTAATGAAAAAATGATTGATCTGAGGGGATTTTGCAAGACTCTTAATGTAAGTTTTAAGCTGATCATGCTTGCAACAAAAAATCTCCCTCTTGATACTATTGCTTTTGATTTTTCACCTGGAAAACTTCCAACACTTAAATTGTATCCGATTATATCTAAGCACAAGGGTTTATTGCTTAGAATTGGGGCAAATGGTAATATTGAGTCAGCCAAGATCTGGCAACGTTTTCCAGTAGGCATTAAGGTTGGAAAATATGCTGAAAGTGAATTTTTAATTGCTCCATCCTTTTTGCATGAAAATATGATGCTGAATAAATTTAAATTTTCATATATTTGTCTAGAGAAAGGCAAAAAGAGTCTTTATTGGCGATAAGCATGTAATTTTTTTGAACTATATATGAATAAGGAAATTTTTGAGATGAAATTAAGTATAAATACTGCTTGTGTTTTTAATTGTAAATATTGTTTTGTTGACAAGAAAAAGGTGGATGTGCCGATGAATATTGAAATAGCAAAAAAATCAGCAAATTTGTTCATCACTTCTCCTGGCAAAGATAAGATATTAAAAATATATGGCGGTGAGCCTCTTATGAACTTTGCTCTTGTGCAAGAAATTGCTCCATATATTACAGCACTAGCTAAGAAAAACGATAAAAATCTTTCGCTTAGCTTGTGTACTAATGCGGCATTACTTAATCAGCAGCATATTGAATTTTTTAAAAGATATAAATTTCAATTAGCTGTAAGCTTTGATGGGAGAAGGCAAACGAATGATAAATATAGACAATTTAAAAATGGAATGGGCACTCACGACATAATAGTGAGAAATATTAAAAAATTGATAAAGGAAATTACAACACGTAATTTTGCGGTCAATATGTCAGTCACGCCTTCGGAGGCAAAGAACATCTTTAAAAATTTTTCATACATACTAAGTCTTGGGGCTGACACTGTTAATATTGAGCCCATATATGGCTTCGAGAAGTGGAGTGCTGCTAAGTTGAAGATATTCAGTGATCAGATGAGATTAGTTAACGCCTTTATTTTTAAAGAGATAATGAATAAAAATTTTATATTCTCCACAACCATTGATAGAGAACTTCGTTATAAGACATTAAGTAGATGCAGAGAGGGTGATTGCCTGTTCGGACAACTTTCAGAAATCTATCCTAATGGGGATATGACTTTCTCATCATTTTTCTTGAACTTACCTGTTGAGATGCATGATAAGTATGTTATAGGTAATGTTAACAGTGGCCTCTTTAAAGAGCAATACAGTAAATGTGTTTTTGATAATAAAAGCAATAAATGCATAAAATGCAGGGAAGCATATTTCGATGCTTCTGATTTAAGTCTTAGCTCTGGCCCAGTGAATGTTAGAAATAATATGTCAATTTTAATGTCAGAGGAAATAGAAAGAATGGCAAAGGAGAATGAAGTATTTAATGAATATATCCTGGAAGCCAAGAAGCACATTTGTTTCTGAGCTTAATTGATTTTAATTTTGTGGGATACGTTTTTAAAAAAAATTCAAAAAAGTATTTTAAAGGTGCTGAACGTATTTGCGATCCTTGTGAAACAAGGATGCGCGTGCTTGATCGTATTAAAAAATCTGGACTTCCGGTCTTGATTAAGGTTGAGCGCATTGATCACCTTGATAACTTGGGCATCCCTGTGTATGCTGCTGCGCATTCGGATATTTTTGGAAATTGTGGTAAGCCAAGCTGGGGCAAAGGTATAACTGAAGATTTGGCCTATGTTAGTGCTCTGATGGAACGTGTGGAGCGCTACAGTGCTTCTGACGTGAGTGGCGCTGAGGATATTGTGAGGCGGAGATTTATTGATTTCAAGCAGGGTGATGCTGTTTCCAGGTGGGATTTGGTTCCTTGCAATTTGCAACGTAAATTATACACAAAAGCTGAAGTTGATAGGCAGGAATTGCTTTGGGCGAAATGTTTTTCTTTTACAAAAAATAGGAATGTTTTTATTCCGGTTAACATGGTCTATTTTTTGCCAGCAGAAGAATATGATGATTTCTCTTATACGACTGGACTCGCCTCTGGCAATAGTATTGAGGAGGCAATTCTGCATGCATTGTGTGAGGTAATTGAGAGGCATGTCGAGGAAGTTGCTTATAACAATAAGGTAAAATTTCCAACCATCGACCTGGCAACAATCAAAAATAAAGAAGTTAAGAATCTCATAAATGCATTTATTTCCAATGATTTCAATTTGCAATTTACGAGAATGGACACTGATTTTAATGTTTCAATCATAAGAGCTTTTGCTTATGAGAAAAAAGGTCCATATGCCAATACCTATTCCCAATATACAAGTATTGGAGTTCATCCAAATGAGAATGTGGCTATCATAAGGGCACTGACTGAAATTGCACAAGCCAGAGCCTGCAACTATTATCAGATTAAAAATAAGACTCAAAGCATTGAGATGGTGGAGGTGATACCTGATGACATTATGCATTATTTTTCTGACATTATGGACAGGGAATGCGTTATTTCATTGGATGATGTGCAAAGTATAAGTAGGAATGACATCTCCTCGGAGATAAGAAATATTCTCAAGGCTCTGAAGAAAAAAAAATGTGAAGTGATCTTTAAGGATTTGACATTGCCAAAGCTTGAGATTCCAGTGGTGCGTGTTATTGTGAGAGGGCTGCAGCCTGGAAATTTGGGGGTTGGAGTTATTGATTTGAAGCATGATGTGGCCAGAATTTCTGAAAATCTTACTGCCTACCAAAAGCTTCTTAATGAGATTGTAGGTGTGAAGCATTTAAAATGCGTGATACAATCTAAGGATTAAAAAATAGACTAAAATATATGAAAAAAGCTGATATTAAAACTGGATTTTTGTGCAACAATAATTGTCTTTTTTGTGTGCAAGGCCCAGAGAAAAAGGCGTATGGGAACAAGAATACTAAAGACTTAAAGGTTATCATTAAAAGAGCGGCCAAGGATTGCGATATTGTTGTTTTTACTGGTGGAGAGCCAACAATTAGGAGGGATCTAGTGGAGCTTGTGGCATATGCTAAGAAGTTGGGATTTAAAACGATTCAAATTCAATCAAATGGTAGAATGTTTGCCTATGAAAAATTTTGTCATGAAATTATCGCTGCTGGCGCCAATGAATTTGGATTGGCTTTGCATGGACATACAGCTAAATTGCATGATTATCTCACGGGGGCAGAGAGTTTTCGTCAAACAGTGGCAGGGATCATGAATTTGAAAAAAATGAAACAAGCTGTCATCACCAATACGGTGATTACGAAATCAAATTATCGTCATTTGCCTGAAATCGCAAAGCTTTTAGTGAGCCTGGATGTGAACAGTTTTCAATTTGCATTCGTGCATGCCTTAGGGGCTGCAGGCAAGAATTTCGATAAAATTGTTCCACGCATGAGTATGGTTGCGCCGTATGCAAAAAAAGCTCTGGATGTCGGCAAGCATTTTAAGAAAACAGCTACAACGGAAGCGATGCCTTATTGCATGCTTGCTGGATATGAAGAATGCATAGCTGAGGCATCAATGCCAATGATGAAGATTTTTGATCAGAATCATGTTGTTGCAAACTATACGAAAGCAAGAATTGTGGAAGGGAAGGCAAAAGGTCTTGGTTGTGTAAGGTGTATGTATAATAATATTTGTGAGGGACCATGGCGCGAATATCCACAAGCTTTCGGTTGGGATGAATTTAAGCCGATATTAAAAGAAAAATAAGCATGTTATTAGTGGATAAGAAAACCATCAAAAATAAGGTTGCTGAGCAAAAAAGGCACTGGGTGCGTATCAATCGTGCATGTAACAATAATTGTCTGTTTTGTCTTGATCGTGAAAATCAAAATGGTTCCATTTTTGAAATAAAAGAAGTGGTGGCTGATCTTGAAGTTGGTCTTGAAAAGGGTGCGAAACGCGTGATTATTTCTGGTGGAGACCCCACTGTTCATCCGAGATTAGCTGCCATAATAAAAAAAGCTAAGGCGCTTGGTTACGAGCATGTGCAAATAATCACTAATGGAAGAATGTTAGCATATGAAAAGTTTGCCGCAGAACTTAAGCAAGCAGGCTTGGATGAGGTTACTTTGTCGCTGCACAGTCATATTGAAAAAGATTTTGAAAAATTGACTGGAGTCAGTGGTAGCTATAAACAGGCGCTTAGTGGCTTGTTAAACGCTCAAAAGCAGGGATTTATAGTGAGTGTTGATATTGTGATCAATAAGATAAATTACAAAAAACTCAAGGAAACTTTGCAATTTTACATAAAATTAGGTGTCAGTGAATTTGATCTTTTGTATCCAGTACCCTTTGGCAGTGCTTGGGAAAATAGGGATGAACTTTTCTTTGATCCAGAAAAAGCTCAAAAATATTTGCAAGAAGCTTTTGCTCTTTCAAAAAATAAAAATCTTTTCATTTGGACCAACAGGATGCCGGCGCAATTTTTGGAGGGGTCAGAAGATCTCATTCAAAATCCTGTTAAATTGCATGATGAGGTGCGAGGAATGTTGCCAGAATTAATGGCTCATGTGAAAAATGGGAGACAAATGGGATGCAAAGGAGAGCGATGTCAGCATTGTTTCATGCAAGGCTTCTGCAAAGATCTGGATGAACTTTTGAAAAATAAAAAACTGCCTGGCAAGAAGAATCCATTATGCGTAAATGCCAAAGAAACAAAAGAAAAATCACTCGAATTTAAATTTAATAGCAAATTTACACTTGAAAAATTTACAGATTTTTATATTAAGAATAGATATTTTGTAAAAAGTTTGCGTTGTGCTAAGTGTAAGTATGAAAATATTTGTGATGGAGCTTGGATTGAGGATGTGAGGAGATATGGCTTCAGATTTTTAAATGTCAGGAAATAGATTTAAGTAAATTGATTTACATATCGATATCATAATATCTTTATTTTAATGGAAAAATATGTTTGAAATTTTCTGTGGATTTTCTGGGGAAACAGATCAAAAATTGCTAGGAAAGATGATGCATGCCTCAATGGGGAAGAAGATATATAAAGAAGAAATCTTTACTGAAAATGGCATAAATATTGGGGCCGGATATCTTATCATCTCAAAATTAAATAAGGGTGATGAGGTTTTGTATGATAATGATGGCATTCACGCTGTTTTTAGTGGTGAAATGTATAATTTCACTGAGCTTAAGCTTGATTTGAAAAAAAAAGGATATGAATTTTCTATCAATTCAAATGCTGAGATGATTGCATTTTTATATAGAGAATATGGAGCAGATTTTATTGTTAAGATAAATGGTGCTTTTGCTATTATTTTGTGGGATAATGCCCAGAGAAAGTTATTTTTATTTCGAGATAGGTTGGGCGAGAAAAATATCTATTACCTTCTAAGAGGGAAACGGATTATTTTTAGTTCCGAGATGAGGATTATCTTGGAGGCTCCTTTTTATAAGAAAGAGATAGATTTTGAATCTCTGCATCATTATTTTTCTTTCAGGAGCATTCCACAACCACGATCCATTTTTAAGGATATACAATATGTGCTGCCTGGTGAATTGTTGATGTTTAAGGATGGCATTTTAAAGAAAAAGAAATACTGGAATTGTACTTTTGGTGATAGGAAGAATGTTGATGAAAAAGTTTTGATACCTAAGATGTCGGACTTGTTTTCCACTGCAATTAAGGATAGGATTTGCAATGAAATTCAACCAAAAGTTTTACTGAGTGGGGGGTTGGACTCCAGCTCTATTGTGGCTACCCTTTCCGGATTATCAAAAAAAGCACTGAAAACATTCCATCTTAATTATGGCAAAAAAATTAATGCTAAATTGGCTGACGTTGTGGCTGCACGAAAAGTTGCTAAATTATACAAAACTGATCATCAAGAGTATTTAATGGGTCCCAAGGAGATCATGCGGAATATAAAAAAATCCATTGAAGTTTTCGATGAGCCGCTTGGAGTTTTTGTTCCATTCTCTTTCTTCGCTAATGTTGTTGATGGTGATGGTGATGTTGTTTTTTCTGGTAATGGCGGAGATGAGGTTTTTGGTGGTTATGACTACCATCGCACAGTAGAGGGTCAATCTTCTGACACTGAGTTATTGCAAAAATATATATTTAATTTTTATGATTTCAATGAAAGCGAGAAACAAGAAATTTACAGTGATTCTTTAAGGAGAAAAATGAAAAATTTTAATTCTATTGCTATTTGGAAAGAATATTTTCAAGAAACAACATCAAGAAAATATCCGGATAAAATTTTTGAAATAGATATTAAAAATATCGTGCCTGAGCAAACTCTTTATATTAGTAGGGAGGTGGGCACACATTTTTCATTTCAGCCAAGAGCACCTTTTTTAGACTATCGCTTAATTGAACTAGCAGCATCCTTAAAAGGCGAAATTAAAGTTAAAAACAACAGAAACAAACATCTCTTGAAGGAATTAATAAAGAATTGCCTTCCGTATGATATTATTAATAGACCCAAAGATGTGTTTACATTGAGTGCTGATCAATGCTTGATGGATAATATGAAAAAAAATATTAAAGATATTCTTGCCAAGGAAAGATTGGAAAAGCATGGTTTTTTAAATATTGAAGTGGTGAATGAATTGGTAAGGGATTATTATACTTCAGGTGTTAAAAAAGAACAGCCGAAACTTCGCAATAGTGCGCATTTGGCTGACAAGATCTTTATTTTGATGATATTTCAACTTTGGTGGGAGCATCATTTCGATGAGAATAATTTAAAATAATCCTGAATAGATATTATGGCTAAATTAGGATACATACAAGTAACTAGGCAGTGCAACCAAAAATGCATCATCTGTTCAAATCCTCCGACTGAACAGCTGTTGTCCTTATTGGCTGCTAAAAGAAAAGTTGATGAAATAAAAAATGAAGGTGGGGAAGGGATCATCATCACTGGGGGAGAACCAACCCTATATAAATATCTGCCAGAATTGATTGCCTATGCCTACAAGGAGGGTATTTTCCCTAGAATCATTACAAACGGTCAAAAGCTTGCCAGTTGGCGATATGCCAAAGCACTCAATGCTGCTGGCCTCAGACATCTTCATGTTTCAATCTATTCTTGCAGGGATGATGTGCAAGCGGCCATTTCGCAAAACGCAGATTCACTGAAAAATATCACTAAAGCATTAGATAATCTGAAAAGGCTTGGGGATATGACTGTAAATATGAATATTGCCATCAGCAAGCTTAATGCTGGTCATCTATCAGAAACTGTCAGCTGGGTGGTTGAAAAATATCCCATGGTGCAGCATTTTGTCTTTAACAACCTTGATCCGCACATGAACAGGGCTTCTGAAAATCCCGAGGTGGTTCCGCGTATGCATGATTTTGAATTGGAATTGCATAAAAGTTTGAATTTTTTGGAAAAGAATGGAAAAACATTTCGTGTTGAGCGAGTACCTCTTTGCTATTTGGCAGGTTTTGAATTTGCCTCCACTGAAACACGCAAAATAGTTAAAAAAGAAGCCAGAACTGTTTATTTTTTGGATACAAAGGAAAAACTCACTCAAAGCACTTGGGAGAGCGAAAAGGCTCCTTGGTGCAATGCTTGCGAACTTAACGACATTTGTGCTGGACTCTTTGGATGGGGTAGATTTTATTCTATTGAAGAATTAAGTCCAGTCTTTATTGATAAAAATGAAATTATTAAAAAAATAAAAGATGAAAAGTGAAATTTTAAATGCAGTTTTCATTTTATGCATGGGTATTTTGAGTTTTTTTGTGATCAGGGAGGATATCAAGCATAAGAAAATAAAAAATAAATTCGTCTTGTTTGGTTTCTTGGCTGGATCTATGTTGTTTTTACTTGGATTTCTGCTGGGATTTGTTCAGCCTGAATATTTACGCAGCGTGTTTTTAAATTCGCTGGTTGCGCTTGTTGTCGCCTATATTTTTTGGCTCACTTCCTTCTGGCCAGCAGGGGACGCAAAACTGTTTGTTTTGTTTTCTTTTTTGCTGCCACTGCATTATTATTGGAAAAGTTATCTGCCAATCTTTCCATCCCTAATTCTCTTAGTAAATATCTTTGTGTGTGCATATGTTTTTTTGCTCGTGCAAGGCATTGTTCATCTTGGATGGCTTATACGCAAGAAAGACAAGTCATTGCCAGGCTTGATTTCCAGTGGCAATGCTCTATTTTCGCCTAAAGTGCTGATATCTTTTTTTAAAAAAATCAATCTTAAAGTTTTAGGTAGGAGCGTGTTGATGATAATTGGAATGTTTTGTTTTTCATATTATGTTTTTGATTTGAAGCATGTTGGTGTATACAGCTTAATTAAGACATCGATCGTGACCAGCATGATCTGGCTCGTGTCCTTATGGATAATCAGGAAGTATATAATTGATAATGAAACATATGTCATAGCTATAGAGGAGCTGTTTCCGGGCGCTTTAATTGCAGTGAAGCAAGAAGATCATGATGTCTTTTCATCAGAACTTTTGAAAAAAATTGGACCGATGCGCGCAGATGGTGTTGATGCTAGGCAAGTAGCAATAATTCTTGAAGATTCAAAAGCGAGAGGCATTAAGTCTATTGCCTTGCATGAAAACATTCCATTTTCTCCCTTGATTGTGGTTGGAGGCTTGGTTACTGTGATTTTAAGTGACAATGTGGTGCAGCTTATCAAGAATATGTTCACGTGAGCATGGTTTCCCTGAAATAATATTTTCAATTCAAGTTATATTGTGTTATAATCAAATGAGATAGGTATCTTTATTTTTTTAAAATATGAAAATGGGTAAAATACGAAAAAGTAAGAGTTTGATGCTTTCCTTATTTGCTTTAGTGGCTTTTATTGGGCTTGGTTTTTCATCTGTGGTCAGCGCTGATACATGTGGTAATCTTTTGTCTAATTCAGCAATTCCTTCTGGTGGTCTTGCTGAACAAGTTGGAATTAACATCTCATCTTCGGTGGACTCACTTGTGGCTGGTAATCCAGTTACAATTACTTGGTCTAGTCAAAATGCTACATGGGGTTGTGGTAGTAATTTTGGAGCTTCTGGATCAAATTTATATCCAACAACAGGTGGTATAACGAATTATTATGTGACGTGTTATCAAGGCGATGGACTTGGTAATTATTATAGTGCCACAGCGTGTGTGAATATTGCAGTTGATAATAACTGTGCTGCTAGTACTTGTATACCAGGAACGCCTAGCGTGCCAACTTCTTGTTGGAATGGCTTGGCGACGGTTAATGGTACTAAATATTGTCCGAATAGTTGCGCTGCAAATACTTGTACAAGTGGGACCTGTTGGGATAATTATGCAACAGTGGCTGGCACAAAAACAACAAATGAATGCGCTGCGCCAGTCGGTTTTTCCTTTAGTCGCAGCGCTGATGGAGCAGCTCTTACCTTGAATTGGAATGCTACGCCCGGAGCAACTGGCTATCATTTGCGCATAGACAACACGGCTGATGGGTTTTGGCCAATTCTAGCTACGGACACTTATTTGGATAATTATGTCCCAATTTCTTATAGTAGAGCTGTTCTTCCTGGAGTTGCTTACAATGCATGGATTCATAGTGTTGGACCATCTGGCTACTCGCAAGCAGCAGCATCGTTATCAATATTGGATAATTGTGCTCCTAGAACATGCGACAATACTAACTGTTGGAATGGTGTTGCCTCAATACCTGGCACTAAACCATCAACATATGGTCCTCCTGTTTGCACTTCGACAATAACTGACTGCAGTGTTGATACTTGTCAGCAAAATATCACCTCTAAATCATATTCCTGCTGGCAATATGATTCCACTAATTGTAGTGGGCCAATTGCTTGTGATGCTACTGCTAATTGTCCAGTAAATGAGACAACTACTTGTCCTCTTTGTCCGCGAAGTATTATTGATTGGCGAGAAGTTGCGCCTTAATGATCAACTTAAAACTCATAATTAGTGACAAAAATGCAGGAGAAATCCTGTTTTTTTGTTTGTATTAATTGCTGTTATGTCATCCCTAGCTATTGATGGCGAATTGCTGGGATAGGCTATGTCATTTGTATTTTTGTGATACACATTTACCCGCAATGTTTCGCATGCAAACTCACTTGCTAAGCATTGTGGGTAGGTGTGCATAACTTCCAAAAATGGCTCAAAAGAGGGAGCTTGGCAGATATTTGACTTGTGGTATAATGGACTAACGGTACACAACATATAGTGTAAAAGCTCATAAAAATGAATTTTGTCAAGTTTTACAAGAGTGAAAAATAAATGTTGTCAAGTGCTGAAAAGTTTATCAAGTTAGAAAGTTTTTAAAGTTTATAATGTGGGAGTTTTTTTAAAATAAATATAAAAGAGCTTAAATATTAAATGTAAAGTTTTGAATTTAGAATTTTGAATTTAAATTGAGTCATTTGGATTTGATTAAAAATTAAAAATTAAAAATTAAAAATTTAGTAACGATATGATTTGTCCTTTTTGCGGACACGATGACACAAAAGTCGTTGATTCGCGCGACACCAATGATGGCAGAGCCATTCGCAGACGCAGGGAATGTGAAAAATGTCAGGCAAGGTTCAGTACCTATGAAGAGATGGAAATCATGCGTCTGATTGTGATTAAGCGAGATGGCAGCAGGCAGGAATATAGTCGCAGGAAAATTGAAGCAGGGCTACATAAGGCTCTGGAAAAAAGACCAGTCAGTGAAGAAAAGATTTCAAAGGCGATCGGCGACATTGAATATGAAATTCAAGCCCGCGAATCAAATGAGATCACCAGTAAGGAAATCGGCAAAATGATCTTGGAAAAATTGAAAGAACTTGATGATGTGGCATATTTGCGATTTGCCAGTGTGTATAAAAGTTTTAAGACGGCAGACAGTTTTCGTAAGGAGATGGAGAAAATGTCAACCGAAGGTTGATCAGCCTATGGCTGAGAAACGAGTTAGCGTATAAACCAACATTTTTAAAATATAAATAACTAAATATACTGTAGGGGTAACATCAATATGGTAAAAATAAAGAAAAATTCAAAGAAGAAAGCTGTGGCAAAAAAAGTTGTGGCAGTAAAAAAGATAGTGTCACAAACGTCTGCAAAACCGAAAACAGAAAAAGTTGTAAATCAGGTGAAAAAATTAGTGAAAAGAAGTGGGCGCGTGGTGCCGTTTGATCAAAAGAAAATTGCCATTGCTGTTGAGCGTGCTTTTTCAGTGACTGGAGAGGGAAGCAAAGCTGATGCAAAAAAAGTTGCAGACAAAGTTGTACAACTGCTAAATAAGAATTTTAAGCTTGGCGAAATCCCCTCTATTGAACAATTGCAAGATTTGGTTGAGCGCGTGCTGATGATTTTGGATTTCGATGACACTGCCAAGGCTTACATTTTGTATCGCGAACAACATCGAAAAATTCGCGAAACTGAACATTCCTTGGATGAAGCTGTGAGCTTGGTGGATAAGTATATTCAAGAGCTTGATTGGCAAGTGAAAGAAAATGCCAATATGGCGTATTCTTTGCAAGGACTTAATAACTATATTGCTTCAATTGTTAGTTCCAAGTATTGGATGAATCGCGTGTATTCAAAGGAAATCAGAGAGGCCAATGAAAGTGGGGATTTTCATATTCATGATTTGCAATTGGTGGCAGCATATTGCTGCGGATGGGATTTGCAAGATTTGCTTCGTCGCGGTTTCACGGGAGTTCCTGGAAAAGTTGCTTGTAAGCCAGCTAAACATCTTGGTTCAATTTTGGGGCAAATGGTTAATTTTATCTACACTCTTCAGGGGGAAGTTGCTGGAGCGCAAGCATTTTCAAATTTCGACACTTTGCTTGCTCCGTTTGTACGCTATGACAAATTGAATTACGACCAAGTGAAACAAGAAATTCAATCTTTTGTTTTCAATATGAATGTGTCAACTCGCGTGGGTTTTCAAACTCCATTTTCCAACATCACTATGGATATGACAGCTCCGAGCATGCTAGCCAAGGAATCAGTGATTTTGGGAGGCGTGCCACAGAAGGAAACCTATGGCGAATTTCAAGATGAGATGAATATGATCAATCGCGCTTTCGCTGAGGTGATGACTGAGGGAGATGCAAGCGGAAGAATTTTCACTTTCCCAATTCCAACCTATAACATTGCCAAAGATTTTGATTGGACAGACAAACGTTTTGACGCAGTTTGGGAAATGACTGCCAAATATGGCATCCCATATTTTGCAAACTTTGTTAACTCAGACATGGATCCTGATGATGCGCGTTCGATGTGTTGCCGTTTGCGTTTGGATAATCGCGAACTTCGCAAGCGCGGAGGAGGATTGTTTGGGGCAAATCCACTAACTGGCAGCGTTGGAGTGGTGACAATTAACATGCCGCGCATTGGCTATGTGGCTAAAAATAAAAAAGAATTCTTCAAACAATTAGACTCATTAATGGATATTGCCAAAGAGAGTTTGGAAACCAAACGTAAACTCGTGGAAAGTCTGACTGAAAAAGGATTATATCCATACACGAAATTCTATTTGGATGCGATCAAAATGCGCCAAGGTGCATATTGGTCAAATCATTTCTCAACCATTGGTTTAGTTGGACTTAATGAAGCGTTGGTTAACTTGGTTGGAAAAGACATCACCACTAAGGAAGGACAGGATTTGGCTGAAGAAATTTTGACCCACATGCGAGAAAAGATGCTCAAGTTTCAGGAAGAAACTGGCAGCATGTATAATCTTGAAGCAACACCAGCTGAAGGAACATCATATCGTTTGGCGCGCAAAGATCGTGAGAAATTCCCAGACATCATTTTTGCCAACGACATGTCAGTGCGAAATGATGGCGCTGAACCATATTACACCAATTCATCGCAACTCCCAGTGCATTTCACAGATGATCTTTTCGAAGCTCTTGATTTGCAAGAGAAATTGCAAACCAAATACACTGGAGGCACAGTGCTGCATGGATTTTTGGGAGAAAGAATTTGGGATATTGAAATGGTTAAGAATTTGGTGCGAAAAATTGCTGAAAATTATGCGCTTCCATATTTCACTCTTTCGCCAACTTTCAGCATCTGTCCAGTGCATGGATATATTGCTGGCGAGCAACCAATTTGTCCTAAGTGTGTGATTGAGCAAAAAACTGAAGTCTATTCTCGTGTGGTTGGATATATTCGTCCAGTGGAGCAATGGAACAAAGGTAAGCAAGCTGAATTTGCTGATCGCAAAGAATATATAAACGGAAATTGCGGAACGGTGCCTGCAAAAAAAATCGAAACAGTTAGTAAGAAGAAATAATTAAATTAAAAATTAATATGAAAAACAAACATATGTCCGAGAAATACACCTGCCATGATTGCGGCAAAGCAATCGAAAATAATGAAGAATATATGCCATACAAAGTTGGCAGCGAAGTTTACACCAAATGCAAAGTTTGTCATCAAAAAGACAGTGTGCTGAGAAATTTCAGGCAAACAGAAGTGTATTCCCGCGTGGTTGGATATATTCGTCCAGTGAGTCAATGGAACAAAGGCAAGCAAGCAGAATTTGCTGATCGCAATGAATATATGGTTGAGCAAGAAGCTTGCCCTTGCTAGTTATTGCAATTTGATTTGAGAAAACAGGGGCGATATTTTCTTTATGGAGATATCGCCTCGAATTTCCTAAATAAAAATTTATTATGCGCATTGGTGGCTTTCAAAAATTAACTTTAATAGATTTTCCTGGTACGATTGCAACAACAGTTTTCACTGTGGGTTGCAGTTTTCGTTGCGGCTTTTGTCACAATCCTGAATTGGTGATCAAGTCGCAATTTCCAGCAATGAACAATTTGGAAGAGGAATTTTTTGCTCATCTGGCCAAGCGCAAAGGAAAATTGGAAGGAGTTTGCATCACTGGCGGTGAGCCAACTATTCAAAGCGACATTATTGAGTTTATCAAAAAAATAAAAGCCATGGGTTTCAAGGTCAAACTTGATTCCAATGGAACACGCCCCGATGTGCTGCGAAAAGTGATCAGCGAAAAGTTGGTTGATTTTATCGCGATGGATATCAAAAGTTCACCTGAAAATTATAGCAAAACAGTTGGCCTTAAAGCTGACGTTGAGCGCATCAAATTGAGTGTGCAATTGATCATGAACAGTAAAATTCCATATGAGTTTCGCACCACGGTCGTGCCAGGAATTCATAGTGAGCAAGATTTTGGGGAAATCGCTAAATGGATCAAAGGCGCAAAGGCATATTACCTGCAAGAATATCGAGAAATGAGAGTGCTTGATCCAAAAATTAAAAGTCTCACAAAAGGTCAGAAAATTGATTTGGAGAAGATTAAGCTTGAGATTGAAAATAATTTTGCCATCTGTGGAATACGAAAAAATAGTTGAAAAATAATGCTTTAATAAAGCGTTATTTTTTGTTATAATAAATCTATATTAAGCGTGGTGAATAAAACATGAATTATGCGCGTAGTAATCTTGAGTTGAGGATATGTGTAAATTTATATTAAATTCATAAGATAAAAATAATGCTATTGGAAAAATTAAAACAACATGGTGTGAAGATAATGTTTTTTGTGATGAACTTGTCGGTTGTGGCAAGTGGAGTTTTTTTTATCAATCAAAAAAAAACTGAAAAGGCAACTCTGGCAGCAGCAGAACTGGATGCTCAACAATATAAATCAATGGTTGATTACGCGCTTAATGCTCAGCAACTTATCTTGAGCAATAAGGCGGATAAAATCAACAGCGTGGTCAACAATTCAGGCACGGTCAATCGTCAGCAAAGTGTGCCAGTTGT
>JAAXUC010000031.1 GCA_013336225.1 Candidatus Moraniibacteriota bacterium
AGATTATTTTCAAAGCGCAATCTTTTGGTTTTCAAAGCGAACGCAAAGAGGATGTCATGAGCGAAAATGAAATGCGCGCCAAAGTTCAAGCAAGTTTGCGCGAAGCATTCAAGCCTGAATTCCTCAATAGAATCGATGATTTGATCATTTTTCATCCGCTGAGTAAAAAAGTTCTTTTGCAGATTGCCAATTTGCAATTGGCTTTGGTGCAAAAACGTTTGGATGAAAAAAACATCAAACTCAAGATTTCCAATGAAGTCAAGGCATATTTGACGCAAAAAGGTTTTGATCCGACCTATGGGGCAAGGCCACTCAAACGCATCATTCAAAATGAGATTTTGGATGAATTAGCTTTGGAAATTATTGAAAAGAAAATCGTGGAAGGGGACACGGTGAAAGTTCAGCTGGAAAAGGAAAAAATAGTCTTTAAAATATAGCTTTTTTGACACATCTGCCACAAAGTGCGAAAATGAGCAATAAGGGGGATTAAAGGATGTGAGCAGGCCGAATCCCTCATTTTTCCTTTAAATTTTTTCGCAAATTCATTTTATGTTTTTTCATTTTCAAATATTTCTATATAGTCTAATTTTCTTCTTTACTCTCGAATTTATTGCAAGCGACAATGTCAGTGAGACACTTTCCTCATTGACAGTAGGTGGAAGCTGGCTAGCTGTGATCGCTTTTCTCTTGTTGTTTATATATTTCTATCAAATCGCCAAGCGTATTTCTCATCGCACCTCCATGACCCCGATTCCACTTTTGCTGGTTATTTCAACGATAGGATTTTTGTATTTCGTTCAATCCATCAGGCAGCAACAATTACTCATTTTGCTCAGTGCCATAGCTTATTATTTCTTGCATCTTGCTTTATATCGCCTCAAAAACTGCGAAAAGGATCGCACTGCCAGAGCAATCATCGCTGCCGGTAGCGTGGCCACAATCTTCTTGTTCTATGCCACGGCCTATGGAATTTATCTCAATTTCAACATTTCGCTTTGGATTTTGATGGCAATGTTGATGTTGATGACCGTCTTTGTTAGTTTTCAATATTTTTGGCTCATCAATGATGACAAAAAAAATGTTTTGAATTTCAGTTTGGTGCTGGGTTTTGTGATGGCGGAAATTGTTTGGGTTTTGAATTTTTGGCCATTTGGTTACTTGACAACAGGCGTCATTAGCCTTATTTTCTATTATGTGTTCTGGGATCTGGTGCAATGCCATTTTCTGAATACCTTATCAAAAAAGCGTGTCATCATAAACATGTTAATTTTCGGATTATTGGTGGCCTTGGTTTTGTCTAGCACGCGTTGGCTGCCCATAATGTAGGTCTAAGTTAAATTCTTTTAATAAAAGCAAAAAACTCATCATGATTGAAAAAAAAGTAATCATCAAAAAATCAGCCAAAATAATTTTGATATTGATCGTCATTTTTGTTGTTGGTGGAGTTGGCGGGGTGTATTTTGATCAAAAAGTGCTGCCATTTATTCGTGTGAATAAATATTTGTCTCGCATAAATCTCCTTAAGCGCAGCGCGGAAAACGTGACCGTCATCAACAAGACTGAGCAAGTAACCATTAAAGAGGATGATTCAATCAATGAAATTGCCTCACAGGCGTCTAATGC
>JAAXUC010000009.1 GCA_013336225.1 Candidatus Moraniibacteriota bacterium
TTGGAAACATCACAGGCAATGCAGCAACTGTGACTGATGGAGTTTATGCGACAACTGATCAAACAATTTCAGGTATCAAGACATTTACCAATGGTATCGTTTCAAACGTTACTGGAAATGTAACAGGCGATGTAACTGGTGATCTAACCGGAAATGTTGTTGGCGACGTGACTGGAAATTTGACTGGCGATGTTGTTGGAAATGTAACAGGCGATGTGACTGGAGATGTTGTCGGAAATCTTTTTGGAAATGCAACCACCGCCACCACTGCAGACACTGTGCTTAATGGTGCAATCACCAACGCCAAACTTGCAGCCAATGCTGTGACAACTGACAAAATTGCTGACGGCACAATCGTGGGAGCTGATTTAGCTTCAGACATTGATGTTGCAACAACTGGTGACATTTCTGCTGGAACACTTAGCGATGGAACAGCGACAATTGCTGGCGGAAATCTTTCTTCTTCAGCAAATTCATTGAGCTTGAATGTTGGAAACAATGCCAGCAGCTCTGATGTATTCATTCGCAATACCGGAGCAGGAGTGGCAAATCTGAATGTTGAAGGGAATGTGACTGGGCAAGGAACCTTGGGCACTTCAGGCTCTCGCTGGTCAACAATCTATGCTGATGCTATCAACTTTTTGACCGGACTTACCAATGAAAGCAATAATGGAACTCCTTCATTTATTAAATTGGGAACTTCTGGTGGAGATGCATCACAAATCCAAATTGGAAATTCATCCGCTTCAGTTGATGTGCAAAGTGGAAATTGGGGAATTGGAACCAATGGTGTGGCCAGATTCAGTGGTCTTAATTTGAATGGAAATATAAATTTTGACACTTCCCGTGCCATCAATTTAAGCAGTGCTTCCAATACTGTTTTATCAGTGATAAATTCAGGTGCTGGGGTTGCTGATTTGAATGTTGAGCGTAATGGTATTTTCGGTGGAGCACTCACTTCAGGATCAAGATTCACTGTTACCACTGGAGGATTTGATATAACTGGAACCTCAGATATGCGAGGCAATTTGGATATGCATAATAATGTCATTCAAAACATTGGCAATGCTGGGACTGACTTCACCACCAGCGGAGGACTCACGCTTGATGGGCAACTCACTGCTAATGGTGGAATTGATATGAGTGACAATGACATTACTGGTGTAAACAACATTGCAATGGATGGCAGCCTCGATCTTTCCGCTGCAAAAATAAAAATCCCTAATGGAACCGTGCTTCCGTTGGTTTGTGCGAAAGGTGAAATGTTCATCAAGACTGATGGGCAAATCGTAACTGTGGGTGGAAATATCGCCACTGCCTATCTCTTCGTTTGCATCGGATCAAACAATTGGAAACCAGGAATCAATTAATTTCCAATTTGTTTTCAACTAAGAAAATAATTATATGACAGAGCAAGAATTTTCTCACATCGAAATTGTCGAGGATGATGAGCAGGAACTTCCAGTTGTTGATCAGAAAAATCTTTTGTTGAAAAAGCTTGTGGACTTAGAAGGCTGGAAAAAAGATTTGAAAAAAATAGGATATATTTTAGCATTGCTTGTTGTCATAGCTGTGATTATTGTGGGTGTCAGGATGTTGGTGGCAAATCCTTTTGGAATTCGCATGCATGCTCCACTGGAAGTTGTCACTTATCAAAAATATTCCAATGCTGCCACTGCCTTTGTTTTTTCTTTTCCCGAGGGATATGTTTTTGATGGCGATGAGCAAAAGAAATATGGCGCTGACTATTTGGCAGGGTTTTATCTTGAGGCTGATCAGCGCACGGGCTGCGACGTGAGAAGCAGCGGGGTGGGCATAAATTTTGCCAAAAGCGATCAGGAGATTGCTGATGCTATCAAGGAGGATCTTGCTATTCATGTGAAAGGCTTTGCCGATTTTTCCAGTAAGAGAATCAAGCTGGATGGTCGCGATGCCATGCAAACAAACTTCTCGCTCACTGATCCGCTTGGCAACACTTTGCAAATCACTCAGCTCATGACTTCCAATGATGGAAAAGATTATTTGATTGCTTGCGGAAGTGGCAAGGCGCAATACAAATTTTTCCAGCAAGATTTCCAGGATTTCATCAATTCATTTGAGTGGAGGAAATAGGGCAGTTGCTGTTGTGTTGGAGTTGACATTCCCATGAAAAGGTGTATAATTGTATGTCGTAGTTGCTTGACAATTTATAAGGTTTTTTTAAGATAGAAGGGGCTTTTTAAAGCCATAAAATCCAACAAGCAGTGAAAGGAGAAGTTCATGAAAACGAATTTCAGATTATTGGTAATGCTGTGCAGTGTGATGTGCATGATGATGTTTTTAGTTGCCTGTAGTGGTGGTAGGTCTGTTGATGCCGGCATTCCAGTGGCTTGTGTAAACAACTCTTGGACGCCTGATCCAGCCACGATTCCATGGGGGGATGAGTTCATTCAAACCAGTAATTGCGGGACAGATCATCGCCCTGCAGTTGGCACAAAAGATCTCTGGAAAGAGCGGGATGGCGTTTCCTTGGCCACTTTGTTGAAAGATTTTAGTGGTTTTGAGCGTGACATGACTGTCGTGCCTGACACAACTGGTGGCAGCATTGCGCTTGGACGCGAAAGTGTGGTGGCGAGCAATAACAAGGGCATCTTGACTCGTTTGGATGCCAGTGGCAATGAACTCTGGAAAAATCAGATTGATTCTCCAGCGGGGAACACTTTTATTCCTCACTCTGAAATCACAGACGGCACTCGCATCATAGTTCTATATGAGCGGTTGCCACTGCACGACTGGAATGTCTATGCCTATGATATGGCTGGTAACGGCGGACTCATTTCAGAAACCAATATTGGCTATGGACTGACATCAGCCAAGGTTGTCATTGACGGCAACAATTTGCTGATTGGAAGAATCCAACCGCAAGTGCCATTGCCAGCGCCATTTCCATTCAGCAACACTGCGCTCATCTACGCTTCTATGATTTCCAGTGATCCGCCAATAGTGGTGGCACCTGAAATCGATCCAGAATTTCTGGTGGTGGATGCAGGTGGCATTGTTGTGGTCGGCAACGGGAAATATATGAAATATGCCCGCGACCTCACCACTGTGTTGCAAGCACCTGTCCTCTGGTCAACTGGAATAAGTCCAGTGATCCATGATGTCAAAACTGACGGCAATGCAACATATATTGCCGGAGCAGTGAATGGCATTTTGACTCTGACGCAGATTGGCAATCCAGCTTTCAGAAACACGGCCGGCATTTCAGTTGGCACGGACAGTGTGCAATTGGGCTTTGATGCCAGTGGAAATTTGTTTGTTTCTGTCGGCAATCGAGTCGGCAGGGTGGACAAAGCAACTGGCGAGATCAGCACGATCAAGCCACCAGCCATTATTGCCAATGTGCCATGGTACATTAGTGGCAGTAATATGTATTTTGTTTCCGGTGGTAACATGCTCTATATTCTGCCACTATCGCAAATTCCATAAATGCAAATGCACAATTTTCAGACCCATCAACAGAAATGTTGATGGGTCTTTTCTTTTTACATCAAGAAAAAAAAGATGTATAATATGAGATATATAGCTGTGAAAAAAATTAAAACAAAAAATATGAAAAAAAATAGTTTGGATAATCTTTTTGCTCCTAAATCAATTGCAATCGTAGGTGCTTCCAGCAAGAAAGGCAAAGTTGGAACCGTGCTGGCGGACAACATTTTGAAATTGGGATATCGCGGCAAGGTGTATTTGGTCAATCCTTCGTATAGGATTCTCAAAATGAAGCGTTGCTATGCATCGCTGGCTGCGATTGGGAAAGAAGTGGATGTGGCCATCATTTCGGTGCCGGCTAAATTTGTGCTGGAGGTTGTGCGCGAAAGCATGCATGTCACCAAAAATTTCATTATCATTTCAGCGGGCTTTTCTGAAATTGGGGCGGAAGGCGTGAAGAGAGAAAAAGATTTGGCAATTTTGGCTGAAAAACATGGTCTGAACATTTTGGGACCAAATTGCCTTGGTTTTATCGCGCCAAAAATAAATCTCAATGCTTCTTTTGCTGGCGGCATGCCAAAAGAGGGCAACATTGCTTTTGTTTCTCAGTCTGGCGCGCTGGCTGTGGCTTTGATGGATAGAGCTTCTCAGGAGCATATTGGTTTCTCGCAAGTCATTTCAGTTGGAAACAAAATGCAAATTGATGAAGCGGAATTGTTGGAATATTTGGCGCGCGACAATCAAACAAAAGTGATTGGCATGTATTTGGAAGGAATTAAAAATGGTCAGAAATTCATCGAGGTGGCCAAAAAAGTTTCCAAAATAAAACCGATTGTGATTTTGAAAGCTGGCAAAACTGAAAAAGCACAAAAGGCGATTTCATCTCACACTGGCGCCCTGGCTGGCAGCGATGACATGATCGAGGTGGCTTTTGAAAAAGCCGGCGTGATCAGGGCTGATGACTTGGAAGAATTTTTTGATTTGCTAACGTTGATTTCTTTTGTGGACGCGCCAAAAAACGCAAAAGTTGCAGTGGTAACAAACGCTGGTGGAGCTGGAGTGCTCACCACTGATGCTTTCAAAGATAAGGAAATTGTGCTGGCTGATTTTGCAAAAAAAACCAAAGAAAAAATTAAAAATGTTTTGCCTCAGGAGGCTTCTGTGGAAAATCCGATTGATCTCTTGGGAGATGCGCATGAGGACAGATATCTTGAGACATTAAAAATTCTCAGCACGGAAAATGTTGGTAGCATCATTTGCGTGCTCACTCCGCAGCAACAAACACCAGTTGAAAAAATTTCTCAAGTTATCATCAAAAACAAGAAACATTATGCTGCTGCAATGGCCACTATTTTCATTGGAGGGGACCGAGTCAGAAAATCTATCAATGAGTTGAAAATAAATTCCATTCCAAATTTTTCCAATCCGGACAGTGCAATTGCGGCACTGAATAAATATTACAAGTGGAGCATTTTTAAAAAAGCTAAAGCTGACAATTTTAAAGTAGTGCAAATTGCTGCACGCAAAAAAGAAGTTGGAAAAATCATTACACTTGCAAAAAAAGAAAAAAGAACTGCACTCTTTTTTCCTGAGGCAGCTGAAGTGATGAAAAAATATGGCATCAACCCAACCACTCATGCTGCAATATTGCCAACTGGTCTCATCCCACAAATTTCAGAGTATCCAGTGGTGATTAAAGTTGACAGTGACAAAGTTTTACACAAATCTGACAGGCAAGCTCTTATTTTGAACGTTAAAAATGCTCAGGAGTTGGAAGTTGCAGTGAAAAAATTGTTGGCTGATTTTGCTGGTGAACGTTTGGTGGTGCAGCCGATGCAAGACAAGCAAATCGAAATTATTCTAGGCATTAAGAAAGACAGTGTTTTTGGTCCGGTGATTGTCTATGGTTTAGGCGGAATTTATACTGAGATTTTCAAGATGGTCAATTTCATGATTCCTCCTATGTCGATTCAGGCTATTGAGGAGCAAATCATGCAAAGCAAGATCAGTTTCTTGTTTGCTGGTGCGCGCGGTCAAAAAGCTTATAATATTGGAGAATTTTCCAAAATTATCAAGGGCTTGATGGAGTTTGCCCTGGAAAATGAGGATGTTTTGGAATTTGATATTAATCCACTCTTTATTTATAATGATGGAAGGGCATCATCAGCAGTTGATATTAAGATAATTTTTTAAGCATTTAAATGCTATGGAAAACAAAAAATTGAAAATTCTTATCGTGGATGATGATGTTGAATTGTGTCAGATGTATGTCGAGATATTTCAAAATGCAAATTTTGAAGTCATTTCTGCTCGAGATGGCTTGGAAGGTTTGGATTTGGCGACCAAGGAGATTCCGGATGTCATTTTCACTGGCATCGTGATGCCGCGCATGGATGGTTTTTCCATGATTGAATCGCTCAAGAAAACCGTGATGACATCCAGCATCCCAATTGTCATTTCCTCGCACATGGGCAGGGAAGAGGATAAAATTAGGGCGGAAAGTTTGGGTGTGAAGGATTTCATTGTCAGAGACACGACTCGTCCAATTGAAGTGGTTGAGCGTATAAATTCTCTTTTTGCTCAGGCTGGCGGGGAATATGAGCTGGAATTTAATCCCTATGCTTTGGATGCGCAAAAGTTGGCTAAGGAACTTAATTTTCAAGCTAGCTATCTTTGCTTGGATTGCAGTGAAAAGTTGGCGCTCAAATTGAAATTGACAAATCCCAAAGATCGAGTTTTTGAAGCAAGTTTTGTGTGTCCAAAATGTGGCTTGGTGGTGAAATAGTCATATTTTCTTGTTTCACATGTTTTCTTTTTTAATAAACACGAATTGTGTTGTATCTGGTATTTTGATTTGCCTATTTCCTTTTTTAGGAACATTTTTGACCGAAAATCATGGTCAAAAAACTTACTCGCTCTCGCTGCGTAGGTCCTAAAAAGAAAATAGGTAAATAAAAATTGCAAAGTTGTTCATATTCATATAATTGCGCTATACTGAAGGACTAGAGAATGTGGGGTTAAATATTAGATTCTGAAAAATATGGCAAAATGGACAATTAAAGAACTTCAAGAAATTCCGCCAGCCTTCTCATTAGCGCTAAATGGCTTGGTTGCAAAATTGTTGTTTTCGCGAGGATTGACCAATGAAAAAGAAATTGAACAATTCATCGCGCCCAACTATGAAAAGGACTCGCACTCCCCATTTCTTTTTCGTGATATGGATAAAGTTGTTGAGCGCCTCAAAAAAGCTCGCGACCAAAAAGAACAAGTGGCAATCTTTGGTGATTATGATGCGGATGGCATCACTTCTTCGGCCATCATCAAGGAAACCTTTGATAATCTTGGAATCAACTCTTTCGTGTACATTCCCAATAAACATAAAGAGGGCTATGGCATCAACAGTGATGCCATAGATATGTTTAAAGAAAAAAATGTCACTTTGTTTATCACAGTGGACTGCGGAATCACCAGTGTGGCTGAAGTTGAGAAAGCAAATGCTCTTGGGATGGATGTGATCATCACTGATCATCATCATGTGCCGGAAAATGTTCCCAAAGCTTTTGCCATCATCAATCCGCACCAAGAAAATTGCGGCTATCCTTTTGCGGACTTGGCTGGAGTGGGTGTGGCTTTTAAGGTTGTGCAAGCCATTTTTGAAAAATTGATGCCAGAGCAAATTCATCTTTCAAGATGGATGCTTGATTTGGTGGCCATTGGAACCATTGCTGATTGCGTGCCACTGATTGGTGAAAACAGGCTTTTTGTGAAATATGGTTTGATTGTACTGTCCAAAACACGTCGCGTGGGTCTTTTGGAGTTGTTTACAGTTGGCAACATTGTTATTGATGAAAATGAAATTCCCGACACTAAAAAAGTTTCTTTTTATATTGCTCCGCGCATCAATGCCGCTGGCAGAATAAATCATGCAAGCTTGGCCTATAATTTGGTGGTGGAAAAAGATGTCGTGTATGCGCGCGATTTGGCACTTGAACTTGAAGCTAACAACTCCGAAAGGCAGAAAATCACTGAAAAAATTGTGGATGAGGTTAAGGTTTTGGCTGACAATGCTTTTAAGGATAAGAAGTTTATTTTTGCAATCAGCGAGCATTTTTCAATTGGGGTTGTGGGTTTGGTGGCTGGAAAAATTGTTCAGAAATATAACAAGCCGACTGCCATTTTTCAAAAAACTGAAGGAGTCAGCAAAGGATCATTTCGCAGCATTCCACAGATCAACATCATCGAAACAATTGGAGAGTGCAAAGAATTGTTGGTCAAATTTGGTGGACATTCTCAAGCTGCTGGAGTTTCAGTGGCCAATGAAAATCTGGACAAATTCTACGAAAAAATGAATCAGTTAATTAATGATAAACTGGAGGGAATCGACATTTCACCCGAAGTTAGAATTGATGGGCAGCTTAAATCCTCAGAAATTGATTTTGATTTGGTGGATGATTTGGAAAAACTCAAGCCTTTTGGGCAGGGAAATGACGAACCAATTTTTGTTATTCGCGATTTGATTGTCAGGGAAAAACGCACCATTGGCACTGGAAATAAGCATATCAAATTGTTTTTGTCTCCGTCGGATGGCTCACCAAAGGTTTTTGAAGCAATAAGTTTCAATGGCTATGATCGATATTCCAAAATTGCGCAAAATGATTGTGTTGACGTCGCTTGCAACATTCAAAAAGATGAATGGAATGGAAACAAGAGGATACAATTGATGGTGGTGGATGTAAAAATATCGCAGATGGTGGGTTGATTTTAGTGTTAGGCATTTTGCTTTGCTCATTTCCTTTTTTAGGAACATTTTTGACTGAAAATCAATAGTCAAAAAACTTACTCGCTCTCGCTGCGTAGGTCCTAAAAAGAAAACAAGCAAAGCAAAATGCGCGAGTTGATTTTTGAAATAATATTTTGTACATGATTATTTATTATCTAGCGAAACGAGTGAAATGATTTGTCAGCAGACAAGCATTTCCGAGTGAGCGACGATACCAAAAGGTTTAATACCTCGAGGCTTGCCTCGGAAACCCACTGGGTCCAGGGCTTGCCCTGGGGTATTAATACCCTTTTATTTTAGATTTTATGAAGATTGCATTTGTACATGATTATTTGGTTCAATATGGTGGCGCTGAGCGCGTGCTTGAATGTTTGGTGGAATTGTATCCGCAAGCTTCCATCTATACTATTTTGCATAACAAAGATGCGATGCATGGAGTTTTTGAGAATAAAAGAATCTACACTTCCTATTTGCAGCATTTTCCCTTTGCGCGCAAATGGCATCGAATTTTTCCAATTTTGATGCCGCCAGCCATTGAGCAATTTGATTTTTCCGCCTATGACGTGGTGGTTTCAGATTCATCCAGCTATGCCAAGGGCATCATCACGCGGCCGGAAACTTTGCATATTTGCTACATGCACACGCCGATGCGCTATGCTTGGGATGATTGTCAGAAATATACTCGCGATTTCTATTTTCCAACTCTTATCAAGAAATTGATTCCTTTCGCGATGAACTACATTCGTCTTTGGGACAAGGTGAGCGCCGATCGTGTGGATGTTTTCATTGCCAACTCCAATTTTGTGGCTCGTCGGATCAAAAAATATTATCACAAAGATTCAGTGGTCATTCATCCTCCGGTAGACACAAAAAATTTCGCCTTGAGAAGATCGCAAGCAACTGAAAAATATTTCTTGATGGTGGGAAGGCTCATCGCATATAAAAGGCATAGTGTGGCCATCCGAGCTTTTAATGAAATGAAGCTGCCACTCAAGATTGTCGGACGCGGACCAGAACTAAAGCGCCTGCAAAAAATTGCTGGGCCAACCATTGAATTTCTCAGTCGCGTGGATGATGAAGAGCTTAAGCAATATTATGCAGATTGTCAGGCGGTCATTTTTCCGCAAGAAGAAGATTTCGGCATTGTGGCCATTGAAGCGCTCTCTTGTGGCAAACCACTCATTGCATTTCGCGGCGGAGACATTCCAGAGCACATGGAAGAAGGGAAGATGGGCGTGTTTTTTGAGCAGCAGACCGCTGAAGATATTAAAAAAGCCATTGCCAAATTTCAAACACTCATCTTTGATAATGAATACATTCGCTCCAAAGTTCTTAAATTTGATCGCGAAGTTTTTAAAGATAAAATGAAAAAATTCATTGAAGATGAATTTGAAAAGCATTTAGAAAAGAAATAAAAGGCTCGCAAGAGCCTTTTATTTGTAAGCATCTATCAGTCACAATTTTTTATTATACTCCTTTTTCACCAAAAAGTCAATACTCTCAGAACTAATTTTATATACGTGAAAATATTATTAGAATATAAAGTTAGTTCTGAGTCAATATTGGCTGATGCTGCAGAGTGGAGTATGCTTAAGAAACGACTCAAAACAGATAAATTAAACAAAACCTCTTCTCTTTAGGTAAGGAGAAGATTATGGTTAGGTTTGAGTTCTGGCACCGCTCTACCTCTCTGTCCTATGGACATCTCTCCTTAACAAAGGAGAGAATGACATGGAAGAAAACTTTTTATGAAAATTGGAATTGACATCAGATGCCTGACTGACGGCAAAAGAACCGGAGTTGAGGAATATACCATGAATCTCCTGGAGAATCTTTTTGAATTGGATAAAAAAAATCAATACATACTTTTTTTGAACTCCTATCGGGATTCGCATTTTGATGCTAGAATCTTTGCACATTTCAAAAATGTCAGGGTGAAAAGATTTAATTATCCGAATAAGTTGCTTAATTTTTGTTTCTGGTATTTGCGTTGGCCGCATGTTGATCAGATGTTGGGAGGAGTGGATCTTTTTTTTATGCCCAACATCAATTTTGTGGCACTCTCCAGGCAGGCAAAGCTCGTGCTCACGGTGCATGATCTGTCGTATGAAATTTTTCCTGAAACATTTTCGCTCAAACGTCGCGCTTGGCATCATTTTATCAATCCCCGCAGTCTCTGCAAGCGCGCCGATGAAATTGTTGCAGTTTCAAACTCAACTCGCAATGACATCATCTCGCATTATAGAATACATCCAGACAAAGTGCGGCGAATTTATAATGGAGTGGCGCAGGAGATGGAGCAACTTGATCGCAATGATCAAAAATTGATTGAAGTGAAGGAGAAGTATCATTTGCCATTTAATTTCATTCTATTTCTAGGAACCATTGAGCCAAGAAAGAATATCACTGCCATTGTGAAAGCTTTTGATCATTTGCGCTCTTTGCGCAATCCGCAATTGGACAAATATAAGCTAGTCATTGCGGGTGGCAAAGGTTGGAAAGTGGACAGCATTTTGGATGCTGCCAGAAAGGCCAACTTCACCAATGACATAATTTTCACAAGTTGCATCATCAATGACGACAAAGCGGCGGTATATACCTTGGCTTCGCTTTTCGTGTACCCTTCATTTTTTGAAGGCTTTGGAATTCCAGTGCTTGAGGCTATGCGCTGCGGCGTGCCAGTGATCACTTCCAATTGCAGTTCTTTGCCAGAAGTTGTTGCTGGCGGCGCAGTGATGATTGATCCTGATAAGCCAGAAGAATTGTATCTTGCCATGAAAGAAGTGCTCTTGAACCGCGAATTTCACAGTGAGCTCACTGCTCAAGGCCTTCGCCAAGCCATTCGTTTCAATTGGCGCACCTGCGCTCGCGAAACTTTGGCCATTTTTGAAAAATTGAAAGGTTAAAAATGCGACATGATGGTGTTGCTAGCGGTCCAAAAGGATCGCTTTTTTTATTGTCAAAAAAATGGTAAAATAGATCTATGAAAATTGGAATTGATGCGCGCTTCTTTGGCCTGATGGGCAAGGGGTTGGGGCGCTATACGCAAAAACTGATTGAACATCTTGAAACCATTGATCACGAAAATCAGTATGTGGTTTTTTTGCGCAAAGAAAACTTTGCTGAATATGTGCCATATAATAAAAACTTCACAAAAGTGTTGGCTGATTATCGCTGGTATTCTTTTTCAGAGCAGTTGTTGTTTCCAAGGCTTCTACAGAAATATAAGTTTGATTTGATGCATTTTCCGCATTTTAATGTGCCTCTACTGTATCGACGTCCATTCGTGCTCACAATTCATGATTTAATCTTGATTCATTTTCCGACGCTGCGGGGAACAAGGCTTAATCCGCTTTGGTATTGGATGAAATATGCGGCGTATAAATGGATCATTGGCAGTGCGATTGCGCGCGCTCGAAGCATTGTTGCTGTGTCTGAATTTACAAAAAATGATATTATTGGTCAATATCCGATGTCAAAAGAAAAAATTAATGTGACTCATGAAGCGTGTGACGATCTTTGTCGAATTTCCAATGTTTTGCCGCATCATATTTTGGAAAAATATGGTATAATTAAACCGTATCTGCTGTATGTTGGAAATGCTTATCCGCACAAAAATTTGCCAAAGTTGATTGAGTCTTTTGGCCTTGTGCTGGCAAAATTTCCTGACATGCAATTGGCGCTGGTGGGCAAAGAAGATTTTTTTTATAAACGTCTCAAGGAAGATGTGTTGAGGGAGAATGTTTCCAATGTGCATTTTCTGGGATTTGTGCCAGACCAAGATTTGGATGTGCTATACCGTTTTACTAAAGGATATGTTTTTCCATCACTGTATGAAGGTTTTGGCTTGCCACCACTGGAAGCTATGGCTAAAGGTGCAGTCGTTGTTTGCTCTAATCATGCTTGCATGCGAGAAATTCTGGGGGATGCCGCATATTATGTTGATGCCAGTGACGCTGATAATCTTGCAGCAGCCATCGTGAAGGTTCTGGATGATAAGATTTTGCAGGCAAGTCTCATTGAAAAAGGATATCAACAAATAAAAAAATATAGTTGGGACAAGATGGCGAGAGAAACATTAGAAATCTATAAAAAAAGTGGCAGAAAATAAAATCATTCCTCAAATGTTTGATGTCAGACCAGTCGATAAGGCTGGTGATTTGGATTGGAAAAAAATTCAAGCTGTTGGAGGGCAAATGGAATGTGTCGGTGATGAATCTCAAACAAGAGAGGTGAGCCATTTGGCCTCGCAGCAAGATTTATATGCTCGCATGCTGAAAGAAAGGGCTGAGCACGATTTGGCAATCAGAGCTGAAAGGGAAAAAAGAAACAACGAGCGCATTCAATTGTTTGAAGCAGAAAAAAAACACTGGGAAAATCAGCAGCGTTGCTTGATGGCAAAAATGGACAATTCTTGCAGAGAAAAAGAGGCTGCTCTTGTGGCGCAAAAAAATGATCAGCAACGGAAACGGGCAGAATTCATCCGTTTGCAGGCGTTTGAACATCAAGAGGAATTGAAAAAAATTGCTGAAGTTAACAGACAAAAACAAGAAGCATATGAATCGCAAGTAATGCTGGAAAGAGCTGCGCGTGATCAGGAAATGGCTGCGTGGTTGGAAAATGAAAAACGTCAGCAGGATCATGCCGAGTGGTTGGAAAGAGAGAAGGAAGCTAAAATAAAAGCTCAAGAATTGCGGCAGGAAATCGCCAAAAGAATTGAGAAAGTCAAAAAAAAGAAAAAAAATAAAAGCAGTTGGTTTGCCAAAAAAGATGATGCTGCAGTGTTTTCTTGGCAAGATCTTTTTGCTCCGCCAAAATTTGCATTACAATTCGATTCAAACAGCTCACTGCGAACTTTTGCTGTGGTGGCTTTGATTTTATCTCTGAGCGTTGGCAGCATTACTTATGCAAGTCGTGGATTTGGAATAAAGGGTAAGGTTTTAGGCTCAAGTGTGGATGGTATGGCAAATTTGAATTCGGCTGTTGGGGATATTGCGCATCAGAATTTTGAAGGTTCATCACAAAAATTTGATGATGCGTATGCAAATTTCGCAGAGGGTTCTAAGCAACTTGATAGCATGGGTGGAATGCTTTTGGACACCACTCGTTTCATTCCGTTTGCATCCAAAGTTTCATCCGGAAAAAATGCAATTGAAGCTGGCAAGCATTTTGCTGCTGCTGGAAAAGCTTTCAATGAAGTTGCCAAGGTGGCTGCCGGAGTCAAAAATTCTACGAACTCTTCTCAGCAACTGAATGTTTCATTGTTGGATGTGCTCAGTGCTGCTCAGACAAATATTATTGAAGCAAAAAAAGAATTGGATCTGGCACAGCAGAATATGGACCGCATTGCCATTGATGATTTGCCTGAAGATAAGCGTGACAAATTCTTGCTCGTCAAACAGCAGCTGCCTGATTTGCGAAGCGCACTGGAATTCTTTTTGAACAACAGTCATATTTTGGCGGATTTGCTGGGTGGAAATGGGCCGCGCAAATACTTGTTCTTGTTTCAAAACAATTCAGAAATGAGAGCCACGGGGGGATTTGTCGGCAGCTATGGCTTGCTTGATATCGCCAATGGTCACATCAAGAAATTTTTTATTGATGGAATTTTCAATCCAGATGGACAGTTGAAAGACAGAATTGTGCCGCCTTTGCCGATCCAAAAAATTTCTGCCAATTGGAGCATGCATGACAGCAATTGGTTTGCAGATTTTCCGATGTCGGCCAAAAAGGCCATTTCATTTTATGAAAAAACTGGCGGACCAACTGCCGATGGAGTCATCACTCTCACGCCGACAGTGATGCAAAAGCTTTTGGAAATCACTGGTCCAATTGAAATGCCTGAATATGACGTCACGCTTGATAGTGAGAATTTTGTGGAATTGACGCAAAATGAGGTTGAGGTTGATTATGACAAAGTGGAAAATAAGCCTAAGAAAATTTTGTCAGATTTGGCACCGCTGATTTTGGAAAAACTTTTGAGCAGTAAGGACGTTGAAACAATTTCAAAAACCATGCAAGCATTTCTTGCTGGGCTCCAGGAAAAACACATTCTGTTTTATTCTGAAAATGCTGAGTTGGAGCAAATGATTTCTGAGCAGGGCTGGTCAGGTGAAATCGTTCAAACATCTAAGGATTATCTTAGCGTGATTAACACTAATGTGAATGGCTACAAAACTGATGCGGTCGTCACCGAAAAAATTGAGCATTCAGCACAAATTCAAATTGATGGCAGTATCATTGACACCGTCTCAATCACCAGGAAACATAATGGTGGAAATTCGCAATATTCATGGCTCAACAAGGTGAATGCTGACTATATGCGCGTGTATGTTCCAGTAGGCTCAAAACTTTTGGAAGTGACTGGTCAAACACGCGAGGTGAGCGAGTCGCCAGTGGATTATGACGCTCTTGGATTCAAGAGAGATAGTGATGTGCAAAACGAGGAAAACAGCATTGAAATTGATGAAAAATCTGGCACAAGAGTGTATCAAGAAAATGGCAAAACGGTTTTTGCCAATTGGACCTATGTGAGTCCGCAAGAAACCATGACCATCACTTATAAATATGTTTTGCCGTTCAAACTTTTTCAAGTGTATGTGGAAAATCAACAGCAAGTTGATTCATATTCTCTGGTGGCACAAAAACAATCTGGTAGCATCGGCTCTGAATTTTCTTCGCAAATTTCATATCCGGAAAATTATGCAATGAAGTGGAATTTCCCAACAGAGTCCAAGATTGAAAACAATATTCATAAAACAGAGACAAAACTTGATACAGACAGATTCATTGGAACGCTTTTTGTGAAAAAATGAAAATGCAAACTCTAAAATTTCATCCTGTGAAATTGAATCAATATTTAATTGGGGCATCTTTATTCTTGATCTCATTCTTCATGCTGCCAAGTTTTGTGAGCGCGGCACCGGAAATACTTGCGCCCACTCCGACAACCATTTCAAATGCTGAGAGTGTTGCAATTTCTGGCAGTGGATTTGGAGCAAAAAGTGTTGCCTTGCCAATCAAGTGGGATAATTTTGAATCTGGCGCAGATGGAGATGATCTTGCTGGTTGGTCGCTTTCCAGTTCAGGTGGACCAAATCCTAAATATTCAACAAGTAGAAAACATGCCGGCTCAAGCGCTGGCATGGCACAATTTTTTGGTTCCAATTACAATTGCTCTGCCTACATGGGACTTAATGATCTGAGTGAAGTATATTTTTCTTATTGGGTTTTTATAGAGCATGTCAGTGGTGATGTTAGTCGCAATATTAAAACAGCCAGAGCTGTCGGGAGTGTCGAATACAAAGATCCGAATGTCACGATGCCTGGCATGGGAGTGACGCATCTCAATGAAAATCCAGCTTTGTATTACTGGAGTCCAAATGATTTGAACACTACCAGTAGATATCCAATCGATCATGGGATATCTGTACTTACTCTTGGCGGATGGCATCATATTGAAATGTATGGCAAAGCATCTGATGTAGACATTGCAAATGGAGCGATTAAATTTTGGGACAATGGCGTGGAAGCTTGGAATAAAACAGATGCAATCACTGTTACGAGTCAGCAGGCACCGCCTCAATCGCATACTTATAAAAATTTTGTGCTTCCTTTTTATGTGGCGCATGATCAAGGTGGGGATTATAACATCTATTATGATGATGTTTATGTTGACAACACGCAGGCGCGTATCATGCTTTGCGCTGGAAATGCCTGGAGTAATCGCGCTCACTGCGAAATTCAAAATCCAACTGCTTGGTCGGACACATCCTCTGCTGTCACAATAAATCAAGGAGCATTTTTGGATGGCACAACAGCATATCTGTATGTGGTGGACGAAAACGGTGATGTAAATTCAAGTGGCTATAGTGTGACCTTATCAGGTGTCTTGGATGTGACTGCGCCCAGTGCGCCGACTGGTCTTGGGGTGATTTAAAAAGGTAGAAAGGTTATAAAGTTTATCAAGAAATATGCAAAATAAAATTCCAAAAATATTTTTATTCTCTGCCGCATTTTTAATGCTGCCAAATTTTGTGTGGGCGGCACCTTCAATCACAAGTGCAACAATCGATGGTGCAACATTGAACATCGCTGGCGCAAATTTTGGAACGAAGATAAGCAATGATTCAGCTCCGATCAGATTTGAAAAATTCAATTCAGTCGATGTTGGGAAAGATATTGGAGAAGTTTCAAATAATTGGTGGAATGACGCAGTAAACTCATCTGAGAAAACTGGTGAAGTTTCGATTGAGAAACAAAGGACTTCTGATTCAGCCTCCTTGGATATGAGCATTTATCCATCAGCCTCAAATACAATTTTTGATCCAGCTGCTGAAGGCAGTATTTCAAGAACATTTGTCAGGAATAAAATTGGATTTGCTGATACACATAAAATCTTTTTAAATTTTTGGATGTATACCGATTTTTCCAATAATATGTTAAATGAAAACATAGATACGCAATTGAAGTTTATTCATATGGCGACAGGAAAAACAAATTTTGGATACAACACGTATGGTCTTTCTCAGCGCGCGTATAGTTTTTGGGAGCAATCAGAACCAAATAGTGATTATATAGGCTCAAGCACTTATATACCAAAGGGATCAACGGGAGCTACCATCGGCGGTGGCTGGGCTAATTCTTTGGGAAGTAACTATAATATTTTTAATGCAGAGGGTTGGTATAATATGCAAGTTGAGTTTGACCAGGGAACTGTCGGGGTTGCAAATGCCAGTGAAAAAGTTTCAATTGTTGGACCTAATTATGCAAAATACGGAGTTTCTTCTCAATCTGGAAAAGTTGCCATCACAGCCTCTCCTCAGTGGTATTCCGGCATAGACAATGTTGGAAGTGTTTGGTATAACGGCAAAAAATATTATCATTATTCTGATACTTTTGCGTGCGCCAGAGTTATCCCGGGAGATTTGCAATCTGATTGTTTGACTCCAGATTTAGACACCTTGGCATGGAGGGAAACTACGGACACTGATTATATTGACTCTTTGAATTTTTGGTTATGGTCTCAAAAAAGGGATAGCAATAATTGGAATCAATCGTACAAAATATTGATTCAATCCGGGACATATATTTATAGTGGCAATTCTTATGAAATAGTTAGTAGTGGAACAATAGACTTCTCAACTATTGGAGCTGTCAATAATAATCCAGGTACAATTTTTATAAACACTTCAACAAGGGCTCTTGGTGCAGGGGACTCACTAAGAAGAATTGAATTATATGAAGCAGGCGCAAAAGTTGATTTGATTGATGATGAAATTTTAACAGCTGGTCAATCCTTAACTCCGGGATTCATATATCAAATAATAAGCAACGCATCCTCCTTTAACGTGACTGGAAAAGGATATCGAGATGGTTGGACTGATCGAGTCATGGCAACTTCTGCTGGCGTTCTTTTGCCGGGGGAAATTGTTGCCAGGGTTTATGGTTATCGTTGTACTGGTGATATTAACTCAAACATTTCTCCAAACATTGATTCTGCACACTGGACCAAGGTCTCTGAAAATCCCTGGCCAAGTAGCACGACGAAAGTTTTTCTGGATGCTTTATATATTGACAATTCTTTTGCTCGAGTTGAGATAGGCGACAATGCAGTTTATGAAAATTGCACGCATCGAGAAATTCAGCCAACAACAACTTGGGATGCAAGTGGAAATATAATCTTAGCTAATATTAATAAGGGTTCTTTTGCGGATGGTGCGGGTGCATATCTTTTTGTGATTGACGAAGATGGAACTCCAAGTGCTGGTTTCCCAATCACATTTGCCACTAGTGGTGACGTGATTGCGCCCAGTGCGCCTAGCGGACTTGGGGTGAACTAGAAAAGTAAAAAGTTTTTAAAGTTCATAAAGTTTATCAAGTAAAATGCAAATGCGGAATATCAAAATAAAATATGATATAATAATAGTAATATGCAAAAATACATTTTCAAAATAATTTTTCTATTTGTAATCTTTTTGACAGTGCCAAACTTCGTGCAGGCGGCACCAGAAGTTGCAAACAATGGAATTGATGAAGATGGCGATGGTTGGCTGGGGACAACTGGTGGTTATCAAATCCGCGCTTCTCATCCAAGAGTGCTCTTGGATTCAACGATGCTCTCTCAAACGATTGATCGCATGTATGGAGCGAATGCTCGCGAACCATATGCAAGTTGGTTTAATTTGATTAAGGCGAAAGAAGATACTTTGCATAATGTGGATTTGGCTAATTTAGCTTTAATTTATAAGGCCACTGGCTTGCAAGTTTATAAAGACAGATTCATTGCTTCAATTCCAGCAACTGGCGAGCCATGGCTGACTGAATTGTATGCGCTGGATATTATGTTTGACGATTTGGACGCCGCGGTCAAAACAAATGTTGTCCAGAGGATGAATGCTGTCGGATCAAATGTTTTTTATTATAATTCAGTTAATGAATCAAACAATGCGGCCCTTTCATCCTGGGGATATCATAGTCCTATTGGGGTGACTCGAGCTTTGGCGTACGCAGGCTTGTTCGCTTATTCGGGCTTTGAATCGGGTTCAACCTTTAATGTTAACAATTATTTTGCCAGTGCCAAAAAAGAACTCTATCCTGGCGGAAATTTTTATAACATCGAAAGAAGGGTTGGTGGTGACCCAACACATAATGATGCGTTGCCGGGAAGTTTTGGTGGGATGTATGATAATTTTGGCTATGATGGCGGAGAAGATTCTTACGGAATTGATATGTTCTTGCAATATAAAAATTTGACTGGCGAGAATGTGGCCGAAAGTTTTTTGCGTGACAAATATCGAGGAGATTTTTATCAAAACATGCAATATCCTTATCATTTCAATTATTCTGCCGTGGATACATATTGTATGCGGGCTGGCACTGAAGCACATTGGCTGGCAAATATTTGGAATACGCAAACGGATTATAGTACTCAGCCTCAAGCGGATACGGTTTCGCCATTGTCTTCAATCTATCAAGATAAGAGAATGCAATATTTTGCTAATAATGGATACAATCGAGTTCTTTGCGGACATGAATACGAAGGTATGTTTTGGGATTTGATTTTTTATGATGACAACTTGTCAGAGGAAGCGCCAGCAACCAATCCAACGGCCAAATATTTCAATGGCCCTGGCTTGGTTTCTATGCGCAGTGACTGGACGAACGATGCTTTGTTCAGCGTTTTGGTTGCTGGGGAGGGAATCAGTCGGCGCTATGAAGATGGCAATTCATTTTTATTGGGCAGAAAAGCGCACGTGGTGGTGCAAGCAGGCGCACGCATCAGGGGAAATGCTGACAATGAAAAAGAGCATTGGTATGCAATTCGCAGCGCTTCTAAAAATACGATGAAAATTTTTGATCCACAAGAAAGTTTTGATATCAATGCAGATGGAACCACAAAAACTTTGCACGCTGGCACCTTGCTTGTTCCTTCTGACAATTTGGGCGGTCAAATTTTTGAAACAAATCCTTCAAAAACTGACGAATGCTATTATGCTCCAGATGGATCAACTGGGGCTTGTGCTGCTTCGCTTACTCGTGGATCATCGGCATTTCCATTGGGCGTCTATGAGACAGCCAATGTGACAAAGTTTGAACACAATCCAACGGCAGGCTACACCTATTCGGTGGGGGACGCTACTGCGGCCTACACTAAGAAAATAGATTTTTTTGAAAGAGAATTCTTGTATTTGCGTCCTGACAAGTTGGTCATTTTTGACCGTGTGAAATCAGTTGATCCGAATTACAAAAAAGTTTGGACGATTCACACTGTGGATGAACCGGTGGCGCAAAGTGTGCCAAATGAAACTGGACTTGGCATGAAAGCCAATACCAATAATGTTTCAGCTATAATTTCCAATCCATTAAATACAACCTACATCGATTCGCTTTTGCCAAAACAAAACAAAGTTGTCACCAGGGGCGGCGACACTGCCTTGGTCAAGGAAAAACCATTAAGAACTGGTCAGGACATTGCCAGTCAGGACATTGCAATTGCCAATACTGACATTCCGCGTTGGCTGGAATTTTTGGGTGTTGGAGCTGATGGAATAGGTTCACTTGTTGTCAGTGGTGCAACTCAAGAAGGAGACACGGCTGAAACAATCAATTTTATTGGAAAAATTCAAACTGATGCTGATGCGCGTCCAGGCAGCATGACATCAACATTGTTGACTGACACCACCAAAAAATGGATCCCTGATCAATGGAAAAATTATGGCATTCGGACTCAATGTGCTGGCAATGTCTATGAATCAATCATTACGGCAAATACTGCCACCACCATTACTGCAACATTCCCCAGCACTTCTTGTTGGGAATATCAGGTTTACAAATATGTCGCCAATTCATATAAGCATTGGAACAGAATTGACAGCATCACAACTTCCAATCTTGATTTCAATTATTTGACTGTTTCAGTCCCGCATTATTTCGATGCGATGGGGGCCAATGGAAAATTGTATAATTTTGCCCCACACACTGATCAAGTCAATGATTATTATGCCAAGAGGAAAGACTTGGGACAATGGACTTTTGAAGTGGAAGCCACGCAGCCGCAACTCTTGGACAACTTTTTGAATGTGATGTCACTTAAAGATCCTGGAGTTTCAAACAGTGACAATAGATTGATTGAGGGAGCTGGTTTTTCAGGGGTGGTGGTTGATGATCAATTTGCAATTTTTGCCAATGACAAAGTAAATCTGACTTCCATTGATGTGACAATTCCTAAAAATGGGAATTTGACAGGCTTGTTTTTGGATTTGACTCCTAATACAAATTATTATTACAAAACAGTTGGCAATGTGGTTTCTTTTTCTTCCACAAACAATGGTGGCAGCCTGGTGACAAGTTCAGCCATGGGCACGGCAAATGTCAACGTCGCTATCTTGGGAAATGACATCACTGCTCCCAGCGCACCGAGTGGATTTTTAGTGATGTAAAAACGATGTACGTACATAGAAAAATAAAATGAAAAAACAAATTCTGAAAATATTTTTCCTTCTTGCTATTATTTTAGGCTTGCCGAATTTTGCCAGTGCTGCACCAGGAGACATTCTTTGGCAAGCAAATTTTGACCATGGCACACCTTCTGATCCAAAGTCGGTGGTTTTGGCGGATGGAGGAGTTGTTTGGAGTTCATTGAATTTCAATGCATTTACTTCAGTTCCAAGTGCTGGAGGCTGGGATGATGGCTCGTATTTGCATAAGGTTCATTCATCAGCAGCCACTGATTACACTGGTTCAGGTTTTTCTTCATTTCATTTTACTCCAAAAAGTGAAGCAACTTTCGTATATTGGGAGAGATATCAAAGTGGCACAACAACCTTGTGGAATAATAAGGGAAGTCGTGTGCGTGATACTGGCAATTATTATTATGGCGCAATCATGAGTCAATGGAACCTTAGTTATGATTCTTGTTTACTCCCTGGATGTTCAACCATCGGCCCAGCTCTATATATGTCAAATGACAGTGCTGGCACAGGAGGTCCAACCTCATGGACTTTGGTGCCAACAAACGCGGTTACCTCAATTGATGCGAATGCTGGATATTGCACTTTTCTGGGAAATAATCAATATGCTTGTCCGGGCAGGGTGGCCTTGCATTGGACAACAGATGGGGGTGTGACAGAGAATTTTGGAGAAAACAAATGGCACAAATTCAGAATATATTCCAAGGTGCCATCCTCCAATGTTGCTTCAGACGGATTGATCATGCTTTGGATCGATGATGTCTTGGTTTATACTTTGCAAGATATTTCAAGTTCTCTAACGGGTGGAAATCTCTTGAGTCATATAGAATTTTATCCATCAGAAACAACTGATGGAAGTTTTGTTCATGATTATGATGACATTGTTATATATGAAGGATATGTTCCGCCAAGCGGTACTGACACTGTCCCGCCAAGTGCACCAACCGAGTTGGGTGTGAATTAAACATATAAACAAATATTGATATATAAAAATGCAAATAGACTTTCTTAAAATTTTTTTCTTACTCGCAATCTTTTTCATGCTGCCGAATTTTGCCAGTGCGGCTAATTTTCCCTTGGAAATTACCAACATCAAACCTGCTGGCACGGGCAGTCCGGCGATTCCTGCAGCCAATCGAATTTTCAGAGCTTATCCAGATATTGAATACAACATTCGCGCCGCTGTTATCGGCGGAGTTTATCCCTACACTTTTTCTCTCAGCAATGCGCCTTCAGGAATGGATATTTCTGAAAATGGGACGATCACATGGATTCCATCATCAGAAATATACAATGCTGATCCAATGACGGTTGAGTCAATAATTCTGACAGTCACTGATTTTGTGGGGGAACAGATTCAAACCACCTGGTCAATTGAAGTCACTAAGGGCGGATTTCATTTTATAGACGCATCCTATGTGGGATTATCAATTGGTGATTTCGAGCAGCCATATAAGTCTGCTTCGGAAATGCTGCAAGGATTGTCAGATTTAAGTCGTAATGATATTGTGTATTTTCGGGGAGGATCGTATATATTGAGCCAATATGGACCTGATGCCGGTTATGTTTTTATGGGAGGCGTGCAAGCTGGATATTATCGTCCATCGGCGTGGTTGGGATATCCGAATGAAAATGTATCGATTGATAATAATAAGCTCATAATTAGAACGGACACATTGTGGTTGGATAATATCAATTTCAGCAACATGGATTATTATGGTTTTTGGTTGTATGGAAGCACTGGACATTACAGTGCAATTCGCAGATCATCATTTAGTGGTTTCACAAATTCAGTAGCTCAAAACAATAATCAAGGAATTATCTACGCTTCCGGTGGAGCAACAAGTAACCGTGGATATGGTCTCACTGTTCAAGACAATGAGTTTTCGAATTATTCTGATGGTCAGGCCATTGGCAGCTTATACAATGGCATCAACACCCTGATTGAAGACAATTACATTCATGATGGTGGGACATATAGCGTGCTTGCATTCTGTTCGCCCATAGGAATAAAGGCGCGTAATTCATATTACGCGATTAGGCACAACAGAGTAATTATGCCTGGCAGCGCTTCAAATTACGATATATATAATGAATTGGCACAACCAGACAATGCGGAATTTTCCTATAATTACGTCTTAAAGTCCTCAGGTGGCAACGGAAAGGCGCTAGTTGTTTTTTATCCGACTAATTTGTATCTATATCGCAATACGATTATTGGAAATGTTGAGTTTTATCCTTTATTGAGTGCTGGACCAATTGCATTTAACAATAACGTGCTGATAGGGAATTTGATTAATGGTGTTAATGTGACCTCATTAAATAATTTAATTGGCAGCGCTGACATTGTTGATGTGAATGGCTTACTGATTAATCGCTCTGATGTGGGAATATACGGTTGGGAAACAGCAAATGGTTCTGGCGATGTGATTGCGCCCAGCGCACCGAGTGGATTTTTAGTGATGTAAAAACGATGTACGACGGATGTACTTATATAATAAAAATAAATTCAAGATAACGTGATATAATATAGAAATGCAAAAACAAATTTTCAAATTATTTTTATTTTCAACATTCTTTTTAGCATTGCCAAATCTTGCAAATGCCGCTGAAGATTTGACAAATATCACAAATAATGACGGCACCATATATTTTGCGCATGATTTTGAAACTGGAAATATTGTACCAGATCAAGGCACTGGTTCAATAATCCTCTTGGGAGGCAATGTTAACAAGCCACTGGGTGATTATAGCTCCAGCTGCACTACTGATACTAATAATTTTCACTACAGTTATTTTTCAAATGCTGTTGCCGCGCAGGGGTCAAATGGAGGTTCCTTGCAAAGCTTAATTACACCATATCTTGGCAATTGTCCCAATGAGGCATTTTTGCGCGACACCACAGTTGTCAGCACTCCCTTGCTGTCAGAGTATTACGTCAGATGGTATCAAAAATGGACTGGCAGTTTTGAAGCCAGTGTGCAACAAAAATTTGCCAAGTTTTATAATTCTGAAAATCTCAATGAAAAAACTTTGACAGGGCATCTCACAATGAGACCAAACAATTCTGCAGGAACAACACCTGGTGCGACAATGGGCAGGTTTGAGAATTTTATGCCAAATCTCGAAAATCATTTTGATAAGGATGGATGCACTCCTGCAAGTGGAAATATCTGGATTTCGCCTGTGCCATTCGCTGGTTGCTATGCTGGTCAAAACAGGGGTTATGATGATTCATTAAGCACCACTAGTGATATAGACTTGGAGCTGAACCGTTGGTATGTCATTGAGATACATTCAAAATTAAATACTGATCCAGCTTTGTCTGATGCTGTGTATGAAATCTGGATTGATGGAGTTTTGAGATTTGCTGCATATAATTTTAAATTTAAAGATGGTTTATTGTTCAATACGCCTGGAACCAATCAATTTGAATTTCAGCATGTCTATTATAATCGTTCAAATCAAGACCAATCAACTTATATGGACAATCTCGTTATTGCTGATAGATATATTGGCCCAGTAAATTCATTCGATGTGATTGCGCCCAGTGCGCCGAGTGGACTTTTGGTGATGTAAAAAAGTGATGTACGACTGATGTACGTACATCTCACACTTAGTTTAATGTGTGGATATGTTGAAAAGCAGAAAACAAATTCAATATAAAGTGGTATAATATAGAAATGCAAAAACAAATTTTCAAATCCTTATTTTTTCTTACGATATTTTTAATATTGCCGAATTTTGTTTGGGCTGCACCTTCGATCACAAGTGCAACAATCAATGCTGGAACACTTAGCATTATTGGCACAAATCTTGGGACAAAAACAACTCCAGCTCCTGTTTTATGGGACAATTTCAATGCTGAAACAAGTGGTAATATCATCAATACAAATGGATGGATACCAGATGCAGGCAATAGTCCTGTTTATAGCTCAATCCGTGCGCATTCGGGAAGTGTGTCAGCTCTGACGCAATTTGTTGGGGTGGATAATTATTCCTCCATCACAAGACACCCTATAGGGAATTTGTCGACAATCTATTATTCTTTCTGGGTTTATGTTGAGAGAGTTGGTGGTGTGGCAAGTCGTAATATTAAACTCACCCGCGTGAGTTCATCGGGAGGGACTGATCTTATTCATAGCACTCCCAATATTGGTGCTACAGTTTTTTATGATGCAGTTTCACCTGCTTATTATATTCAATCCGGCACTGGCACTGACGTCACATATTATGACCCTCGTGACATCAATGCTCCTTCTGACGTAGGAAGATGGGCTAAAATGGAATTCTACATTAAACTTTCCAGCACTCCAGGTGCTGCTGATGGTGAGATTCAAACCTTCATGGATGGATATCAAATTAGAAATTCCGTGGGAGATGTGACTTTGGGAATTTCACCAAACGGAACAACATTTCAAAATTTGACGTTAAGTTTTTATGTGGCTCATGATGTTGGCGGAGATTATTACATCTATAATGATGATATCTATCTTGATAATACCAGAGCTAGAGTGGAATTGTGCCCCAATGTTGCCTGGGCAACTCGCGGACAATGTGAAACTCAAATTCCAAGCGCTTGGAACGCTGGTCAAATCACAGCCAACTTTAATGATGGAGCATTGCTGGGTGGTGTAAATGCGTATGTCTATGTGGTTGATGAAAACGGAAATGTAAATGCTGATGGCTATGCAATAACATTGCCAGGTGTTTTGGACGCGACTCCGCCCAGTGCGCCGACTGGGCTCGGGGTGATTTAAAAAAGCAAAAAGTCCACCCCATTAAATCCAGTGAATATGATGCGAAGCAATTTAATTTGGGCAGATTAAGTTTTTAAAGCTTGTTAAGTAAAATGCGAAAACAAATTCTAAAATTATTCTTATTCTTGTTAGTGTTTTTCATGCTGCCAAATTTTGCCAGTGCGGCTAATTTTCCCTTGGAAATTACCAATATAAAACCTGCTGGCACGGGCAGTCCGGCGATTCCGGCAACCAACCGAATTTTCAGAGCTTATCCGGGGATTGAATATAATATTCGGGCTGCGGTGATTGGCGGAATGTATCCTTTCAAATTTTTACTTAGCAACGCACCAGTTGGGATGATTATCAATGAGGACACCGGGGAAATTTCTTGGCCTAACCCCCAGGCAAATTCTGGCACCATCACGCTTTCAGTGACAGATGCCGAAAATACTGTCGTGACAACTTCTTGGGCAATTGCTGTTTCAACTGTTGGATTTTATTTTGTGGATGCAAACGCGCCAACCAATGGAACAGGAGCCATTGCCAGCCCCTTTAATTCTTTGAGTAATATGATTGCTGGAACTGGAGCTGCACATTTGACTGACATTTTGTATTTTAGGGGTGGAAATTATCCTCTCGTGGCAAGTGGAACTGATTGTGGTGGTGTTTGCAACTCTTTAAAGTTGACTGATAATGCACCATTCACGTGGATAGGTTATCCCAATGAGGCGGTGAATATTTCTGGAAATAATGACGTTGAGATAAGAGCTTATCAATTTTGGTATGATAATTTGAATTTCAGTGATTTTAATTATCATGGTATAGAAGGACAGGGTGGGCGAGATTTTCAAACAATTCGCAGATGCAAATTCATTAATTTGGTTGCTGTTAACACTGGGACAAACTTGAATGAAGGTTTCATCTATATCAACAGGGGAACTCCACAGGGCTATGGTTTAATCATCCAAGATAATGAGTTTAGTTATTTTACCGGCGGTTCTGGAATAGGCAGCTTGTATGATACAAACAAGGCGCTTATTGAAGATAATTATATTCACGATGCTGGGGGAATTGGCGTTGGGTCTGGGGTGAATTCAGCCATTGGCATTAAGGATAATGATGACAGGATGACGGTACGGCATAACAAGATAATAATTCCAAATGGAGTATCTATTTTTGGCAATGCCATGAATGCTCAAATGGCCGAAGTTGATGATCTGGAAGTGGCTTTTAATTATTTCAATATTGGCGCTAATAAGCTCGCGCATGAATTTTTTGAAAGACCAGATCTTCCACAAAAGGTTTTATATTATTATCGCAATACTCTTGTTGGGGCGCTGGGCTTTGCTTATATAGATGGCTCGAATTGCACCATGAGAAATACTGTTCCATTATCACCGTTGGGCGCGGTGGAAGTGAAAAATAACATTCTTATTAATACGGGTACAGTTTTTGCTGGGACAACTTGGATATTAAATAGTGGCCTAGTGTATCATCCAACAAGTACTGCCAATTCGCCTTGGCTCTGCGTGACCGACGTTAGCAACCTTAAATCAGCTAGTACAACTGGAATAATCGATTCAGATGGTTTGCTAGTTAATCGTTCTGATGTGGGAATCTATGGCTGGGAAGCAGCAAATGGTTCTGGCGATGTGTTTGCGCCCAGCGCACCGAGTGGACTTTCGGTGATGTAAAAAAGTGATGTATGACTGATGTACTTATATGATAAAAATATGAAAATAAAATTTATTAAATTATTTCTTCTCTTTGCAATCTTTTTTGTGGCGCCAAATTTTGCAAGTGCAGCTCCTGTTATCACTTCTGTTCCGACAGTGATTTTGGATGAGCAAAGCGTTTCCATTGCTGGCAGTGGCTTTAAAACAAAAACAAATGCAGCCCCAGTTTATTGGGATAATTTTGAAGCGTATACGGCTGGACTCGCTCCAACTGCTGGTGGTTGGGTTGTTAGGGCTGGAACCCCAGCCATTTCAACTGAGAAATCTTATGCTGGCACGCAAGCAGTCAGATTTTTTAATGACAGCACAGCATTTCAGCAGTTGTCGCGAGATATGGGCACAACCTTTTCCGATGAAACTTTCTTTAAAGGTAAGATATATCTGGACAACACTAATAATGCTTGCGACGAATATCAATGGAAAAATTTGAGATTTTCAAGTTCGCCTGGTGCTTATGCCATCAATGAAGAAGGAAACACAGCTATTGTTTTAATGGATTCATGGTACAACGCCACAACTACGCGTTGGTTTAACAGTGGAAGTCCACATGTTTATTACAACGGTGGACTAAGCAGTAGCACGCTTGGTGCACCAGATGATTTGTTTAAATTCAATCAATGGTTTGATTTCGAGTTCAAGCTCAAGAGATCCAGTGCGCCAAGTGCGCCAGATGGCTCAGTGAGGATTGATATCGATGAGGTTCAAAAGTCCATCAAGACAGATTTCATCACGCATGATGCTGATGATGGAGTTTATAGGTACATGTTGATGGGTGGAAGCATAGTTTCCTGCAGAGATATCAATGATGTTCCTATGAATCCTAATTTCAAGATATATTATGATGATCTGTATGTTGACAACACTCAGGCGCGCGTGGAAATTTGCAACAGTGCAACTTGGGCATCGCGTACACATTGTGAAATTCAACCCACCACTGCTTGGCCTACAGCTGGAAATCCAACGGCAAATATTGAAGTTACGGTGAATCAAGGTTCTTTTGCGAATGGTGCAGGTGCCTATCTTTTTGTGATTGACGAAGATGGAACTGCAAGTGCTGGCTTCCCAATCGCATTTGCCACCAGTGGCGATGTGACTGCTCCTAGTGCGCCGACTGGTCTTGGAGTAAATTAACAAAGTAAAAAGTTTACCCTGTTAAATCCAGCGAAGCTGGTGCGAAGCAATTTAACTGGGCGAATCAATTTTTTAAAGTTTATCAAGCAAAATGCAAAAACAAATTTTCAAAATATTATTTCTGCTTACAATCTTTTTTGTGGTGCCGAATTTTGTTTTGGCTGCACCAAGCGTGAATGCAATTGCCGAAACACTCACGCATGGAAATGTACTGACAGTTGGTGGCTCTGATTTTGGCTCAAAGATAAACATAGCTACTCCGTTGGTGTGGGATGATTTTAATGTTGGCAATGATGGAGATTTGCTCAGTGTGCATGGTTGGAATGTTGGCACTGACAATATTCTCTCTGAAAGACCGCAACTCTCCTCCAACAAATTGCGTCATGTAAATACGAATAATGTGGCCAAATTTTATTTCACTCGAAATCCTTCCTATTATGCGGAAGATGTTGCATGGCGCGACGAGCTTCCGGTTGTTGGAAAAAAACGATATGTCGACTATTGGATGTGGTATGAAATGCCGATTCAGCCCATGGGGCAAGAAGCTCATCAATTGAAATTAGTAAGAATGCAAAGTGGTCCAGGGGAGAGCACTGATAATGTCAATTTTCCAACAATAAACACCTACGCTTGGAGATATAATGGTGGCGTGCGAGAATTGTATTTTCCGATTTATTCAAACTTGACTGATTCCGAAAGTATTTATACGACTCCTTTTTTGGATGGTAGTTGGGTTCATGTGAAGATGTGGATAGATGTGGGAACAGAAAACAATAATGATGGAATATTGAAAGTCTGGTCTAATGGCAGCGTGCTTTTCGACAGGGCTGATATCAAACATATTGCAACTGGATATGGCTTAAAAAATTGGTATGATAATTTTCAGATAGGGAAATATCTTGGCAACACTCCAACGCAAGATGTGGAAACGACAATATATTTTTCTGATGTTTATTATGACACCTCTTGGGCAAGAGTGGAGATTGGTGACAATCAAATTTATAATAATTGCTCACACACTGAAATACAGATTCCAAGCAGTTGGAGTGACAATGCTATAGATATAAGAATTAATGCTGGCAGTTTTGCTACTAATGCAAATGCCTATTTGTTCGTCATTGATGCCGATGGTAATGCAAGCGCTGGTCAACTGATTACGATTGATGGTGCAACATCTGACGCAACGCCGCCCAGTGCGCCGACGGGTCTTGGCGTAAATTAGCAAAGTAAAAAGTTCACCCCGTTAAATCCAGCGAAGCTGGCGCGAAGCAATTTAACTGGGTGAATCAAGTTTATAAAGTTTATCAAGCAAAATGCAGGATACGAAATACGAAATACGAAATACGAAATACAAATTCGTCAGCATTGTCATGAGTGTGTTTTTGCATTAAGATGAGTTAGGAGTGCCTATGGCTTGGCTCGGCATTAACATTAACTTTAATTGAAAAAAATTTGTGATTAAAAAATTTGTAAATGGTGATTTCTTAAAGGAGAAACCGACTCAGTCAGTGGTTGCTGCCGCTTTTATCATTTCTTTGGCTGGAGTTGCTTCTCGCGTGTTGGGATTGTTCCGTGATCGCATCTTGGCTGGGCAGTTTGGCGCGGGCGACACTTTGGATGCCTATTATGCCGCCTTTCGCATTCCTGATTTGATTTATAATTTGATGATCGTGGGCGCGCTCAGTGCAGCTTTTATTCCGGTTTTCACAGAGCTTATCGCCAAGGACAATGAGGAGGAAGCTTGGAAGCTTTCTTCTGGCATCTTGAGTCTGCAAATTTTGTTTACCGGAATCGTCTCGATCATCTTGGTTATTTTTGCTCCGCAGCTGATGCATTTGGTGACACCAGGATATCATGATGCCAAGATGGACTTGACGGTGACATTGACACGCATCATGTTTCTGAGTCCATTTTTGCTGGGCATCAGTGGTATTCTTGGTGGAGCGCTGGTTTCATTTAAGAAATTTTTGATCTATTCTTTGGCTCCAATTTTTTATAATGCAGGAATTATTGTTGGTGCTCTTTTCTTGGTGAAGCCTTTTGGTCCAGCAGGTTTGGCTTGGGGAGTGGTGCTGGGGGCATTGTTGCATCTGCTCATTCAATATCCAGCGGTGAAATTTTCCGGTTTTCATTTTAAGCCTATGTTTTTTGATGCTTGGAAAAATCATAGTGTGCGCAAAGTCATCAAGTTGATGATTCCGCGCACATTGACAATTGCAGTCAGTCAAATCAATTTCACCATCATCACAATTTTCGCTTCAACGCTTTCAGCTGGCAGTTTGGCAGTTTTCAATTTTGCCAACAACATCCAAAGCGGGCCGCTGGGACTTTTTGGAGTTTCTTTCGCAATTGCGGTTTTTCCAACGCTTAGCGCACTTAGTGCAAAAAATGAGCAAGACAAATTTGTGAATGCATTTTCTCGCACATTCAGACAGATTTTGTTTTTCGTGATTCCTCTGAGTATGTTTCTATTTGTGCTGCGCGCGCAAACAGTGCGTGTGCTGCTGGGAACTGGAAAATTCAATTGGGACAACACAATTTTGACTTTTCAAGTGCTGGGCTTGATGGCAATCAGTTTGTTTGCACAATCATTGTTGCCGCTGCTGACACGCGCTTTCTATGCGATTCAAAACACTAAGACTCCACTCTATATCGCAATTGTCAGTGAAGCTATAAACATTTCAGCAGTGGTGTTCTTCTTGAGAAAGGGGATGGTGCTTGGTCTGCCTCCTGCGTTGTTTACGGATAGATTTGCGCAGGCTTGGAATCCGGTGTTTGGTTTGGCGATTGCTTTTTCAATTGCCAGTATGGTGAATATGGTTTTGTTGATGATATTCTTGCGAAAAAACTTGCCCAGCATTGATGGGAAAAATATTTTAAATTCAACCATGCGGATCGTGGGAGCAACCATGATTGCTGGAGTTGTGACGCAAATTGCTAAAGTCATCGTTGGTACCCAAGGAGAGCTGGACACTTTTGTGGCAGTATTCACTCAATTAGTCATTGCAGGTGGGGCAGGTTTGGCCGCCTTCTGCTTGGCCAGTTATTATTTCAACGTCAAGGAATATTTCCAATTTACGCAGTCGATAACGCGCAAAGTCTTCAGAGCCAAGAAGACCATTGGCGAAGACACTACGGAGGTGACTGGAATATAGCAAATTCATAAAGAAGATGGTAAATGAAAAATGATAAGGTATAAATGGCTCTCAACGGAGCCATTTTTTGGCATACCCTTTACAGGATGCTCAAAAAGTGCTATACTTATAAATTGTCATATTGATGGCAAAATTTAGTAGCCTCGGAGGGCACAAAATGAACAAAATTATCTGGATGGTATTGGCGATGATGATGGTGGCGACAACGGTTTTTGCAATGACCGACGAGGAAAGCGCAAAAACCGACAGTCAGATTGTCCGCGCCATTGCGGAGGACAATTGCGTCACCCTTGACCCACTGCTTGCTGGAGAATATTTCAAACAGGTTTTCGCTTCAGAAGAATCACGGTTAAAATGGCTAAAAAGAATGCTTAATAGAGCCAAGCAAAGAAATAAAAACATTGCGTGCAGGATTTCGTTCGATGGTATTTCATTGAACAATGTCCCTGAACCATTTATCCAAATTTTGATGGACAATGGCAGCGTGCACACGTTTTTCGAGTCAGGGAGAACCTCTTTCTCAAGAAGCATCGTGGTGAATTGGTGAAGTGAAAAATTTTAAAGGTCTGTCGGCAATTGCCAGCAGACCTTTTTTCTTGCCTAAAGCGATTTTTGTGTGTATTATTGAATTTATGGATAAACAAAAAAATGTCAGAAACTTCTGTATAATCGCGCACATAGACCACGGCAAGTCAACTTTGGCTGACCGTCTTTTGGAAGTGACCAAAACTGTGGAAATGCGCAGGATGAAAGAGCAATTGCTGGATCAGATGGATATTGAAAGAGAGCGCGGCATCACGATCAAATTGCAGCCGGCGCGCATGAACTATTCAAATGCTGGTCAAGACTATGTTTTGAATTTGATTGACACGCCGGGCCATGTTGATTTTGGCTACGAAGTGTCACGCTCTTTAGCTGCGGTGGAAGGCGCCGTGCTGTTGGTGGACGCCACGAAAGGTGTGCAAGCGCAAACACTCTCAAACCTATATCTGGCCATTGAGCAAGATTTGGAAATCATTCCGGTGGTGAATAAAATTGATTTGCCAAATTCCAACGTGGAAAAAACCAAAAAAGAAATCATTCACATTCTGGGTTGCAAGGAAGAAGACATCCTGGAAGCTTCTGGAAAAACCGGAGCAGGCGTGGATCAAATCTTGAAAACTATTGTGGAAAAAATTCCTGCGCCGAGAGGTGACAGTGAAAAACCACTGCGCGCCCTTATTTTCGATTCCAAATACGACACCTATAAAGGAGTGCTAGCTTATGTGCGTATCGTGGATGGGCACGTGAAGCGCGAAGATGAAATTCGCATGATGGCAACGCAAAAAGAATCAGGCGTGATTGAAGTGGGACATTTTAAGCCGGAATTTTCTCCGACTGAAATGCTGACTGCTGGCGACATTGGATATATTGCCACTGGGCTTAAGAGTGTGGAGTTTTGTCGGGTGGGAGACACGATCACAGTGGAAGGCGATGCCACGCATGTGCAGGCACTCGAGGGATACAAGGAGGTGCGTCCGATGGTCTATGCTGGAATGTATCCAATTGAAGGCGATGCATACAATGCGATGCGCGATTCTTTGGAAAAATTGAAACTCAATGATGCTTCTTTTGTGTTTGAGCCGGAAAGTAACTTGGCACTTGGCAAGGGATTCCGTTGCGGCTTTTTGGGTTTGCTGCATCTAGAAATCATTCGCGAACGTTTGGAGCGAGAATTTGATTTCTCTCCCACCATCACGACGCCTAGCGTGGTCTATGAAATCAAGTTGCGCGGCTCTGATGAGATGAAAAAAATCTATTCTGCCACTCAGATGCCTGATCCTTCGCAGTTGGAGGAAATTGCTGAGCCCTATGTGAAATTGGACATCATCACCCCAGCGACCTATCTGGGATCAATCATGGAGCTGATGGGAACACTTCGCTCAACATATCTGAACACTGAATATATTGATTTAGAACGCATTTTACTGAGTTTTGAAGTTCCTTTGATGGACATTATTGTAAATTTTCATGATGATTTGAAAAGTGTTTCTTCCGGTTATGCTTCAATGAGTTATGATGTGATTGGCTATCGCAAATCTGATTTGATCAAATTGGACATTTTGCTGGCTGGCGAAATCGTGGAGGCCCTTGGGCGCATTGTTCCGCGCGAGCGGGCGCACAGTGAGGGCAAAAGGATTGTGGAAAAATTAGCCGCGGCCATTCCACGTCAAAATTTCGTGATTCCGGTGCAAGCTTCCATTGGCGCCAAAATCATTGCGCGCGAAACGATCAGACCTTTTCGCAAAGATGTGATTTCAGGGCTCTATGGTGGAGATGTGACACGCAAAAACAAGCTTTTGGACAAGCAGAAAAAAGGCAAGAAGAAGATGCGTAACATTGGAAAAGTTCAAGTTCCATCGGAAGCATATCTGGCTGTGCTTAAGCGTTAACACTTCGTGTTTACTTTTAAGTCATTTTTTAGTAAAATAAAAAGGTATTAGATAAAAAATTTATGAGTCATAAAAAAAGAAAAAGGTTTGCACATATTGCGTGGGTGATAATTTCAGTTTTGGCAATCATTTCCATGATTGGTTTTTCAGCAGCTTCATTATTTATTGGACAATAATAGCTCATGACAAAAAAGAAGTTTTCATTTGTGGTGATTTTTTTTATTGCAGGAATTGTTTTTGCGGTTTTTATTTCTACCAGTGCGGTGCGCGAGGCATATCGAAGCAAAACTATTGAAAAAGAAATTGAAACCTTGAAGCATGAGGCGCAGCGCATCCAAAATGAAAATGACGCCATGACTGAGCGAATTGCATATTTTCAAACTCCAGAATTTCAAGAAAAAATCGCCAAGGAAAAATTGAATCTGCAGAAACCTGATGAAAATGTGGTGGTGGTTAAGAAGGGGATTGGTCAATTGCCGCAAGTCGCAGCAGCCACTGATGAAATTGTTGAGGACACTGACAACCGACCAATATATTTGAAATGGTGGGATCTTTTCTTCAAATATTAATTTGAAATTAATTTAATTGCATGGAAAAACAAATTGTGGACAATGAAAAGAAAATCAAAGTTTCAACATTGATATATGGAATTTTAATCTTGGTGATGCTTGTTTTGATTGTGGGTAGTGTGCTTGCCTATGGAACACGCACTGAAATTGGCGCCAAGATTGCAGCCAAGATTGCAGTGGTGGTGCCTTTTCCAGCGGCTATTGTGGACTGGCGGCATGTCGTGTATATCAGCAGTGTTCAAGATAATCTAGCTTCAGTGGAAAGATTTTATCAAGTGCATGATTTTTCTAACGATGGTTTGCGCGTGGATTTCACGACTGAAGATGGGAAAAAGAGATTGCGAATCAAACAGCGTGAAATCATGGATAAGATGGTGGAGGATAAGATCATTGAAATTTTGGCCAAGCAACAAGGCGTGGTTGTTTCGGATACTGAGGCTGACAAGGTTGTTGCGCAAAAACTCAATGAATTTGGAACTGCAAATGATGTGAAAGAGGATCTGCTCAAATCATATGGTTGGAGCATGGATGATTTCAAACAGCGGGTGATTCTGCCAAGCTTGTATTTGGAGGCGTTGGCTCAAAAAGTTGCAACTGAAAAATCATCAGACAGCGCCGAGGCTAAAAGTAAAATTGCACAGGCTCAAAAGCAGCTCGAAAGTGGAAAAGATTTTACCGAAGTGGTGCGTAGTTATTCAGAGGGACCTTCTCGCGAAAAAGGTGGGGAACTTGGTTGGGCGAAAAAAGCGCAAGTGGTGCCAGAACTTCAAACCGTTTTGTTTGAAAAGGATGAGCCTAAGAAAAATGCCATCATAGAAAGTTCAATCGGCTTTCATATTGTTGAAATTGAAAACAGGAAAAAGGAGAATGGCGAAGACGTCTTGCAGTTGAGACAAATTTTTGTTGCAAAGAACACTTTTGCAGATTGGTTGGAGACACAAAAGAAGCAGATGAAGGTTGTCGTGCCGATGGCTGATTTCACTTGGAATTCGCAGACCGGCTCAATTGATTTTCGAGATGAAAAGATGAATGAATTTGAAAAACAAGAAAGAGCCAAAGTCCAAGGTGATGCGTCGATAATGTTTTAATAATAAATAATTTTTAAAAATCCCAGTTAAATTATGTGGATTACCACGATTTCACAGGGTAAATAATAATATGACAAAACCAGTAGTAAATGAAGACTTGTGCATCGGATGCGGGACATGCGAATCACTATGTCCAAATGTTTTCAAAATTGAAGGTGGAAAATCACATGTTGCCAGCGAAGAATGCGGTGATTGTGATTGTCAAGAAGCAGTTGATAGCTGCCCAGTAAATGCAATTTCAATAGAATAGTTTTTTCTGTTTCCAGGGTCATTCGTTTGACCCTGGAAAAGTTTTTTTGAGGAATTTAAAGGGTACGAAAACTTTGTTTCCATCACTCACTCACCTGCCTGCCGGTAGGCAGGGAAATGCTCGTCTGCTGACGGATCATTTCGCTTGGAAATAATACTTTTTTCCTCTTGTATAATCTATATGGTCTCTAATACTCAATGTTACACTTGTGGTTCTTTTTTGGGGTGATAAAATTTTAAAAACACGGAAATTTTTTGAGCAGGGCTTGAATATATTTCCAAAAATTGATATGGAATATAACAATCAAGAAGCAGAAATTGTGACTGAAAAAAATGAGGAGAGAAAAACTCATGGTCGCATCACGAAAACAGCACTTATTGGGATAATTGTGATGACAATCTTGATTGCATCTCTTTTTGGGGCTGTTTTTGGTGTCATGTCAGCCAGTGTGGTGAACATTTTTTCGCTCAAGATCGGTCAAAAAATCGGCCAATATTTTCCAGATTTAAATCTGCATAAAATTAGTCCCGAAATTAGTAGACAGCAAGTTATTGTTGAGGATTCTGCTGTGATCGACGTGGTGGAAAAAGCTTCGCCTGCAGTGGTGAGCATTGTCATTTCCAAAAATGTTCCAAACATGCGAAATAGTTTCGGCAGCTTTTTCGATCCATTTTCAATTGATCCTTTTGGTGGCGATGGCAGTGGATCGCAATCTGACCAAGGAACTCAAAAACAGACAGTTGGTGGTGGCAGTGGATTTTTCATTGCCTCTGACGGATATATTTTGACCAATCGTCACGTGGTGGAGGATCAACAAGCTGACTATACTGTGGTGACCAGTGATGGCAAAGAACATGCTGCAACAGTGCTGGCGCGCGATCCTGTGCGAGACGTGGCTGTCATCAAGATTGAAGGCAATAATTTTCCTGTTACCGCGCTTGGAGATTCTGACAATCTCAAGATTGGCCAAACGGTGGTAGCCATCGGAAACTCCTTGGGAGAGTTTTCAAATTCAGTCAGTCGCGGAATTGTTTCTGGGCTGAAAAGAAATCTCAGTGCGGGAAGTGGTTTTGGAGACACGGAAAGATTGACCGATATTATTCAAACAGATGCAGCCATTAACCCTGGAAATTCAGGCGGTCCACTGCTTGATATTGATGGCAATGTGATTGGCATCAATGTGGCTGTTGCGCAAGGCGCACAAAATGTCGGTTTTGCACTCCCAATCAATCAAGGCAAAAGAATCATTGATCAAGTGAAAAACGGTACCAAAATTTCCGTGCCATATTTGGGCGTGCGTTACATTTCCATTGATTCATCGGTGCAAAAAGAAGCTCAACTTCCATTTGACTATGGTGTGTTGGTTTTAAGAGGAACTAAGATGACTGATTTGGCCGTGATTCCTGGGTCTCCAGCTGATAAAGCTGGCATCATGGAGAATGATATCATCTTGGAAGTTGACGGGAAAAAAATTACCCAAGACAATCAACTGGGGGATATGGTTGCGAAATTCAGCGCCAATGACGTCATAACTTTGAAAGTTTGGCATAAAGGTGCTACAAAGGATATACAGGTTAAATTGGAAGAACGTAAGAATTAATTACTTAAAATCCAAAATCCAAATGACAAATGTCAAATAAAATCAAAAATCTTAAATCCTAAAGTTTAAGCATTTGGATTTGAGTCATTTATTTGAAATTGAGATTTTGAAATTGAGATTTTTGCTGTTATGGATATAAACAGACTCACTATGAAAAGCCAAGAGTTGCTCAGAAAATCGCAAGAATATGCGATCTCTCTTGGGCAGCAACAAATTGATATTTTTCATTTATTACATTCCTTGATTTCTCAAGATGGTTCCATTGTGCCGGTGATTTTGAAGAAAATAGGAATCGATCTTGAAAAAATAAAATTGGAAACTTCTGAGGAAGTTAAAAAATATCCAAAAGTGCAAGCCAATGTGCTTGGTCAGATTTTCATCACGCCAGCTTTGGTTCAAATTCTCGAACAAGGTGAAAAAGAAATGGCACATATTGGCGATGAATTTGTTTCCACAGAACATCTGCTCTTGGCTTTTTTAGCTGTCAATTCACCAGCCAAAAAACTCTTGGAAGATAATGGTGCAAACTATGATATGGTGCTGCAGATTTTGTCTGAGCTGCGAGGGGCGCAGCGAGTTGACACGCCTGAACCGGAAGGGAAGTTTCAAGTCATTGAAAAATATACCATCAATCTCACGCAATTAGCGCGCGAAGACAAATTGGATCCTGTGATTGGACGCGATGAAGAAATTAGGCGTGTGATGCAAGTGCTCAGTCGTCGCACCAAAAACAATCCAGTGCTGATTGGGGAAGCTGGCACAGGCAAGACTGCAATCGCGGAGGGATTGGCGCAACGCATCGTGGCTGGCGATGTGCCAGAAACACTCAAGGACAAAGAATTGATTTCACTTGATCTTGGTTCGCTTTTGGCTGGTGCAAAATTTCGCGGAGAATTTGAAGACAGACTTAAGGCAATCTTAAAAGAAACTGAGCATGCAGCTGGAAAATATATTATTTTCATTGATGAGCTCCACACTCTGGTTGGTGCTGGCGCAACCGAAGGTTCGCTTGATGCCTCCAACATGCTTAAGCCTGCCTTGGCTCGAGGAAAATTGAAAACCATTGGAGCCACCACTACCAAAGAATATCAAAAATACATTGAAAAAGATGCAGCACTCGAAAGAAGATTTCAACCAATCATGATTGCTGAGCCATCCGCTCAGGATGCTTTGGCAATTTTGCGCGGAATCAAGGAGAAATATGAATTGCATCACGGGGTGAAAATTACCGATGACGCACTGCAAGCTGCAGTGAAACTTTCCACGCGTTACATTTCTGACAGGTTTTTGCCTGATAAGGCGGTGGATTTGATTGATGAAGCAGCTTCTGCACTTCGCATGGAAATTGATTCAATGCCAATTGAAATTGACCAGATGCAAAGAAAAATTCGTCAACTTGAAATTGAAAAAAAAGCCATTCAACGTGACAAGGCAAAAGAATCGCGTAGCAAAATTTTGCAGAT
>JAAXUC010000001.1 GCA_013336225.1 Candidatus Moraniibacteriota bacterium
GCTATTGCCAAAGATGGTGGAATGTTGGAAATTCCAACATTTAATAGATCTTCGCAAGAACTTTGCAGTGATGAGCAGGGAAAGATTGCTTGCTATGTGACTAAAAATCAGATTTTGGGACTTGAAGTGCCTAGTGGAGCAAATGGCATAACTAATGTTTCTTGGAAAGTAAATGGGATTGAGATGGCATGCAATACATCCATTTCAAGTCAATGCTCTGATGGTGGCAGAATCCTGTTCTTTCCAATAATTGGAAATGTTGGAGAAGCGGTGGATGTGGTGGCAACTGCTTTAAATGATAAAAAAGAATCAGTAGAGGTCAGCAGACACTTTGTGATCGGGTCAGCTCAACTGCAAATAGTTTCAGCAGATAACCCAAGCAGTTATTGCAGCATTGATTGTATAAATGCACTAAATGCTTGTCCGAAATATTTGGGACACTATAATTCATTGGATGGTTCCAAAAGTCCCGATTGTTCTTTGAAAGTTTGGCAAACAACAGAAGGAAAAACCGTCACACTTAGCGCTCCTGGTCAATCAGGTTTTGATTGGTCAATCGACGGACAAATAATCGCTGAATATCAAAATCAAAATCAAATACAAATATTGATAGATAAAACAGCGGGAGAAAGTTATAATATTGGACTCACGACACATTTATTGCCTGGAGGTAGAAGTCAGCTTAATAACACAAGACTAGCTCTCTATAAAAATTGGAAAGTGGCGCCAGAAGAGGCCACTGAGGAAAATCAAGCTACCGACATTCAATTGGATGTGGTGGCGTCTTCAGGACAAGCTATAGCAAAAGCAAAAACAGGAATTTTTGGTGCCAGCTTGATCACACATTTGCCTGAGCAGTTAATGTTTTTGCTGAAAATTTCCTTGACATCAGTGCTGATGTTTTTGGTGACTGGACTGATATTTGCAATTATTCCCGAGACATTGTTCAAAAAAGAAGAGTTGAATTAAGATTTTTTTGAAAAAAGTTCAAAAAAAAGATTGAAAATAAAAATGAAAAACAAAACACAAAACAGGGAATTATTTTTTATAATGCTTTTGGCATGCCTGTTTTTTGGTGGAGTATTTGTTTCAAGGGTTTTTGCATTAACACTGGAAGAGCAGTGTGTTGCAAGTGGTGGAAAATTTGGTTCAACAACCAATAGATGTACCGAATGTCCAGCTGGAAAAGTTACTGGGGCTGGACAAGGTGCTGTTTGTCAAACTCAAGCAGATTACGATGCCAGTGTATCTTCTGCTAATCCCGCAGTGGATGCACACCCTGAGATTGTAGCTGGCGCTGGAAGTATCTATGCAACATCAACAACAACCCAACCTTCCACCAAACAATTCAATTACAAACTCCTTGGATCATTCCCAGGCTTTTTTTCTGCAGGACAAACAATGAATGACTTTCCAGCTCTAATAATCGCAATCTATAAATTTGGCATTTGGACCGTAGGTATTGCAGGACTCTTTATGTTAGTAGTGGGAGGCTTTATGTATATGGCTAGCGCAGGAAACACTTCCACTGCTGGAAATGCTCGCGGAATAATCTGGGACTCTTTGCTGGGCATCGTGGCAGCCCTGGGAGCATATCTGATTCTGTATGTGATTAATCCAGACCTGACCAAGATTAATTTGAATTTTACGCCGGTGGAAGTGACGGAGGGCACACCAATGGGACCTGCAGGTATTTGTAAGCCAGCCACAACTGCTGAATGTAGTGTGTCTGCACTAACGCCAGTGTTTGGCGCAAAAGCAACAGAGGCTTCAAGCATTTGCAATGGAGAAAGTGAGGGAAAATCTGTCCCAAGTGGCGTAGATATTTGTGCTGATGGGAAACCAGCATCATGGGGACTTTTCCAAATAAATATTACAGTGCATAAAATTGGCGGATTTGATTGCCCCAGTGCTTTTTCTGGAGGTGCATATACGAGTACAAATCATAATTGCAGAGTAAAGGGTGATGCCGCCTCATTAGCAACTTATCAAAACTGCATTACAGCAGCAAAAAATGCTTCAACAAATATAGCTCTTGCAAAGAGTCTTTATGTTGGAGCTAAAAACAGTTGGGGACAATGGGGGGCAAACGAGCGCTCAAAGTGTTTTTTCCATTAGAGAACGTGTTGTTCTTGAGATTAGGGTTTGAAATAGCTTAGTTGGGTACTCTTGAATTTTATTTTAAATAAAAATGAAAAAACTATTTATAATATCAGCAATTTTATTGGTGGTGGTGCTTATTTTTTTGGGCATCTATAATTTTGCGTTTAAAAAAGACGCTCCAACGACGCAGCAAATTATTGCGCCTGTTGTGGATACTTCAAAAGCTTTGTCTGGAGTGAAAACTGAAAAAATAACAGCGATCAGTGACGGCGGAGTGCTGGGCGCAATTATGGATAAAAAAACTGAAGAAATTAAATATTATGAAACTTCAACCGGGCTTGTTTGGAAAATGGATGCAGAAGGCAAGGGAAAACAGCGCATTACAGATGTGAAAGTTTTGGGGCTTAAAAAAGTTTTATGGTCAATTGATGCCAGTAAAGTGCTCACTGTGACTCAAAAAGAAGGACAAAATTCTTTTTATATGTATGATTATCGCACGCAAAAAGGAACATTGCTCAAAAATGGTTTGGATACGGCTGTTTGGGATAATTTGGGAACAAAGATTTTTTATAAATATTTTGACAATGCTTCACAAAAAAGAACCATGGATATTGCAAATCCTGATGGAAGCGAGTGGCAAAAAATTGCTGACATTACAGCGAGAAACATTGTAATTGCTCCGGTGCCACTGACCTCCCTGGTTTCTTATTGGAACGCTCCAAATGCCTCAGAGGAAACTCAATTGCAAATAGTTGGTGCAACTGGAGGAGATGCTAAAACTATTTTGAGTGGAAAATACGGTGCAGATTATTTGTGGTCTCCAGATGGCAACAAGGCGCTGGTAAGTTCGCTTTCAAGTAACAAGAACATGACACTTGGAATTGTTAGTATGGATGGCACATATCAAGATTTAAACATTCCAACTTTCGTTTCAAAATGTGCTTGGTCGCAAGATGGAAAAACGGTATATTATGCTCTGGCTGGTGGAATTCCAACTGGCGCAAACATGCCAAACGATTATCAAGAAAATAAATTCAATACAGAGGACACTTTTTGGAAAATGGATATTGCCACCGGCAAAAAAGATCGCATCATTGAAACTTCAGAAATCAATGGAAAATACGACTCCAGTGAGCTGTTTCTTTCTGTCACAGAAGACGCACTTTATTTTGTGAATAAAATTGATAAGAAATTATATAGACTAGAGTTTTAGTTCTTAGACTAGCAAATGAAGATGAAAGGAAATTATATAAAAATAAGAATTCTATGTCAGCTGCTGATATTTGTTGCTGGATTTTTTGTGGTTGATTCTTCAACTGTTGCAAAGGCGGATAATGCTCTGGCAGTTTCATGTATTTGTAAAAAGTCAGTTGATTCTTTGGAGCATACCGCGACAAAATTTTTTGCTTCTGAGGCAAATTGTGATCAAAATTGTGCAGACACATATGGCGCAAATGCTGTGTATGCTCTTGGTCTTGGTGGTGGAACATATAAACCAGTTACGAAAACAGCTGGTGGTTCGGCAACCATTGTGCGTTCATGCACCTGTTCAAGTGGAGCAATATATGAGAATGCGATTACGGGACCTTTTATTGTGACAGATGAAGGTGGTTGCATCACTCAATGTAGAAGCTCAAGCTCAAAAATATATCAATATGATGTTGATCCAACCTGGAAAGACGTTCCTATTGAGGGTCAAGTTCAACCCTCCACCAAACAATTCAACTATAGACTCCTGGGTTCTTTCCCTGGGTTCTTTCAAGCAGACCAAATCATGAATGATTTCCCAGGCCTAATAATTGCAATCTATAAATTTGGAATCTGGACCGTAGGTATTGCAGGACTCTTCATGCTAGTGGTAGGTGGCTTTATGTATATGGCTAGCGCAGGAAATACATCCACTGCAGGAAATGCCCGAGGAATAATCTGGGATTCCTTGTTGGGCATTGTGGCAGCCCTGGGAGCATATCTGATTCTCTATGTGATCAATCCTGATCTGACTAAGATCAATTTAAGCTTTACGGCTGTGGAAATCAAATATGATCAAATCGATGCCAGCAACCCAAACAGTTCCAGGGCTTGTCAGGATTGTGTCTCTGTTGTGGATATCTGCAAAGAAAATCCTTGTTCGCTAAATAAGGTGTTGGCTGGGAAATTGCGAACAGCATTAGTTGGAAAAAATGCAAGAATAACAGAAGGCTGGCCAGCAACAGTCAATCATTCAAGCTCGTGTCATGGCAATGGAACATGCGCTGATGTTAATTTGACTGAAAATAAGGGCAATGTGCAAGAAGTTAAAAAGCTTTATGATGCAATGAAAGCAGCTGGCTTAAAACCAATATATGAAGACACGGCTTTGAATTGTGTTAAATATACAGCTGTGGATGTTTATTGTCATCCATATGCAACAATGACGTACCCATCTTTTCATGTAAGCATGTAATTACTTTTGTTCATTTGAAAATTCTTTTATAGACAGCATGATGAAAAGGCAAATCCAAAACAAAAAAGCGAGATCATTTTTCCAGTAAGTTGTGTCGATAAGTCCATGTAAAATAGTGTAAAGGAAAAAACCAAGAAGCGGTGCAGCTAGAACTGCGCTTTTTTTGTTGCTCAATAATTGCCAAAGTGTTTTGAAGATAAAAAATAGAAGCATCAAAAAACCAACAAACCCAAGCAAGCCTGCCTGCAACCAAAAAGCCAAGAAAATGTTGTGTGGCTGTGGAACTGCCCATTCTAGATAGGGTGGAAAATATTTCTGAACTGCCAAATAAGAATTTTGAAAATTTCCAGGTCCGATGCCAAAAATGGGATTTTCCTTGATCAGCAGTGCTGATGAATTCCAGATCATCATGCGCGAAGCAAAAGATGAGCGCGAAGAAAATTGTGAGAAGGATGTGAACTTTTGAGTGTTTACTTGAGAAAAAAACAAAAGAAACCCGCAAAAAAGTAGCAATAAAATACCTAGTAAAATATTTTTTCTAAAGGGCTTCAGCATCCATAATACTATTGCTAGCGCAACAATAATCGATAGCCATGCCCCATAGGAAAAAGTGTAAAAAATTGGAATCAGAATCACTACTGGTGGCGCGCTGTGCAGAAAAAAAGTTTTCGAAAAGTTTTTCTGCAAAAAAGATTTGATTGAAAAATAAAAGCCAAAAAATAGCCCAGAAGAAAGATACATCGCCAGATAGTTTGGTGATAAATAAAAAGCAGTCAATCTATTGTCATAAGTAACTATTCCAAAAAGCTTATAAATAATGGCGATAATGCCAACAGCTGCCGCAGAAAGATAGAGGCTTAAATATATTTTTTCAACATCCTTTTCTGAATTCATTGTCAGATAGAGTGCAAAGGAAAAAATAACCGGCAAGACAAACCAGCTTTTAAAAATTCCAAGACCAACAAGGTGATTGTCGTTAAGTAAGATAGACAACAATAAGCCAAATATAATCAAAACACTGCCTAATAAAAATATTTTTGGAAGTTTTAAGAATTGTGATTTGAAAGCGGTTCTTTTTTGCAGAAAAGTTGTAATAATCGCCAGGAGGGCTAATAATTCAAGAAGATTGGTAGAAAAATTCAAAAGATTAACTTTAATAAGATAAAGAGGGGCGCAAAAAATCGTTAGTAGTAAAAGATTTTGTAGGTTAAACAGTTTTTTCATTATTTTGAACTGAAAAACTTAGTGCTAGGATAATCAGAAAAATTGTGAGAATATGGACTGAATATAGGGGTGTTTCAACCATAGAATGAATGCTAAAAATGGTGAGGCTTGCGACCCCAGCAATAAAGAAAGGATTAATTTTTGCTGCTTTCCAGAAAAGAGTTAAGCTAAAAGTTAAAAGAGTAATAAAGATGATAAGAGCAGGAGTGCCAAGTTCCGCAGCTATGTCTAAATATAAATTGTGAGCATAAATAGGTTCACGATAGTCGGCGTCTGGATTTACCGCCAAGGAATACATGCCGATGCCAACACCAAAAGGATTTTGTGTGATAATGAACAATGCCTGTTGCCAATTGGAAAGTCTTCCTTGATTGGAACCTTCTTTGACATCAAAAGAAGATGTGAGTCTGCCGGTGACTGGACTGCTCGGAGTGATGATGAATAAAAAAGCAGTAACAACAATAGCTCCTAATATTTTTTTAAGTTCACTTTTGGAAACTAATGGCAGAATTACCAAAGCTCCTGCAATAAGTGCCAAATAACCACCGCGCGTAAAGGTGCATATATCTGCAACAAACAGCAAGACACTAGAGATTAGAAACCAATGTGAATATTTTTTTGAGGTGGTCCAAAGTATGATTGACCATGGCAACAGCATCCCAAAATAATAGGAAAGCATGTGAGGATCAGGAAAAATAGCTGTAGCCCTCATATAGGTTATGCCGCCAACATTCACCAGCCAACTTGGATAAGCCAAGACAGATTGAGCAAATGAATTGCCAAGAAAAAAAGGTGCAAAGCTGTGGGCCAGGAAATTGTAGACAGGATTGATGCCAAAAACAAATTGAGCAAGAAATTGCAGGATGGCAACAATTGCAAGAGCAGTGGCTCCACTTACGAGCGCCATAATTGCGCTACGCTGCCTGCTTTGATTGTTTAATAGGGATGAGGCAATGAAATAAATTGGAAAAATTGAAAACAGGAATAATAATTTTCGCAGTGACCAAAAAAGATTATGCGAGAAAAATAAGGACAGTGTAGCCAAGAATAGAAAAACAATAAGCAGCCAATAGTCTTTATTGACTGTGGGACATCTTTTATTTTTAAATAAGCTGAATATTAAAATAAGAAAGAATGCTGGAATTAGTACTCTGATCATTGCTAAATCAAAACCAGGGGCAGGGTTGAGTGCAAATTGAAAAGGCAGCAACGCGCAAAAAACAACCAAGGCATGAAATAGCCCATTGCCGTCAGTGATTATTTTTAATTTTGATAGTTTAACTGAAAACATGAATACTATGCTTTTTAAAAAATCATCGAAAGGCTGCGTAATAATTTCAGGCAAAATAATTGAAATTGTCCAAAATGTTTTTTGAAATAATAATCCTGAGAAGCGTAGTATTGTTTTTTTTGTTCAGCTGTTGTTGAAGCGCTTTGCCCTCCAATGTGCAGCACTTGAACAGTTGGCAGGATGACCATTGTTAAAGATTTTTCTTTAACTCTCTTGCAAAGATCAACATCCTCAAAGTACATGAAAAAGTTTTCATCAAAGCCTTGAATGTTTTCAAATAAGGATTTTTTTATTGTTAGCGCTGCGCCACTAACCCAGTCTGGCGTCAAATCTGAACCCTTGCTCCAAAAAATTTTACTATGAATATATCCAAGATTGTTGGCTAAAATTTCCCACAAGCTTATCTTGAAACCAGCATTCCAGGGTTGTATTTTTGTTGGAGATATTAAGAGTTGCGGAGCAACGATGCCAACCGAGGAATCATTAAAAGCGTTTTTCAGGTCAACAAGATTGCCAAGCAAAATTTCAGTATCAGGATTCAGAAAAAAAAGAATCTCACCCTTGGCCAGATTGGCAGCCTTATTGCAAGCCTTGGCAAACCCCTCATTTTGTTGGTTATGGATGATATGCAAATCATTAGCTGGACAAAGGCTGAGTAAATCACTTTCATCGTTGTTGATGACAATAATTTCATATGCAAGACCAGTCAGATGCTTTCGCAATGAATCAAGACAGCGCACTAGATAATGTTCACTCTTGTAATTAAGAATGATGATAGAAATGTCCATATACTTTCGCGGTGGTGATTAATTGGGCAGCTTTTTAAAATCACGATAAGCCCTTTGTACTTCGAGTGCAGTAAGGTCGTTTGTGAAATGAATTTTATAAAAATTCTTTATTTTTCTAAGATTGATATACAGAAATAGCCACACTCTCTGCTTGGAAGACGTATGTATTTTGAAAAAGATAAGTCCTGATAGCACAAGCCAATAAATTTTTGAATTATTGCCAGTGCTTTGCTCAAGATGTTGAATGTGCGCAATGGGTGCAATCATGAGACTGAAGCCAGCCTTGGATGCGCGCAAGGAAAAATCAGTGTCTTCATAATACAGAAAAAAACGTTCGTCAAAGAGTCCGATTTTTTTGAAAACTTCTTTTTTGATCAGCATGGCACAGCCGCTCAGATATTGGGAAGAATATGAGTTGCCAGAAGTTTTTTCTGTCAAATGCAAAGTCTTCATTTTATGCCATAAGATTTTTCCACCTGAAAACCAAACAGAGGCATTGTTTTTATTCATAATAAGCGGACTGATGATGCCCGCATCAGAATTTGAGATGGCAACTTTTACCAAGGAAGATAGGGTGGCCTTTTCAACGATGGTGTCATTGTTTAGTACAAAAACGAAATCAGCAAATTTTTCCAAGGCAAATCTGATGCCCACATTGTTGCCTTTTGAGAAGCCAATATTTTCGGAGTTTTTGATGAAGTGACAGCGAGAGAATTTATCCTTAGCTTGTTCAAAAGAGCCATCCCTGGAATCATTATCCACAATCACAATTTCAAAATTTGGATAATCTGATTGAAAAACGGAGGTAAGACACGCGGGCAAAGTGAGTGCGCCATTGAAATTTAAGATAACCACAAAAACTTTTGGAAAATTAGAGTCCGTCATAAGATACGAGTAGATATGTTAAGAAAATAAATAAATCAAAATAGCCAACATGAGAATGATATATAACCCATACTCCCTAGCTATTATTCACAATGCTGCGCAATTCTTTGAGTGTAATGGTTCGAGTCAGCCAAAGTGATAAAATATAAACAGCTGCGCCCGCGAGAGTCGACAAGATGAAACTGTGATCTTTAAAAGCAAACAGAAATGCTCCCATTATGAATCCTGAAAAAAGAATTTGTGGAACTTTTTGGATGGATGGTTTGTAGCCGGTATATTTTATGGTTAATACTAGTCCAACTGTTGCAACAAAAAATTCTGTCATCGTTGAGATGATGGCAGCCGCAGTGTATGAAAAAGTCGGAATGAAAAGCAGATTTGCACCAACATTGAAAATTGCACAACCGACCAGCATCCAAAGCATTTTCTTTTGATGGTTGCTGGCAATCAGAATGTTATTGAAAAGTCCGCCAAAGAAGATGAAAGCCAAGGCAAAGATTAAAATGCGCAAAGTGTTGGCAGCCTCAGTGAAAGCTGCTCCACCAATGAGATGAATGATGCCTTCAGAAAGAAAAAGTGTGCCAATGACGAGCGGAACAATGAGGATGATGAAAACCTTGAGTGTTTCATTGGCCAAATGCGCAAAATGCTTTTTGTCTGAAATGATGTGGCGTGAAAACATGGGAAACATTAATCCAATAATCATCGCTGGAAAAAAAGAAAGATTTTCAATGACCTTATAGGCTGCATTGTAGATTCCAACCTCGGTGTTAGTTTTAAGGATAGATAGTATAATCGTGTCTATCTTGAAATAAACAAAAATCACAATTGCTGAGATGCCCAGCGGGGCAGATTCTTTGAGGAATTTTTTCCAATAAGTAAAGTCAAACTGTAATTTAATGGGAATGTATTTTTGTACTAATACCAAGACAATGGCAAAGTTGAAAATCATGGCTGCCAGAATTGATGATATGATAGTGATAAATCCAAGGTCATTTTTTACTGCAAGAATAATAATTCCAATTTGAATTATTTTCCCCAAGACTTCAGCGGTGGCAACCTTATCCATGGCAAGATTTTTTTGAAACACGCCATTGAGTACCATGTAAGTAGATGAGAAAACAAAGGAAGCGGCCGCGATAAGAATTCCAATCTTCACGTCGTTTGAATAGGGTAGAAAGAAAACTAAAACGGGAGTTATTAAAAAAACAGCAATTGAAGAAAGTAGTCGCAGGGCAAAAGCGTTGCCAAGAATCTTTTTTTCATCAGCGCCAGCTCGGGAAATTTCGCGAGCTGTGATGGTGTATAGTCCCAAATCTGCAACGGAGCCAAAAAAAGCAAAGAAGGCTAGAACGGTGGAATAATCACCGAAGCCGTCTTTGCCCAGATAACGTGTGATAAAACCAATCCCAACCAGCGCTAAAATGGTGGAAAGAATTTTAGTGATTACATTGAAAATCACGTTGTAAGCAATTTTTCTTGCGATTGCCATGGGCGGTTATTGTGAAAAGTTCACTAAAAACATTTATTCAATCATGTTGGCTGGCTTGATGACAATTTTTCGAGATTCTCCTTCGCCAACACTCTCAGTTCTAACTTCGGGATTGGTTGAAAGCTCAAGATGAACAATCCTTCGTTCATATGTTGTCATGGGATCCATGAAAACGCTTCTGCCCTGGCTGATTGCTTCACGTGCAGCAAACTTCGCTTGTTCAATGATTGATTGATTTTTTTGTTGTCGGTATTTGTTGATATCAAGAGTGAAACGAATTTTTTCTGGAATATGCTTTCTGACAATCAATCTGGCCAAGTGTTGAAGCGCTTGCAAATTGATTCCATGTTGTCCAATAAGGAAATTCGAATCAACGTCGGTGGTGATGTCGCAAGTGACGCTGTCAGCCTCAGTTGATTCAGCAATAGTAACTTCGCCGGAAAAACCCATCTTAGTGATCAATTCTTCTATGGTTTTTTTGATGGTTGAGGTGATTTTTTCGTCCATGTTCAGTGGAGGAAATTCAAGTGGGCGTTGCCCAGGTGATTTCCAAATATTAAAATTGATTATATGTAGATCTATTTAACAGTAACACTGTTTTCTTTGGAATTCTTTTCAATTAAAATTTGCTGAACTAACATGAACAATGTTCCAGCCAGCCAATAGAGTGACAATCCTGCGGGAAATTTAATACCAATAAATAAGGTTAGAAATGGTCCCAGATATAGCATTTGTTTACTCATCATTTGCGCCATATCAGGTTGTGTCGAATCAGTTTTCTTTTCAGGAGTGGGTTGACTGGCCATCAGCATCTTGGTTTGAAAATACTGAGCAATTGCTGCCAGAGCGGCGATAACAATGCTTGGCTTGGTTAAATCAACGATAAAAATGAAAAACTGATTAATCTTGCCAGGGTCTGTCACGAAAGAATAAAGTTGAGTCGGATCAGCCACGAGTCCATTTTCTGAAATATTAATCAGAACTTGATAAATTGCAATCAAAAAAACCAATTGAACAATAAGAGGCAAACAACCAGAAAAAGGATTGGTCTTGTGCTCCTTGTATAGTTCCATTAGTTGCTTGGTTTGTTGTTCTTTGTTGTCCTTAGTTTTTTCTTGCAGCGCTTTTATTTTAGGCTGAAGCTCTTGAAGTTTCTTTTGGGATTCAACTTGCTTCTTATAAAGTGGAATAAGCACGGTTCGAAGCAAGATGGTGATGAGAATGATCGAGATTCCGAAATCTTTTCCTGGAACAATGTTGTAAAACAAGATCAGAATATTATAAAGTGGTTGATAGATAATTGTATGAAAGAGTGCTAGCATTTTGTTTTTTTATCATTCCACCAAAAGGGAGAATGTTTACATAAGTAAATTAGCTTTAAGAAAAACCTTCTTTAACTCAGTGATAACTTTTGCAAGTTCAATGTCTTGATAGGCAGGTTTGATGAGGATGATGATGTCAAAACCTGGCTTGAGCTGACTCAGATATTCCTGGCAAGCCGCCCTCAGAACTCTGCGAGTGCGATTTCGGACGACTGCTTTTTTGGAATAATTTTTTCCAACAGGAAAGCCAATCCGGAAAACATCAAGAGAATTCTTGGCATATTTGATGGAAAGGTTTTCAAATGAAGCATACGCTCCCCTGGAGAATACGAAGGAAAAGTCAGTCTGTTTTTTCAATCTATGTTTAATTGGGAGCATGTATGTTTGTTAAACTAGTACATCAAATAATGATGCAGCTTTAAACTGAAAGCTTTTTGCGACCACTTTGTCGTCGTCTTTTGATTACAGCAGCTCCATTGCTGGTGCTCATTCGGTGCAAGAATCCATGACGGCTTTTTCGACGACCCTTTTTTGGTTGATATGTACGTTTCATAGTAGGTATTTGATTAATTTATTAATATGAAAACTCGTCTTCCTGTTATCGTTGCTTTATAAAAAATGTTTCACTAATTCTTAAACGGCATGACCTCTAGGAATACTATAAACAAGTGTACCAGGACACACGAAAAAGTCAACCCAAATATTTTGAAAAAATGGCGCAACAGAGGTTTAATTTTAGTATGACCAATTAAATATGATTAGAAATATCACTAAAAATGATTGACAAGAGTGGATAAGAGGGGATATTCTAAGTTTAGAAGGTAAATTTGGAGGCAGACTTCTCTTGAAATGGGTAAAATAGAGCTAAATAAAAGGAAAAAACAGAGTTATCCACTTATCCACACATTATTAACAGTTGCAGGGCTAATTTGCTAGCGAGAGCTACTCAGACATGATATAATTTTCTGTACACTACTGATAATGCTGGATTTTCGAATAAGACAGCCTAAGAAGAAGAGGAAAGGAGGAAATTAGAAAAAATAGCAATTAAAATATTTTCGATAAAAAGGTGCGTTAATCTTAACAATGGTTTAAAGTGATTTTATTTGAGCTTTGCTCATCTATATTTCTACTACCGGATATGAACAATGCAGAACTTTGGCAAGCAGCACTTGGGGAAATAGAACTTTCTATCTCAAAAGCAAACTTCAGCACGTGGTTCAAAAACACAACAATTCTTTCCAATGAAAATGGCAAAGTTGTTATTGGCGTGCCTAATGGTTTTGCAAAGGAATGGCTGGAAAACAAATACAACACCTATATTTTCAGAGCACTGCGAAATTTTCGTGATGACATACGTGAGATAAGTTGCATTATCTATAGCAATGAGCAAGCTCCTGCTGGCGCTACCAGGAAAATGGATTCAGTGGCTCAAGTTGCAGATCAGCAGTCATCCGCAGAAAATTATCAGGCAAATACCTATGTGCAACAACCATTGCAGGGAGCTATGAATCCTGCTGCCCCCAATGCTGCTTTTGAAAACAACATCAATTCGCGCTATACATTTGAAAATTTCATTATTGGTGAAAACAATGAATTGGCGCGCGCAGCTTGCTTTGCAGTTTCTCAGAATCTTGGAAAAATTTACAATCCACTTTTCATCTATGGCGGCGTGGGTCTCGGAAAGACGCACTTGTTGCAATCAATTGGAAACGAGGTGCTTGCCAATGATCCTTCTCGCAGAATTAAATACATCACTTCTGAGCGTTTTGCCAACGAATTGATTGACTCCATCCGCAATCAGACAGTGAATGATTTCAAATCCGCCTATCAAGCCATTGATTTGCTCATCATCGATGATGTGCAATTTTTGGCTGGAAAAGAGAAAACTCAAAATGAATTTTTCCATATCTTCAATGCGCTCTATCAAATCAATAAGCAAATCGTGATCAGTTCTGATCGCCCTCCAAAAGCCATCGCAACCCTGGAGGATCGCTTGAGATCACGCTTTGAAGGAGGAATGATTGCTGACATTGGAAAACCTGATGTGGAAACGCGCATCGCAATTTTGAAAACTAAGTCTGCAGAAAATAATTTCTACATGGATGAAGAGGCGATCAGGTTTATTGCTGAAAATGTGAAGAACAACATTCGCGAACTTGAAGGGGCGCTCAATCGAATCATTGCAGCTTGCGAATTCAACAAAAAATTGCCGACTTTGAAATTTGTGCAACAAGCTTTGGCTGAAATCATTTCCAGTGGAAAAAAGAAAGGCATCCAATCGCAACATGTGATCGAAGCAATTTCTCAATATTTCAACATTTCAACCAGGGAGCTTATTGAGAAGGGACGCAAGAAAGAAATAGCTTATGCGCGTCATATCGCGATGTATTTAATGCGTAGTGAACTTAATGTTTCCTATCCCAGTATTGGATCTCAATTTGGGGGACGCGACCACACAACGGCGCTTCATGCCTATGAAAAAATCAATAAAGAATTGGAAAATGACGAGAAGGTTCGCGAGGATGTGACCATTTTGAGAGAAAGAATTTACGCCGTGTAGGCTGCGCTCTGTGCATAACTTGTGAATAAATAAATAACTCTGGAAAAAATGGCCAAGGAAAGGGATAAAGTGAAATTGGCAGCAATGTAAATAGCTTAAGAAATACCTATTATGAAATTAACGTGTACTCAAGAAAACTTCAAAAAAGCCATTTATAGCACTGAAAGAGTTGTTGGCAAGCAAATCACTTTGCCAATTTTGGAAAATATTTTGCTTGAAACTGACAATGGAATGCTTAAAATTTCAGCAACCAATCTTGAAATTGGAGTTTTCTTGAAAATTGGAGCGAAAATTGAAGAAGAAGGCAAAATAACCGTTCCAGCAAGGCTTTTAAGTAACTTCGTGAATAACATTCAGAATGTAGGTACGGTTTCCTTGAGTGTGGTTGATCAAACCCTGCACATTGAAAGCGGTTCATCTAAGGCTCAAATAAAAGGTTTACAGGCCACAGACTTCCCAATCATCCCAGAAATGGAAGGCGAATTTCTTTTTTCCTTGCCAGCTCAGGAGATGAAAGAGGCAATCCCGCGTTTGATGATCTGCGTTTCCTTGGACAGCACTCGTCCAGAATTGACTGGGCTCAACTTTGTGCTTGATAAGTTGGAAGTGCGAATTGCCGCTACAGACAGCTTTCGTTTGGCTGAATCAGTGGTGACACTGATCAAAGACAATGCGCAAGCCTATGACTTGTTTATGGAAAAAACCACTTCAATTATTGTCCCTCTCAACACCATTTCGGAAGTTTTTCGCGTGATCAATCCTGAAACTCAAAACATCAAAATTGGTATCGAAGAAAGTCAGATATTTTTTCAAATTGACAATGTCCGCATTGTTTCAAGGCTTATCAACGGCAAATATCCTCCATATCAACAAATCATTCCAGAAACATTTGCCACCAAAGTGATTCTTTCAAAAGAAGATGCGCTGCGAGCAGTGAAAATTGCTGGAATTTTCACCCACAGTAAAGCAGGAGAAGTTAAATTTAGCGTTAATGCTGAGGACAAAGAAGTCTTGGTGCAATCTAAAGCGGAAGAAGTGGGCGAAAATAAAACCAACATCAATGCGGAAATTGAAGGTCCTTCTGTTGAGGCCCTGTTTAACCCTCGCTATATGGCAGATGGACTTCAAGCTGTTTCAACTTCATATTTGGCACTGCTCATGAATAGCGGTTCATCTCCAGCAGTTTTGCGCATGGTGCAAGGCGAGAAAAAAGAAGAGATGCTTAATTACACCTATATAATCATGCCGATTAAAAACTAGCATTTATCCGGTTTGAATATTCAAAATGAGATTTTGTAATCGCAGGAAGTTGTTTTTTCGCACAATTAAACTTAAAATCTGAAGATAAATTTATTTGGGCGTAGCCCATTTGAATTTTCATTACTTGATGAAAACCCTTGGATCTTTTATAGACAAAAAAACTCTTGTTCGCAGAACAGTTATTGATGAAAAAAGCGTTTTCTATGTTTTTGGCCTGATAATTAAGGAGGAATATGGCAAACAAGGCGCTGAAAACATAACACCGGTTTTTTTTAAGGATAAAAAGATTTTCATTAAAGCTTCTGGCTCAACTTGGGCAAGTGAAATTTGGCTCAGGAGAAGCTATATTGTCAAAAAAGTTAACAAGGAGCTTGGTGGGGAGGAAATTATTGATTTGGCTATGAGTCAATAGACTTTTTCATTATCTTTCTCCCCTCAGATGAGGGGAGATGCCTGAAAGGCAGAGGGGTTTGAGTTAAGTCCTGGAGATAATTCTATCTGACCTCTCTGTCTTGCGTACAAGACATCTCCCCTTAGCAAAGGGGAGAACAAATAAGAAGAAATCCTTGAACCCTTGCCAAAAGACTTGATGCGTGTTAATAATATATAGAACCAGATATTTGTAAACAATTAATTTTATCGAATTTGCCTTTTCCTAATGCTCTCAGGAATAAGTAAATTCCCAATAACCCTCGTGCCAATCAAAAAATCAGCCAAAAAATACATGCGAGTGACTGATCGCAAGACAATCAAAAACAAGGTTGTGAAAGGAACTTTCAGAAATGCAATCAAAGAAACAAAGGAAAACATTGCTGCTGGCAAAGTTGCTGAAGCGCAAGAACTTTTGAAACGCGCCATCAAAGCTTTAGACAAAGCTGCTCAAAAGAATGTGATCAAGAAAAACACTGCTGCTCGCAAGAAATCACGATTGAACGCTGCTGTGAAAAAACTTGCTCTAAAAAAGTAGTCTTAGCAAAAACCTTTTAGGTAAAAGAAAAAACCAATGAAGAAATTCGTTGGTTTTTTTGTAATAATTTCTTAGAGTGAAACAATAAAGATGTCTAGAGCAAGGATGGGGTCGACTTTGCCGGTTTTGGCAGCAAAGTCAATTTCGGCCAAGTCGCGGAGCATTTGTTTGGTTTTGGCTTCGGAAAGATTTCGAATTTGGGAAAGGGATTTTTGCACAACATAGGGATGAAGGCCGGAGGCTTGCGCAATTTGTGGGGCGCTGGTCATGCCTTGCCAATAAAAATCCCCAATCTTGAGCAAGGTGCGAATTTGATAGGTATACATGGAGAGCACATAGAAAACATCTTCTCCTTTGGCGATTTGTTCATGAAAAAGGGTCAGGGCGCGCGCTTTGTTGCCAGCAGTGAGGGCTTCAATGGTTTCAAACATGGTGGAATCGATTTTTGATTTCACCAACAGGATGATATCTTGCTCAGAGATTTCTTTGCCATCTGTATAATTGACCAGCTTGGTTATTTCATTGCTAAGAATGTATAAATCGCTGCCAGTTGCAGCCAAAAGCATATTCAGGGCGCTTCTGGAAAAAGAAGCTTCAGGCGAGAGCGTTTTGGCAAAATCAGTGGCCCAAGTGGCAAGCTGAGTGCCTTCCAGGGAAACAAATTCCTGTTTTTTGGCAGTCTTGAAAAGAAATTTATAGAGTGCTCCATTTTTTTTGGGGCTGCCAGCTTCAAAAAAAATGACAACCGTGTCAGGATCTTTTTCGATGGTTGCGTCAGTTTTAAACGTTGCTAAAATTTCTTTTTGCTGCTCTGGGGAACCTTTAGTCATGCTATTTTTGATGAGTACGAGTTTCTTGTTGGAAAAAAGTCCTTGGGCTGAAAAAATGTTGGTCAGAGGTTGGATTGAAGAAGCTTCTCCATAATCAAGAACGCTCAGGTCTGTGCCTGAGCTGTTCTTTTGCAAAAAACTATTTTTAAGGTCGCTGAATTTTTCCAGGCAGCGGAAAGAGTCAGTACCATAAAGAAAAAGTATCATATTTTTATGCAGCTGGCGTCCATCTTAGAGCCTGGCCCGGATCAATGATGTCAACCCAAATTTGACCTGGAACGAATTTAATTTCTTGTCCTTGCTCATCTAGAAAGGTGAGCTTGCTGTTGATTTTGGTCTTATCTTTCTTCCAGGTTCCTTTGTATTGCTGCCCATTCATATAAAAGAAAGCTGAGCCTGAATCTGCTTGATCAAACCATGGATCTCCGATTTGAACATTGACATATTGTTCTCCAACCTTGATTGGAGCAGCATCAGCGATCATGACCACAATGTTTTTTGGGGCAATTTTCTCTTTGTTGTTTCGGTCAGTGTCGGCCACGCCTCCCCAGGTGCGGAAATATGAATTGCTGGCCTTGTCGTAGTCATATTCTGCATCAAATGGTTTTGCATAGGCAACGCGAAGGTTTCCTCCACTGGGACGTTGATCAAGAGCGGCATCTTCTTGATGAGGATAGCCAGCAAATTTGTTTTCCATGCTATAGCCAAAAGCTTTGGCACCCTCAATTAAGCTGGCAAATTTTGCATAGCCGGTGTCAACTCCACGCATGTTGCCGCTGGCTTCTTTGCGGAAACAATATTTTCCTGAAGATTTCCCAGCATCATCATTGCAGTTCATGTCATCAATAATGCCACTGCCAAGAACTTCTTTGAATTGTTCAATATCTGCTCGTCCCCAGTGAACATAGATCGAGTCAAGACTTTTGGCAAGGTGAACGAAATCATGGCGAGCACTGCGCAAGGAACCAACTTCTTCTGGATTATTGCAACCATAAACTCCCATCAGGCGAGTGATGCTGCCATAGACGGCGACCATCTCAACCACCATGTCGGCTTGAGAAAGGCCAGCTAGTGGCCTGGCGGCGACATCGGCTGGTTGCATCACAGCAAAGGAGCGACCATTCCAATTGTCACAAGCGACACCGGAAATCGGACTGACATTGCCAATGTTGGCTGGGCCACTTGGTTTTTCGGTCGTGCCATTGAGTTGAATTTGTTTCACGCTGACACTCTTTTTTCCTTTAGTGAGATAAAATCCAATCCCAACGACGATTGCGGCTACAAGCACAATTAAACCAATTTGTTTTCTAGACATAGACGTGATTCTAATCCGCTAATAAACACTAATCTACTAATTACGAATTCGCGATTCGTGGATTGGCATTTATTCGTGGATTTGTATGACTTTATTATTTATTTTTGGCAGGCTGGGCAATGAAAAGTGCTTCGCTGCTCAACGATGTTCTTTACGATTATTGTATCACAGGAAAGGCATTTCTTGCCAGCTTTTCCATAGACTTTAAGATGATTTTGGAAATTGCCTTTTTGGCCCTTGGCATCGCGATAATCGCTAATGGATGTTCCACGCAGCTTGATGGCTTTAGTTAAGATACTGAGAGTTGATTTGTATAGCGCTTGGATTTCTTTTTTGTTGAGACTTTCAATTTTTCGCAAGGGATTTAATTTGGCATCATAGGGAATTTCGCAGGCATAGATGTTTCCAATTCCAGCGATGAGCGTTTGATTCATGAGTACACTTTTAATGTTCTTATTCTTCTTGCTTAAAATTATTTTTTCAAAATTTTGCAGCGTGAAATCTTTGGCAAATGGATCAAGACCCTTGGTTTTTTTGATTTCTAAAAATCTTTTTTCATCAACCAATTCAAGAGTCGCAAATTTGCGAATGTCATTAAAGTTCAATTGGCCATTTTTTTGTAAATAAAAAACATGATGCAGATGTTTTTCGGGGAAGATTTTAGCTGTTAGCTTTTGGCTTTTAGTTAATATGAGCTTTCCAGTCATTTTCAAATGCAGCAAAATAAAAGTGCTATTTTCCAATTCAATGACAATATTTTTACTGAGTCTTTGAATACTTTTAATTTTTTCGCCAACGATTTGTTTTTTTAAATTCGCAGTCTTAATGGCTTTTTCAAAATCAGACCAAAAACCGATGATAGTATCACCGGTCAATATTTGTAAGTCATTAACAACTGTTTGTACTTCTGGAAGTTCAGGCATATTTGAGTAGCTTATTAGCTTGTTAGGCATTAGCTTTTTAGGATTTGATTCGCAGTTTTAAATATGTTTTCTGAAAAGCTAATAAGCTAATGCCTGATAAGCTGTCCTAGATCTCTCCCCAGTTGTCTCCAATTTTTGCATCAACAATAAGGGGCACGGCAAGGGGATAGACATTTTCCATCACTTCTTTCAATTTTTTGGCTGCCATTTCGGCTTTTTCATTTTTCACTTCAAGAATGATTTCATCGTGCACTTGCAAGATCATTTGAACGTCGCTGTCGCCTGCAAAGGCGCGAGCGGTGCCGATCATGGCTAACTTCATGATGTCAGCTGCCAAGCCTTGAATCGGCATGTTGATGGCCATTCTTTCAGCTCCAGCTGCCACTTGAAAATTTGGTGAGTTGATTTCATGCAAATTTCGTCTTCTGCCAAGCAACGTTTCCACATATCCATTAGTGCGCGCCAATTCGCGCGTTTCTTTCATGTATGAAGCCACGCCGGAAAATTTTTCCATATAGGCGTTGATGAATTTCTGTGCATCTGAGCGATCGATTCCTGCTGATTGTGAAAAGCCAAAAGAGCTCATGCCATAGATGATGCCGAAGTTCAGAGCTTTGGCGCTGGAGCGCATTTTTTCCGTAACTTGTGAAAGCGTGACGCCATTTATTTGGGCGGCTGTGATTTTGTGAATGTCGTCGCCTCGATGAAAAGCTTCAATCAGTTTCTTGTCTTTGCTGACATGAGCCACACAGCGAAGATCAATTTGGGAATAGTCAGCGCCAACCAATTTGCAGCCTTCTTTGGCAACGAAAGCTGTCCGCAAAAATTGTCCCAATTCAGTTTTAATGGGAATGTTTTGCAAATTTGGTTCAGTCGAGGAAAGCCTTCCAGTGGCAGTCACTGCTTGGTTGAAGGTGGTGTGAATGCGGGAGTTTTGGTCAACCAATTTTGGAATGGCATCCAGATAGGTTGTTTTCAATTTGAAAAGTTCGCGATATTCTTCGATTTTTTCAATGATTTTGTGTGAATCGCGAAGCTTGGCCAGTTCAGCTGCAGCAGTGGAAAGTCCTTTTTTGGTTTTTTTGATGTCAGCAGTGGAAAGACCCATGGTGACGAAAAGAATTTCAGAAAGTTGTGAAGGGGAATTAATATTAAATTCTTTGGTGGCCATTTCATAGATGGATTTTTCCAGATTTTTGAGAGTGGTGGTGATTTTTTCTGAAATACCTTTGAAAATGACAGTGTTGAGTTCGATGCCAGTCAATTCCACTTGGGCCAGGATTTCCACCATCGGCATTTCCATTTGTGAGAAAAGTGTTTCCAATGTGCCATCAGTGAGGCCAGCGCTCTTTTGCTCAGCACTGATTTCCATAATTCTTTTTTCCAAAACAACTTTCAATTTCAGGGCGTAGTCAGCTTTTTGGCAAACAATGTTTATGCCCAGTTTTTCATCTTCAGGATCAGCTACAAGCGAAAGTTGTCCTTTGGATTTTTTTTCAAAAACAATTTCTTCGCCAAGCTCGGAAAAAACAATTTTTTCCAATTCCAGTTTTTCTCCCGGGTTGAGAACATAGGCAGCCAGCATCGCATCGAAAGAGATTCCTTGCAAGATGATTGCTTCGCGCGCAAGTTGCTTGTAAATCAGTTTCAAATCCCAGCCAACTTTTTTGATGTCAGCATTTTCCAAGATTTTTTTCAATTCGCCAAAAGAAGAGAGGAAAGTTGGGAAAAAAGTGGCGCGTCCTGTTTTCCAAGAGATTGCAATTCCGCTCAGTTTTTCTTCACTAACTTCAGTTGCAAGGGAAATCTCAGTTGCATTGGAAAATTCCAAAAGCAATTCAGCTGAATTTTTTTCCTCAGCAATTGTATACTTAAAATCCTTCACGCCGCTGTTTTCTTTTTTAATCTCTACGCTTTCTGATTGCTCTCCTGAGCCAGGCAGTCTTTTAATGAGACTGAAAAAATTTAGTTCAGAAAAAAGCTTCACAATTGTTTCGCGATCAAAATCATGCAGCACTGCTTTTTCCAGCTCAAACTCAATAGGCACTGCAAGATCAATAGTTGCCAAATCTTTGCTCAAAAAAGCCAAGGCTTTGTCGCGCTCAAGCTTGTCTTTCACGGCGCCTTTGAGCTCGCCAATATTCTCATACACACCTTCAATGTTGTGATATTTTTGCAATAGGGTGGTGGCAGTTTTTTCTCCGATGCCTTTCACTCCTGGAATGTTGTCAGATGGATCACCGCGCAGGCCCTTATAATCAATCATTTGCGCTGGAGAAAAACCATAACGCTCAAAAACTTTCGCTTCGTCATAGAGATGCGAATCAGAAAGGCCACGACGCATGGTGTAGACCTTGGTGGAATCATTCACAAGTTGCAAGGTATCCATATCGCCAGTGACGATGATTGTTTCAACATCTTCCTTGTTGGCTTTGATTTGGGTGGCAATTGTTCCAATCAAATCGTCAGCTTCAAATCCTGCAATTTCATAGATGGGAATATTGAAGGCTCTCACCACTTCTTTGACGCGCGGAATTTGCACATACAAATCATCGTCTCCTTTCACTCGATTGGCTTTATATTCCTCGAATTTTTCGTGGCGAAAAGTTTTGCCAGCCAAATCGAAAGACGCCACCACATAGTCAGGCTTGAATTCGGCAATCACGCTGAGCAGGGTTGAGGCAAAGCCATACACTGCATTGACCAGCTCTCCCTTTTTGGTGGTGAAAGGTGGGAGCGCATGATATGCCCGATGAATGATGGCATTACCATCGATGAGGATGAGTTTCTTTTTGTTATTTTCTTGAGACATAAAATGAAATATTTGAATAAATTGAGCCTTCTAATGGTATTTTAAGTATACCGCGGTGAGAGAATAATACAAATAAAGGGATTTTATATATCATAAAAGCGTGATATAATAATGGGTATAATGGTAGAAAAAATTATGAACACTTTTGAAACTCCAGCTGCGCAAGCAGTTGGCATAACCACAACTGATGCAAAAATAAAAAACTCTGGCATTAAGACGATGCAGGGAATTTTTGAAATGTATAAGAAAAAAAATGATAAGCTTAAAATGGCTGATTTTGCTGATGTTTATTCTGAAGAAGAAATCATGAAAGACAAAGGAAGAGTGGAATATTTTAAAAAAAGTAAGGACTATAATCAACCAACCGAACATGGGATTGTGCTGGAAAACATGTTTTGCGATTTGGTTGAGAAATATGAATGGTTTGGCAAGGGAGCAAAAGTCGTGCAATTGAGTGAATTTGATGACATGAATGCCAATGGTGCACATTGTGACGCAGTGCTGGAAATTCCCATGGAAGATGGCTTCGTGGTGCGAGTTGGCATTGATCTGACTACAGCTGTCAATTATGACGTGCTCAATAAAAAGAAATCAAAATGTATGGATGGTGTTTTGAGTGGAAAATTATTCAGTGTGAAATATTTCAAATCTAAAGTTGATCAAACAAAAAGAAGAATTAGTGATGTCCCAGTGTTGTTCGCTGGCATGAACAAGGAAAATCTGGAAGCTCTTTGTGCAAGCATTGCAAAACAAGAAAACACTGAAAAAGACATCGTTTCAAAGATTGACACACAATTCATGTTCTTTGATCAATTTTCAAGTCAACTTGAAAAATATGCTGATATGGCTGAAGAAAAGCATGGCCCAGATGCAGTTGTGACCACTTGGCTGGAATTTTACAGAGAGCTTTTTGAATGGATTGCTGAAAATAAAAAAAGCCTTCGTCCAAATAATTTTGGACAGAAGGCTTCTGGCGACGAAGTGTATAAATATATCACACGTTTCGTCTAGTTGGTTATTTTGCTCATCTGCGCTTCTTTGTGGCGAGCTATGCCTCTGAGCATTACTCGTATGGCAGTTTCCTTTCCCATTTTTTCGCACAAGAGTTTGAAATCAAGTGCAATAAGGCATTTTGGATGATCTTTTTTAGATGTCTCGATATGGTGCATTGCATCCTCCTTGTGTTTTCCTTGAGACAATATTTTATATCGTCAGACCTAAGCATGCACTGCAGGAATCATTCTCTTGATTGTTGCCTATGGCAAGATACACCTTCGTGGCAACATCTATTCCAGCGTTTTCACGCAGAATGCCAAAATTCAACTTCACGAGACACTTTTGACCACATTTGTTGTGTTGCAAATCGCTCGAACGAGTCATTGTAACTCCTTTTCTTGAGATTGGTACCATCACTAAGATGGACTAAAAGAATAGCACTGTTCCGTGTCTTTGTCAAGCTTGGCGATGGGTGATATAATGACGCTTATGAATACAAAAAACTCACATGGATCCCTGCCTGTCTTGGCGGCTTTGACTGGAAATATTTTCATTATGATCATTAAGTGGCTGGGTTTTTTTGCGACTGGCTCTGGCGCACTTTTTTCAGAGGCGGTGCATAGCATTGCTGACGTGGTCAATCAAATTTTGCTGATGATTGGGATCAAAAAATCTCAAAGACCGTCTGATGAAGATTTTCATTATGGCTATAGCAATGAAAGATTTTTTTGGGCACTGATTTCTGCGTGCAGCATTTTCTTTTTAGGTGCAGGTGTGACGATCTATCATGGAGTGATGGGGTTTATGCATGGAGAAAGCATCCACATCAGTTCAATTGCATTTATCATCTTGGCTGTTTCATTTGTAATTGAAGCGGGGACATTCTTGATAGCGCTGAAAGAACTTCGTTTGAAAAACAAAAAAAGAAAATGGCGAGAGACACTGGAATATGGAGATCCAACGACGATCGCGGTTTTGCTGGAAGATGCGGTGGCAGTGCTTGGTGTTAGTGTGGCTTTTCTTAGTATTCTCTTGTCGAAAATAACTGGTAATCCGCATTGGGATGCAGCTGGTTCAATTGTGATTGGCGTGCTGTTGGGAGTGATGGCTGTTATTTTAATCAATATTAATCGGGGATTTTTGCTTAGAAAATCCATTCCGGAAGAAATTGAAGAAAGAGTGAAAGACATCTTGGAAAGTGATCCCGCCGTTGAAAAGGTGATTGATTTCAAATCAACGGTTATTGATGTCGGATCCTATCATGTGAAATGCGAAGTTGAAATAAACGGATCAGCCCTCATGAGAAAAATGTATCGCACAAATGATCTTAAAATTGAGTTTGCAAAAATTGATGGGGAATATGATGAGTTCCTGCGCTTTTGCGTGGACTATGCTGACCGCGTGCCGCGCTTGATTGGCACCAGAATTGATGATGTTGAAAAGAAAATCAAAGAAGAGATTCCAGAAGTGCGGCATATTGATATTGAGGTCAACTAGAAAGTTTCAAGTTTATAAAGTTTATAAAGTAAAAATACAGAAGTGCAAAACAAAAAAGAGCTTAGCGCTCTTTTTTTGATGACAAGGTAATTTTTCTTTCTTGCTCGCTGAGCCACTGAAAGTTAATCCAGAGTGCTTTAGTGGGAATTAGCTTATGCACTTTCTCTGGCCACTCAATGATGGTGACAGAATTTTTTTTGCCAGCAAAATCTGCAAAGCCAATCTCTAGTAAATCTTTGGCGTTTATTCTATAAGCATCGATATGAAAAATAGCTTTTAGCTTCTGGCTTTTAGCTTTTAGTTTATACTCTTTGAGAATTGCGAAGGTTGGACTAGTATATGGACCTTTGATTTTTAGGCCTTTCAATAGTCCTTGAGTGAAAGTTGTTTTGCCAGCTCCAAGATCTCCAGCCAGGCAAATGATTTCTCCGCCAGAAAGTTCCTCAGCCAGCAGTGCGCCGAGTTTTTTGGTTTGAATTGAAGAGGTGGTGACGTATTCATTTATCATATAGGTTGAAATATATAGCATAAAAGGAAATTTTGCAAAAAAAAGAGCTCAATCGAATTGATCGATTGAACTCTGTGGATTCTTATTGCCGCCGAGGAAAGCGTAGTCCTCGAGGAAATGCATGTCGTTGATGGGAATGTCTTCCATTGCCATCAACGATAATTGAAAAGAAGAACCCGGGTTGGGCCGGAAGTTCGTACCATCCCCAGATAGGCCCTACATAAACAGGTGGTGGTGTGGTATGCACCTGGACTGGTACGCCATAAGGATAATCAGCTGGCCGTACTGGAATATAAACACAGCTTGCTAACAGGAGTGAGGAAATAACAATAGGTATAACTAATATTTTTTTCATCATCGTCTCCTATCGTCGTTTTTTTTCTTTGAGAGCGCCTTTGCCATAAACCACTTCAAAAGGGGTTGGCCCTCGAGGTTTGGCTACATGCGCTGGCGTGTTTCTTTTACTATGTCCGCCACCTTCAATGAATATGCCTCCAATTGGAACACCAGGGTTCATATAATAGGGTGTTCCAGCAGTGCAGCATATCTGTCCATTGCCACATGGTCTGCAATGTGGAGGAACAACTTCATTCTGATACGTAACAGGTGCGATATAGCTGCCAGGCACAGCATAGACCATGCAACCGCACAAACTGGCTGTCAAAAAAACCATCAGTATCTTTATTGCTACTTTCATGATGTGTCCCTCCTTGGGAGCTATTTTATTGGGAATGAACTGCTATTGATATAACCATATATTATACTCCCAAAACGTCTAAAAGTCAAGTATTTATTGACATAGCTCAAAATGCCTGCTATTTTATATTACTTAGTCGAAAACATAATAAGTTCATCAAGTTCATAAAGTTTGTAAAGTAAAAAAGTAGAAAATTCTGAAATTGAATCATTGAAAATTGCTTGGAAATTGAAAATTAGAAATTAAAAATTTTTTACCCATGAGTTTGGATCTTGCGCAACAATTGGAAAATGTTTTGAAAAACGCTAAGCATGCGCTCATCTTTATGGCGCAAGATTTTTCTGGCGATGCTGTTGGAAGTGCGTGGGCAACATATTTCTTTTTGAAAAAAAATAATATTGAAGCAACCGTGGTGGTGCCAAGCGATGAAAATTATTTGCAACGTTTTTCTTTTTTGACAAAACCAGAAGACATCATTGATTCTTTGGCAGGCGCGAGAGATTTTGTATTGGCTTTTAATACTGAATTTAACAAGATCACTAATGTGCGCACAGAAAGAGTTGATCAGGAACTGCGAATTTTCATCACGCCAGAAAAAGGTTCCATTGATCCGCGCGACTTCTCTTTCATTCCGGCAAAGTTCAAATATGATCTTGTGATCGTGCTGGGATCACCAGACAAGGAATCACTTGGAAAAGTGTATGAAGAAAATCCTGACATTTTTTATGAAGTGCCAGTGGTCAACATTGATCATCACACCGAGAATGACAATTTTGGACAAGTTAACATTGTGGACATCACAGCATCCTCAACCTCGGAAGTCGTGGCTGATCTTTTTATGAAAATAAATGCGAAAAATGTTGATGAGGCCATGGCTGAAAGCTTGCTCACTGGAATCATTGATGCAACTAACAGTTTTCAGAAAAAAAATACCACGCCAAAAGCGCTGCAGATTGGAGCAACTTTGATGACCAAAGGCGCTGATCAACAAAAAATTATCAGATATTTGTATAAAACTCAGCCGCTGCATTTGCTCAAGCTCTGGGGACGCGTGATGGCGCGACTATATTGGGAAGATGAAATTGCCTTGGCTTGGGCGCCGGTTTTCTTGGAAGATTTTGTGCAAAGCCGCTCAAAGCCAGGAGACGTGCCTTTTATTTTGGATAAAGTTAAGGAGAACTATTCCGCCGGCAAGATTTTCATGGTGTTGTATAATGAAACGGCTGATGAAGTGCGAGGCGTGATTAAATGCATCAATGCTGACCAATTGAAAAAAATTGCTGAGATTCTTGAAGTGAAAGTTGTTGGCGACACTTGCGAATTTTCGCAGCAATCCGGAGACACCTTGGAAGCTGGGCAGCGCACGGTGGAAAAATTGCGCGCAGGATTGGTTGGATAGGATAAATTTGCAATAGGATATTTTATAAAGACTGACTGAGGTCAGTCTTTTTCTTTTGCGGAGAAACAATTTTCAGGGTATAATATAAATAGGAAATTCTTCGGAAACAAAAAATTTTAAAAAACAAAAACAAATTTATTCTGCATTCATGTTTGCATGTTTACATGCTTGTATGTTTGCATGGTTATTATGGTTAAAGTTTCTCACAAACAATTGGCGCATGATGGTGATAAAGATGAACAGGCTGGCAAGATTTTGCAGCGTATGCGTGGAGAATCAGAAGAGGAGCGCGCTGCGCAATTGGCAACCGAATATGATCTTGCCTATGTGGATCTTAATATTTTTCCAGTGGGCGCTGATGATATGCGCACGATTGACGAAGCTCAATCGCGCGAATTTGAGGTTTGTGTTTTTCAAAAAGCAGGCAGGGAGTTGCGCTTGGGGATGGTGGATCCGGCCGATGAAAAATCACTTGCCTATGTGGAAAAATTGAAAAGTGACAATGGCTGGACGATTCATTTGTATGTGATTTCCAAGGCTTCTTTGGAAAAAATTTGGAAACGCTATGCTGAAATGCCGCTTTTGGAAAACTTGGAAGCACTTCAAATCACGCTGAGTGGAGAAGACTTAGAGAAATTTGAAAAAGAATTTGGCAGCATGTTGGATTTGAAAAAGCGCATTAGGGAGATTCCAACTACGCAAATCATTGCGATCATCATGGCTGGGGCAGTGAAAATGAAAGCCAGCGATGTTCATTTTGAACCGCAAGAAGAAGAGGTGAGAATGCGTTTTCGTATCGATGGGGTGTTGCAAGATGTGGGGAAATTTCCAAATGACACCTATCGTTTCATTTTGTCTCGTCTTAAGATGATGGCAAAAATGAAAATAAATATTCGCGACATTGCACAAGATGGTCATTTTTCAGTGGATTTGGAGAATGGAAAAATAAATGTCAGAACGAACATTATTCCTGGAAATCATGGAGAATCTGTGGTGATGCGACTTCTTTCTCAAGCTGACATCTTGCTTTCAGTGGAAGATTTGGGGCTGCGAGGTTTGGCATATGAACGCGTGCAAAAAGAAATTGCCAAACCGCATGGCATGATTCTTACTACTGGCCCAACAGGCTCAGGAAAAACAACCACCCTATATGCTTTGGTTAATAAACTTAATACGGCTGGCGTGAAAATCATTACGATTGAAGATCCGATTGAATATGAAGTTAAAAATATTTCGCAAACACAAGTTGCTAAAGATCGAAATTACACTTTTGCGGAAGGCTTACGCGCGGTGGTGCGTCAAGATCCGGATGTTATTTTGGTGGGTGAAATTCGCGATGAGGAAACAGCTGACATTTCAGTCAACGCTGCACTCACTGGACATCTAGTGCTTTCCACCTTGCACACCAACAATGCGCCAGCTTCCATTCCGCGTTTTATTGAGCTTGGAATCAAGCCCAATTTGATTGCGCCTTCAGTGAATGCTTTCATTGCTCAACGCTTGGTGCGCAAACTCTGTCAGCATTGTCGAGAAGAATATGTGCCAGCGCGAGAGACGAGTGACAGTGTGAAAAAAATTCTTTCGATTATTTCTCCTAAAGCTAAATTGGAAATTCCTAAGACCATTGATAAATTGTATCGTCCAGTGGGCTGCGACAAATGTCACGGGCTGGGCTTCAAGGGGCGCATTGGAATTTTTGAGGTGCTGACAATTTCGGAAAACATTGAAAAACTTATCTTGGAAATGGGCGGCGAGCGAGAAATCACGCAAACAGCGTTGGAGGATGGCATGATCACGATGGCGCAAGATGGAATTTTGAAGGCTGTGGACGGACTGACTTCTATGGAAGAAGTGTGGCGCGCAACCGGACAGACAGAATTTTTGGAAGAGATCTATGAAAAATTGATGTCACAATCAATGTCGCGCGCAATTGACATCACCGAGGAAGACATGCAGTTGGTTTCTGATGCCATGGGCTCGATGGAAACGCTCAAAAACTTGATTCAAGATTCAAATCAAAAAAGCTCCGCCAAATATCTTTTTGCCAGCAGTTTACTGCTTAATGTTGGCGATATTCATATTGAGCCGGAAGAGAAAAGTGTCAAAATTCGTTATCGCATGGATGGAATTTTGCAGACGATCGCCGAGATTCCACTGAATGAATATCCAAGCTTGTTGGGTAGCATCAAATTCTTGAGCGGATTTTCCACGGAAGTGCGCGGCGGTGTGATGGATTCTCGTTTTTCAATCGCCTTGGAAAAACCATTCAAAAATGTCACGGAAACAAAAGTTGATGTCCGTGTGTCAATAATTCTGGGTGGCTATGGCGAAACAGTGGTGATGCGCTTGCTCAACAAATCTTCGGTTGCTCTTGATCTTGAGAAGCTGGGAATCAGAAAGCAAAATTTGGAAAAAATTCTGGCCGAAACAAAAAAGCCAAATGGAGTGTTTTTGACGACTGGCCCAACTGGCTCCGGAAAAACCACCACTTTGTATAGCGCGCTTAAAGTTTTGAATAATCCTGAAGTGAAAATCATCACCGTTGAGGATCCAATTGAATATCAATTGGATGGAATTTTGCAAACCTCCGTGAATGACAAAGAGGGATATACTTTTGCCACTGCGCTGAGGGCATTGCTTCGTCAAAATCCAGACATCATGATGATTGGTGAAATTCGCGATGAAGAAACTGCCAACATTGCCATCCAAGCGGCGCTCACTGGTCATTCAATTCTTTCTACCTTGCACACCAATGATGCTGCTGGATCAATTCAGCGCTTGGTGAATATGGGTGTGCGCTCAGATGATTTGGCCACTGCAGTCAATGCGGTGATGGCTCAACGTTTGGTGCGCAAGCTTTGTGACTGCAAAATCGAGAGGCAATTGAATCCGGCTGAAATTGCCCAGATGAAAAAAGTTTTTGAAAATGTTTCAGAAAAATCTGGCATCGTGGTGCCAGCCTTGGAAAAAGTTTTTGAGATCAAAGGTTGCGACAAATGCAACAACATTGGATATAAAGGCAGAACCACCATCAGTGAAATTTTGGTGATCGATCGAGACATTGAAGAATTGATCACACAAAGTGCTTCATCTTCTCAGATTCGCGACAAAGCCATGGAAAATGGCATGATCACCATGGAGCAAGACGGTTTGCTTAAGGTTCTGGAAGGAGAAACGACGCTGGAAGAAGTGGAAAGAGTGGTCTAAAAATGTATAATGTATCTTGTATAATGTATTTTGTATAAAAATGAAAAAGCGGGGCCATTTGGCTCCGCTTTTGTGTAGCTTGATTTTAGGGCTGGTCGTGAGTGGTGATTTTCCTGAGAATAATAATTTGTTCATTGCTATCTCTTATCGTGACCGAATCTTGAACAGAAGTATTTTTTGCATAGGTTAAGAAAGGGTTTTCACATCTGAAGCTGTGTTCCTTGAACTTGTAGTCAGCGCTTAGAACAGTTCTTGTTTCCTTGTCCAGCTCCTCGATGGCTTCCGAGGCTTTGCTAATGGGCATTATCTTCAAGAGCGTAACGATCGCATGCATTCTTCCTCCTGGTGTGCGTGGGGATATTTTTTTAAATAACCATTTTTTAAATATTTATCAGTATACACTATGATTTGAAAATAACAAAAAAACCTTCTCGCGCTAAGCTAAAAGGTTTTTTTCGGAAACAAGTGCAACTTGTGTTCATTAATCTGTAGACATATCCCAGAAGATAGATCCCCCGGGGAAGTTGCAGTGTCGAGGTGCACAGCCGCCGAAACCGCCGTACCCATGTCTGGACAAAAAAGCAACCGATATTGATGACAAAAGATAGAAGTCACCAACTGTCTACAGGTTAATAAAAACAAATATTTTTTAGGAACTTCCTCGTTTGATTGTTCAGCTTAGCACGCCTTGGAATATTTGTCAAGAGGTATTTTGGTACTCAATCAACAAAGGCTCAAAAGTGAGGCTTACTGTCTAATACGTGGCCGGCGTATGTTTATTTCAAATAAAGAGAAATGGCTTATTTCAGCTATTTAAAATGCATCTAAGCTATTTTGATTTAAAAATATCACTATCTTTTTTATTGCTAATAGATTAAGATAGGTTTATATGGGATCAATCGGATGCATGTCTTATGTTGTATGATTTAAAAATATGATTACTACTTCGGAAGAACAAGAAGATGATGTGGTGTTGGACACAACACTTCGGCCACAGCGGCTGAGCGAATATGTTGGACAACAGAAAATCCGCAAAAATTTGCAGATGTTTATTGATGCTGCCAAAAAACGAGGAGAATCAATTGAACATGTGCTTTTATATGGTCCAGCTGGGCTTGGAAAAACCACTTTAGCGCACATTATCGCTAAGGAGATGGGCGTGAACATCAAAGTGACTTCGGGGCCAGCCATTGAAAGAGTTGGTGACCTGGGGTCAATTTTAACCAACTTGCAGGACGGAGACGTGCTTTTCATCGATGAAATTCATCGCTTGAACAAGTTGATTGAGGAAGTGCTCTATCCAGCTATGGAAGATTATAAATTGGATGTGATTATTGGCAAAGGACCGTCCGCGCGAACATTGCAACTTGATCTGCCGAAATTCACTTTGATTGGCGCGACCACCAGACTAGGGGCGCTTTCAAACCCACTTAGAAATCGTTTTGGAGCAATTCATCGTTTGGAATTTTATGATGAAAATGAAATGAAAAGCATCATCGCGCGCTCCGGAAAAATCTTGGGAATTGAATTGAATGATAGTGGCGCGCGTGAAATCGCCATTTCAAGTCGCAAAACTCCGCGTGTAGGAAACAGAATCATCAAAAGAGTCAGAGATTTTGCGCAAATCAATGATCATGCAATGATCGACAGCGCGATTGCACGCAAAGCGCTCGACATGATGGATGTGGATCCACTTGGGCTTGAGCCGACTGATCGTTTCATTTTGGAAACCATCATTAAAAAATTTAATGGTGGGCCAGTGGGAATTTCAACCATTGCTGCCGCCACTTCCGAAGAAATTGAAACGATTGAAGATGTTTATGAACCGTTTCTCATTCAATTGGGATTTTTGACGCGCACACCGCGCGGGCGCATGGTGACAGAACATGGATATTTGCACATGGGACTTGAAATGCCAGAAAGAAAAACTGAATAAAATTATAGTGTGCTATAATATAAAAAGAAAAATAATAGATATAAAAATAAAATGTTAGTTCCACTTTTTCAAATTTTATATTTCTTGGTGTTTTTTGTGATGCTTCTTATTAGCATCTTTATTGTTTTTCATATTGTTTTTTACGCCTATTCCTTCTTTTCAAAATTATTGATGTTGGCCATTTTTGTGCCGGTGGCTGGGGTGCTTTTGTTTACAAATTTTTTGTCATTTAGTGCGATTGATTTGCGGCAGGTTTTTGCAGGACTTATTTGATAAATTTTTATTCATAATTTTCTCCCCTCAGATGAGGGGAGATGTCCGAAGGATAGAGGGGTTTGAGCAGCTCTGGGCTCAACCTCACCCCAGCCCTCTCCTTATTTAAGGAGAGGGAGTAACATTGAAGAAAACTATTATTATGGATCGATTTTCAAAATATCATTTCAAGGATCTTAATGAAGGGGAAGCCATCGTGAAGGTTGTTCACCGCAATTGGTTTTATTTGTTGGAACAATTTTTTGCTGTTTTTGTAATTGCCGGAGCATATCTGGCTGGTATTTTTTATTTGCCATTGATGTTCCCAGAAGTGGTTGGTGGGCAATATCAGAAATTGGTGGCCTTTGTGGAAAACTTTTTTGTGCTGGCCCTTTGGATCTATAGTTTCTTGATTTGGGTGGATTATTATTTTGACATCTGGATTATCACCACTGAAAGAATTGTTAACATCGAACAAAAGGGCATGTTCACACGCACTGTTAGTGAATTGCGCTTTTCAAGAATTCAAGACATCACCACTGAAGTGATTGGATTTTTGCCGACCGTCATCAACTTTGGGGATGTGAAAGTGCAAACTGCTGCAGAGGAAGGCGAATTCATTTTTCGCACAGTTTCTGATCCATATCACATCAAAAACATTATCATGGAACTTCAGAAAAAAGCTGAAACAGCCAAGGCGCAAGATTTGGGAGAGTTGATTAAGGAAAAAATGGAGGGATAGTTTTTTATCGCGGTGGGGGGGCTCAAAATTCGGGTGAAAAACAAGCAAAGACAAAAAATCCGTGGCTTTTTATGGCTAGGGATAAAAAAATCACTTATATATCAAACACCATTAGTGCTGCTTTTTGCAGTGCTTTTTGTTTTTTGCGCCATTTTTCATGTTAAGGCTGAAGATGTGGGTAAAGCTAATATTACTGAAATAATGGACGATCCGATTGAAAATATTGAAAAGCAAAAAACTGAATGGATAGAGTTGCATGTTAATGAAAAAATTGAAATTCCAGCTTCTGGGAGTGCGGAATATAAAAAAATAAAAGATTTTTATGTTTGCGCTAAAAAAGATGCCGCAGAAAATCCCGCAAGTTTTTGCAAGAATTCGTATCCTGTTTATTCTCAGGAAAATGTTTTCGTGGCTAATGCTGGACAATACATCATCATCGCTAAAGACCCGGCCATTTTTAAAAGCACTTATCAGAAACTGAATTTTGATGAAATTATTCTATTGAAGTCTAATTTTAATTTACTGGGCACTGATGATGCGCATCTGTCGCTTTCATGGGATGGCAAAAAAACATGGCAAGAAAGATTTGATTACGCTTCCTTTTCTTTCGCACGCGAGAAAAATCATTCCTTGGAACGCATCGATGCTGGAAAATCCTGCGAAAATTTTTCCAACTGGCAGCAAAGTTCTGATGTGGGAGGGACGCCTGGCTCAGCAAATTCTGCTGGACTGGCTTTGGCAACACAATCAAATCCCGCTCAAAGTGTTGTCATGGGAAAGCTGACAATGGATGAAAACATTTATGAAAATGTATATGCTAATTTTGAAATTCAAAAAAAGGCGGATGAGAAAGTGACTTGGACCTTTGGCGATGGTCATAAAAGTTATTTGGCCAAAACCAGACATAAATTTGAAACCAAAGGAATATATGCGGCAAGTGTGAAGGTGTACAAGGGAAAAAATAATACAGTTCAAAATTTCACAATCAGTGTGGAGTCTTTTCCGCATCCCGAGTTTCGCATCGTTGAAATTGTTGCCAATCCAGAAGGTGTGGACACCAGCAATGAATATCTGGTGATTCAAAACAAGTCAAAAAAGAAAATAAATTTAAAGGGTTGGAGCATTGCCACTGGCTGGAAAGATTTCATCAATCACCCGATTAGGAAAGATTTAATGATTGAAAAAAATAAATCCAAAAAGATCACCAGCGAATTTTCAAGTTTCACCCTCAATAATGCCAAAGCCAAAATTCAGCTGCGTTATCCTGATGGAAAAGTGGCACATGAAGTGAAATATAAATCTCCAGACAAAACAATTGCAGACGGGGAGGTATATAGGAAAGTTAAAAGCGGATGGGCGTGGGTAGGAGTTCAAAAGTCATCAGCAATCAGTAAGCAGTCATTAAAGAATACAAGCTCATTGCTAACCATTGAGCCACAAGCAATTGAAAATACAGAAATACAAGAAGTGAAGGAGACTAAAGCTGAAGAAGTTGTGACTGTGCCAGTTGAAATTTTTGAGAACAAATTAATTTCACTGAGAAATGAGAATATGAAAATTGAATTGCTGAAAAGCACGCCGCGAGTGCTTGGCGCGGAAACAGTAAGGGAAATTGACGGCATCTATTTTTTAACTTCGCAAATGCCTGAGCAGCAGCATTATGCAACGGTGTTTCTGAAAAAACTTGTTGCTAATTTTAATTTTAAAGTGAATATTTCGTTGAATTATTTTCTTTAAAAAATAAAAAGACCAGGGAGAATTCCGTGGTCTTTTGGCTTGATTTTGACATTGTCAGCGGTGATGCTTGGATGGAGGCGGAGATTTTTTGGGAAGCAATATTATTTTTCTGGCTGGCGCTCGGCAATGAGGACAAATTGAGGGGGCAATGTCAGCTGAAATTGTTTCGTGACACGTGCAACACTGGTATTTGTTCTTGGGTGTTTTAAATAGGTGTTCTAATAGTTTAGTGAGAAATGTTAGCATGTAAAACCTCCCTTTAGAATTGTTTTTGAGTTGATTGTAATGAGCTAAATCAATCCTATGTGGTAAAGATGGTCCTGTCAAAGATTTCCGCTTGAAATGCTTGAGTCGCAGTGCTAAGATTGTTAATAGTTAGAAAGTTTATCAAGTTATAAAGTTTGTAAAGAAAATTCTTGAATTAGTTTTAAAGCTTTAAGAAGCTAAAAAGCTAATGCCTAAGAAGCTAATATTATGAGTGGACATTCACATTGGGCAGGAATAAAGCAAAGAAAAGGGGTTAATGATGCCAAGAGGGCAAATGTTTTTACCAAATATGGGCGTCTCATTACGATTGCGGCCAAGGAAGGCGGTGGAAAGCCGGAGATGAATTTTAAATTGCAAATGGCCATCGATAGGGCGCGGCTTGAGAATATGCCCAAGGACACCATTGAACGTGCCATCAAGAAAGGCACAGGAGAATTGAAAGATGGAGCAGAAATTGAAGAAATTATTTACGAAGGTTATGGTCCTGGGAATGTGGCCATGCTTATTAAGACTGCCACTGACAACCGAAACAGGACTGGTAGCGAGGTGCGCAGCATTTTGACGAAAGCTGGCGGCAAGCCTGCGGCTGAAGGCGGGGTTAAATTCATGTTTAAATTGGTGGGCAATATTGCCGTGGCTGTTGGCGAGCATGATCCGGCCGAAGTGGAAATGTCCATCATCGAAGCAGGCGCTGAGGATATGCTTTTTGAAGGTGATACAGTCATTGTTTACACTAAAATTGAAGACTTGCAAAAAGTGAAGGAAAATCTGGATAAAGCAGGACTCACCGTGGACGGCGCTGAATTGGTGTATGCAGCGGTGCGAAAAACCGAGCTGGATGGCGATTCAAGGCTTGATTATGAGAAACTTTTGGAAAAATTGGATGAGAATGACGACGTGCAGGAAATATACGACAATCTGTAATCTTGGGGATTACGAATTGTAATTTCGAAGTATGAATTTTGAATTTCGAATGAAATCTTAATGATTTAATGTTTCAAACATTGGAAATTCAAAATTAAAAATTTATTCAAAATTCAAAATTCAAAATTAAAAATTCCCCTGAAACTCTGCGAGTCATGGGCATCGATCCTGGGACGGCCATTGTTGGCTGGGCTATTTTGGATGAAACGAAAGGCTGCGTGACTGCAGTGGCCTATGGGCACATCACCACTTCTCCAAAAAAAACGACTGCCGAGCGACTTTTTGAGGTGGTGAAAGATTTGGAGCAGATAATTGAAAAATATAAGCCAAATGAGGCTGCCGTGGAGGATTTGTTCTTTTTCAAGAATGTGAAAACCGTGATGAAAGTGAGCCAAGCTCGGGGGTCAATACTCTTGACATTGGAGAGATTTTGTGTTAGCATATTTGAATACACACCACTGCAAGTCAAACAAGCATTGACTGGCTATGGCAGAGCTGAAAAGAAGCAGATTCAATTGATGGTAAAGAATATTTTGAAACTAAAGGAAATTCCTAAGCCTGATGACACCGCAGATGCAATCGCAATTGCACTGTGCCATATTAATTCAAGAAAGATGACTGCAGTGAAGAAAAGTTGCTGATAAAAAGTACAAATAGTGAGTTTTATTTTAATATTAATTTCGAATTTTTAATTCTGAATTTCGATTGAATTTTTAATGTTTCAAAATTGAATGTTTAAAGCATTTTGATTTGATTCAAAATTCAAAATTGGAAATTCAAAATTTTTTATTAATGCTATGGAAAATATCAGTCCTATTATCGGATATTTTATTCATCAAGGAGTACCACTGGAAACCGTTGTGCTTTTGTTTATGTTGCCTATCGTGGTGACATTAATTGCTTTTTTCCGTCAGGTGATTGGAATCAAGGCTTTTGGGATTTACACTCCGGCGATTGTGACCTTTGCTTTTTTGGCAGTGCCACAACTTCGCTATGGAGTGCTCATTTTCATTGTGGTTATTTTGGTTGGAATGTTGCTGCGCTTTGCGCTGAAAGGTTTGCGCATCTTGTATTTGCCACGCGTAGCTATTACACTCAGCATTATTGCATTTTCAATCTTGATTTTGCTCAGTGCAGGTGGAGCGATGCATCGCACGGGACTGGCTGCAGTTTCAATTTTTCCAATTTTGATCATGATTACGATTGTGGAGAAATTTGTGGCAGCTCAAATTGAAAAAGGCAATAAAGCAGCAGTCATCTTGGCGGTGGAGACTTTGATAATTTCCCTTTTTGGATATTATTTAGCAAGTTGGCCACTTTTAATCAAAGGAATCGTGGCTGTGCCATGGCTGATTTTGATCACCATTCCGATAAATATCTTTTTGGGGAAATGGGATGGTTTGCGCTTAAATGAGTACATTCGTTTCAGGGAGGTTTTGAAAAATCTTAAATAATAACAGTGTCATCCTGAACTTGTTTCAGAGCCTGTCCTGAATTTAGTTCAGGAATCTCTCGAAAGGAAACACTTTGTGTGTTGAGGCTCGGGATTCCGGATCAAGTCCGGAATGACAAATTTTTTCTATGTTGGAAATTTTTAAGAATGGTAGCAAATTGCTAGGCATGAATGCTCGCAATTTGGATTACATTCGTCCATACAATCGAAAAAAGGCAAAAAAATTGGCAGATGACAAGATTTTAAGCAAACGCATGCTTAAAAAAGGTGGAATCCCTGTGCCAAAATTGCTTGCGAAAATACGAACCGCTGAGGAATTGGAAAATTTCGATTGGTCTTCTTTGCCGAGCACATTTGCGCTTAAACCAAATCGTGGCTATGGCGGTGGCGGAATCATGGTTGTTTATGGTCGCAAAAAACTTTCACGCAAAGAAATTGCCAACACTGAGGACGGCGAAACACCTTTACCAGTCTGGGTGAAATCAGATGGCGGCAAAGTTACAGTGGAAGATTTGAAAAGTCATATTCTAAACATTCTCGATGGTGCTTTTTCACTTGCAAACATGCCTGACATTGCTTTTTTTGAAGAACGCCTGACATTGCTGAAACTTTTCAAGCCGTATGCCTACAAGGGGATTCCTGATATTCGTGTGATTGTGTTCAATCGCATTCCGGTGATGGCCATGCTTCGTTTGCCAACCAAGGAATCTGGCGGCAAAGCAAATTTGCAACAAGGTGGAATTGGAGTCGGAATTGATTTGGCAACAGGTGTGACCACCACGGCTGTTTTGGGTAAGGGGAAGATTATTGATTATGTGCCTGGCACTCGCATGCTTCTTTCTGGAATCAGAATTCCATATTGGAAAGAAATGTTGCTGCTTGCCGTGAAAGCACAAGAAATCTCAGGAATGGGCTTTTTGGGTGCTGATGTGGCAATTGATCGTGTGCGCGGCCCGGTCTTTTTGGAAATTAATGCGCGTCCAGGACTTTCAATTCAAGTTGCAAACCTTAGTGGACTTAAAGAAAGACTTGAGCGCATCAAAGGTCTTAAGATTAAAACAGCTGTGCGCGGCGTACGTGTGGGCAGAGATCTTTTCGGGGGTGAAATTGAGGAAGAATTGGAGGAAATTTCTGGACGAAAAGTGATTGGCACAATTGAAAAGATAAGACTTATTGGAAAAAATGGAAAATCTGTTGAACTTGAAGCAAAAATTGATACCGGGGCTGGATTCACTTCTATCGACACTGATCTTGCTGAAAAACTTGGTTTTGAAGATACAGTGAGGGAATATCAAAAAATTGAAACCACCTATAAAGATATTAAGCATTTAAGTAAAACAGAGCGCTGGAACATTTATAAGCATATTCCAAATCTGGAAAGCACTGTGGTTGTCAATTCTGCAAGTGGAAGCACTTACCGTCCTACCATTAAAATTACTGTCATTATGGATAACGTTATCATTCCAACAAAGGTAACATTGATCAATCGTGCACACTTGAAATACCCAATAATTATTGGGAAAAGAAATCTGAAGAAATTTTTAATTGATGTTTCAAAATAATATGAAAAATATTGTCATCATGTATGCTGGTGATGATTGGAAAAAAGAAATTCCAATCACGAATGATGGTACTAGGATTGCCATCCAGGACTGGATGATTCGAGCTGGGAAAATTAGGGTAAATCTCTACCGCGCAAGTATGAAATGGTATGATTTAGAAAAAAATGTTTTCACAAAGGCTTGGTTTTTTAAGGATGGAATTTGGCAAAGATGCGAAAATGAGATTGAGCCAGATATGATTTATGATAAGGTTTTAAGTAAATATGATTATTCCTTACTGGATTTTAAATTAAAAATAGCTCAAAAAACACTGCTTTTCAATTCACCGCTTTTTCGTGCAACATTCAATAACAAATTATCTCAATATGTGATGTTTGGAGAATTTATGCCTTTTTCTCAAATTGCAAATAATAAAAAAGAATTCGAAAATTCAATAGCAAAAAGTGGGTCTGAAAAAATCGTAGTGAAGCCACTATATGGTTCTGGAGGTTTTGGTATTTTTATTGGTGGAAAGAAAGAAGCCTTAATGGAAGATTACAATTTTCCTGTCTTGGTGCAAGAATTTATTCTAAGCGAAAAAGGTATTCCTGGAGTTTCTAAAAATAATGAAGTTGCAGATCTCAGGTTGGTTTTTCAGGGAGGAAAGTTGGCTTATGCACTTTCCAGAATTGCTGCTGACGGATCATTGTTTACCAATCTGCATCAAGGCGCAACAGGAAAAATGATTGCTGGTGAAGATATTCCAGAAAGCATAACTGAAATGGCAAAAAAGATTAATAGCAAGATTTCAGTTTTTCAAAATGCTCAATATTCCTTGGATTTTATTTTTGATAATAGTGGGAGGCCATATTTTATTGAAATGAATACGACACCAGGCATTGATTTGGTCACGCTCTTGGCTGATGAAAAAACAAAACAAGAAAATTTTGAATCCATAAGCGAACTGTTGTAATGAAAAATGAAAATTTACGTATCGCTATTGTGGCACCACCTTTTGGCGACACTGGAGGTCCTGAGGTTGTCACGCAAAATTTGACAGATGCTTTCTTAAATATGGGCGTGGACGTGACATTGTTTGCGCCAGCTGATTGGAATACAAGAGCAAAACATATTCCTACATTAGGAAAAAGCATTCAGAATATGACAAAAGCTGAAAAAAGCGATATCTCAAAACTTCGAATTGAGAGTCAAATGAAAGTGGTGGAATTTGCTGAAAATTTTGATATCATTCATTTTCATAGTCAACGTGAAGCTGCTAGTGTTGCAAATAAAATAAAAAATCCTTGCGTTGTTTCATTTCACAATAGAATTTCGCAGGACGTTTTTGATGGAGCCTTGGCAGCTGGCTTGTATACTGTGGCACTTAGCCAAAATCAAAGAGGGAATCTTAAGACATCTGCAATTATCTACAATGGGGTTCCTATGCGGAATATAAAATATTCATTCGAAAAAGGAGAGTATCTAATGTTTGTAGGCAGATTGAATGATCAAAAAGGCATAGATACAGCAATTGAAATTGCGATAAAGGCCCATAAAAAATTGTTCATTTTTGGTAGGATTGGCAATACGTCTGAAAGAAAAAAGTTTTTTGCTGAAAAAATAGAACCATTCTTAAATGATAACATTATATATAAAGGAGAAGTTGATCATAGTGAGATATATGAGTTTTTGAGAGGTGCTGAAGCATTGCTTTTCCCAATAAGGAGACCGGAGGTTTGTCCTATGGTTGTGGCAGAAGCTTTGGCGTGCGGCACGCCAATAATTGGAACTACTATTGGGCCATTGCCAGAACTTTTGCGCAGTAAAAAAATTGCATTTCTTTCTGATCATATAGATGAGTTGGTCGAGGCTGTTCAACACACTGATCGTTTTGATAGGACAGAATGCAGGAAATATGCTCAAGATAATTTTGATAGCATTGTTATGGCTAAAAAATATTTGGATCTTTATGATAAAATTATAAAAAATACTAATCATACCACATAGATATGAATAATATCGATATTTTGAGAGAAGTCGAAACTAATTACAAAGATAATTTTGAAAGGCTTGAGGATAAAAAATTTCACTTCGCAGCTAGGCTGTTTCTTTGGTTTGGCGATGAGTTTGCAAAAAATAAATTAGCAGAACTTCAAGCTGAATATATTGGGAAAAATGAGCAAGAGTACAGTGAAAAAATCACAGAAATATTGAAAGAGGATAGTAGCAATGAAGGTCTCTTATTTAAAAATGAACGTGCAAAATTCTTTAACAAATATCCGCTTTTAAAAAGATATAATAAAATCTTATTTAGAAATCTGTTTTGTCAGATAATTTATGGAATAAATTTAAAACCAGTAATAAGTAAACAGATAAATAAAGAGGATCTAATTGATTTGAAAAATGCATTATTGCATGATAGTGAGGCTATCGCAACACTTTCAACGCATGCAATAAATTACTTTTATACTTTGGATTATTATTTAAATGAAGAGGAATCATTTCTTGATCCAGCACTGTTTTTGGATATTGTTAAAAACAAGAAAAATTCAATTTTGAAAGTATATCTCTTAACACATTGCATAATAGGAGAGTCCGCTTTTTATTCCAGGGCTATAAAAAGAAATTTGGCAGTATATGATAAAATGTTTATTGAATTGGAAACTATCATAGCTAATGATTATGCAGAGATATCCCTTGACAATAAGGTTGAATTTTTAGTTTGTGCTAAGTTGTGTCAAAAAAAGAGCATCTTGAAAGAAAAAATATTATTGGATACTGTCTTGTCTTTTGACTCAAATAACAAGTGTTTCATTGAAAATAGCGGGAAAAAATTGAAAGACACTTTCAGAAAAGGTGAGCATAGAAATGTGCTTGCGCTCATGGCTTTTTATTCTGAAAAAACAAGTCAGGAAGCTTGATAAAAAATTTATTTCCTGTATACTTGAGCAGCTTTGAAAAAAGCTGTTTTAAGCATATAATGTAGTTACAAATCAGTGTTGTCGTTATAAATGTTTGTTAACTAAAATTTTTCAATATGAACTCAAATTTCATTTCACAAAGATTTAAAAGTAACTCAGGAAAAAACAAATGGAAACTTGCTTGGAAAGCACTGGCAATTCTTTTTGGAGCTGGAATTGTGACTGTCATAGGCATATTTTTGTATTTTGCTAAAGATTTGCCAAGCGCAAATTCGGTGGATGCAAAATTGGTGGTGCAATCCACAAAAATTTATGATCGCACCGGCGAGCATCTTTTGTATGATGTGCATGGAGAAGAAAAGAGAACAGTGATTCCTTTCGATCAAATCCCGGACAATGTGAAATATGCAACCATTGCACTGGAAGATCAAACTTTTTATACGCATCATGGTGTGGATCCGAAATCAATCTTGCGTAGTGCGCTTAAAGATGTGATTAAGGGAGGAGCCGCGCAAGGTGGCAGCACCATAACTCAACAATTCATCAAGCAAACTTTGCTCAGCAATGAAAAAACCATCACCAGAAAAATTAAGGAAGTCATTTTGGCAATTGAACTTGAACAGAAATATACCAAAGACGAGATTTTAAACATGTATTTGAATCAGATTCCGTATGGTTCAAGCGCCTATGGAGTGGAAGCTGCTGCACAGACATTTTTTGGGAAAGCAGCTAGAGATTTGACGTTAGCGGAAGCAGCTTTGTTGGCATCACTTCCAAATGCCCCAACCTATTATTCTCCTTTTGGCTCTCATACCGATGCCTTGGTAGGCAGAAAAAGTTCAGCTTTGCAGAAAATGGCTGATCAAGGCTATATCACGCAAGAGCAAGCAGATGAGGCAAAGAAGGTGGACATTTTGGCGGAAATAAATCCAAAACTAGACAACATATCAGCTCCACATTTTGTGATGTATGTGAAAGATTATTTGGAGCAAAAATATGGCGAGCAATCAGTGGAACAAGGAGGATTGAAGGTGTATACAACACTTGATTGGGACAAGCAACAAGCAGCCGAAAAAGCAGTGAGTGAGGGTGCAGAAAAAAACGTTGCCAATAAAGCTTCCAATGCAGCACTGGTGGCTTCTGACCCAAGAACAGGACAAATTCTGGCAATGGTTGGCTCCAAAAACTATTTTGACAAATCCATTGATGGACAGGTCAATGTTGCAATCCGTGATCGCCAGCCTGGTTCATCTTTCAAGCCATATGCATATCTGACAGCTTTCACAAAAGGATACACTCCGGAAACATTGATTTATGACGTGCCGACAAATTTTTCCACGGATGGTGAAAAAGATTACACTCCACAAAACTATGACGGGAAGTTTCATGGGCCGCTGCAAATGAAAAATACGCTACCAATGTCACTCAACATTCCCGCTGTGAAAACTTTGTATCTGGCTGGACTCAATGATGCCACAGCGCTAGCCAAAGGTTTGGGAATAACTGGGCTCAATGATCCATCGCGCTATGGCCTGTCTTTGGTTTTGGGTGGTGGCGAAGTTAAATTGATTGATCATGTGAATGCCTATGGTGCGTTGGCCGCTGGAGGAGTTCATCGGGATATCGCAATTATCATGAAGATCGAGGATAAGGATGGAGCTGTGATTGAAAAATATAAAGACAATCCTGGCAATCGCGTGGTGGAAGAAAAGTATGTGGCTATGCTTGACTATATTATGTCTACCAATGAATTTAGAGCTCCGGTTTTCGGTGAAAACAGCCCGTTCAAATTTGTGGATCGTCCGGTGGCTGCAAAAACTGGAACAACCAATGAATTTCGTGATGGTTGGGCTATGGGATATACGCCTTCAATCGCAGTTGGTGTTTGGGCTGGAAACAATGACAACACTTCCATGAAAGTCGGTGCCGATGGAATCGTGGTGGCAGCTCCAATTTGGAGAAGTTTCATGAATTTCGCTTTGGGCAACAGCGCAATTGAACAATTTCCAAAATATGAAAAAGAAGATGCTGGAAAAGATGTGTTGAATGGAAAATCTGATTCACAGAAAAATTTGAAAGTTTGTAAAATAGAAGTTAAGAAATACAAAGATAAGATTGGAAAATATTGTTTGGCCAATGACAGTTGTCCATCTGGCAGTGATGATAAAAAAGATTTTGCAACTGCTCACACCATTTTGTATTATGTGAACAAAGATGACCCACGAGGAGAAGCTCCAGCAAATCCGGAAAAAGATCCTCAATTCAAGAACTGGGAAAGCGGCGTGCAAGAATGGTTCAAGGGCGAAAACAAAGATGATAATGGTGCCGCCCCAACAGAGGAGTGTAAGGAGGAATATTTTCCTAAGCCTAAGGAGAAAGATTCCTCTGAAGAAAAACAAGCAGCTCCAACTTGCTCTGACGGTAGTCAAAATGGAGATGAAACAGGGGTGGATTGTGGTGGGTCATGCAGTGCTTGTCTTATAATTTAAAATTACTTACAAAAAATGATTGCAAAATTAAATGGCACAATTGATTTTATTCGGGATAACTATGTTGTAATCAGTGTGGGAGGAGTCGGCTATAAAGTTTTCGTGACTGTGCACACCTTTGGGATGATTGCAGGCAAAAAAGAAATCGACCTTTATACGCACACCTATGTGCGCGAAGATATCTTGGCGCTATATGGTTTTTTGGAAATGGCAGAATTGGACATGTTTGAACTTTTGATTTCAATTTCCGGCATTGGTCCCAAAGCGGCCATGGGCATTTTGGCTATTGCTGATCCGAAAACAATTTCCATGGCAGTACTCAATGAAGATCCTTCAATTTTGACCAGGGTTTCTGGTGTGGGTAAAAAAATTGCACAAAGAGTTATTTTGGAACTCAAAAATAAAATCACTGACATGCCAGTGGCTGAAAAAGCGCAACTGGAAAGTGATTCCGATGCATTTGAAGCTTTGGTGGCAATGGGATATTCAGTGTCAGAAGCGCGCGAAGCGCTCAAGCTTGTTCCAGTCAAGATCGAAGATGTGGGAGAGCGTGTGAAGATGGCGCTAAAAAGTCTTGGACGAAAATAAAACAAAATTATATTTTCTAAATGGCATGCATTTCAAACTCTGTGGTATAATGTTAATACTTGAACAAAATAAAAATTAAAAAATAAACTAAAAAATTGTTTCGCGGATAATTTTAAAGGTTTATTATTCAGTCGTGAAAACTAAACACAAAGGTTCCATTTTGGCATATTCTTTGATCATTCTTTCCATGATGCTGGCAATTGCAGCGTCTCTTTCGGTGACCACTATTATTGACAAGAAAAGTGCGAGTGCAACGCAAGCTTCCGTGCAAGCTCTGCAAACTGGAGATAGTGGGATCCAGTTGGCGCTTAAAAAAATCAATGCAAATCTGACATTGGCAATTAATGACGCTGCAAATTTTGGCACTATCGGTTGCACTGATAGCGGCACTGCCACAATAACCAGTCAGGCTTTGCAAGGAGGAAGCGAATATGTGTTAAGTTTTTATGATGTGAGTGGCGATCCAGTGTTGTGTAATGCCTTGGCAAATAAGATTGGGATTGTTAAATCGGTTGGAACATACAAAGGTACAGCCAGAGTTGTGAGTGTAGGGATAGGTACATCATGTCCTGCAACAATTAGTGATAATGATTCTCCAGCAAATGTTTATGCAACAGTTAGAATTGGGACGCAATGCTGGATGGCTGAGAATTTAAGAACGACCAAGAAGCCAGATGGAGTAACAGCTTTAATAGAGGGCAATGGAATGTATTCATCAAATCCTGCAGGCACGGGTTCTCCCTGGGGTAGGTTGTATGACTGGACGACAGCGATGAATAGTCCTACTGCAGCAGCTGCAACTGGCGAAAAAATACAAGGTCTTTGTCCGACTGGCTGGCACATTCCCTCCAATTTCAATTCATCTTCCTTGGATAATTGGCAAATGTTGTCAGACTTTTTGGGTGGAAATAATGTCGCTGGTGGAAAAATGAAAAGCACTGACTTAAGCCATTGGAACATTCTCAATGCTGACAATTCCAGTGGATTTGCTGGGGTGGGTGCCGGCTACTGGGAAGCAGGCACATATAAAAATGGTGGTGATTTGGCATATTTTGTTTCTTCAGATGAGCAAAATGGCAGTGATGTAAAGGCTAAGGTTTTGTCAGCTGCAGACGCCAAATTTGACACTTCTAATAGTATAGCTAAGACCGTTGGAATGTCTGTGCGCTGCATCAAGGATTAGTTTGTAAAGCAAAAAAGTTTAGACATAATTCAAAGAGTCTTTTTCAATAAGACTCTTTTTGTTTTCCTGGTTTTCCTGATATACTTTGGGTATGGAAAAAAATAAGCAAAATATGGATTTCTTGCAGTCAGAGGCTTGGCGAAAATTTCAAGAAGCTGCTGGACGAAAAACCTCACATTTGGAAGGTGATGGTTTTTCAGTGAGCATCATTGAACATCAATTGCCGATTGTGGGGAAATATTTGTATGTACCAAAGGGACCAGTAGCCTCGCTTGAAGGCGAGGAATTTCCAATTTCCAATAACCAATTTCCAATAAAATCTCAATTTCCAATTTCCAATGACCAAATAAAATGCGGAATGCGGAAATTGATTGATTTGGCTAAAAAGGAAAATGCTGGTTGGATTCGGATTGAACCTGCTGACAAAAAAACATTGGAATCGATCAAGGAAAATATTTCAGAAAAAGTCATCAAAGCGCCACATGACATGCAGCCGCGGGAACTTTTTGTGTTGGACATCGCAAGGTCACCGGAGCAATTGCTGACTGAAATGAAAACCAAGACGCGCTACAACATTGGCATTGCGATGAAAAAAGGTGTTACGATCGATCATTCACAAACGGAAGCTGGTAAAAAGAATAAAGAATTGTATCTGCATGCATTTTTGCGACTGACCAAAGAGATGGCGGAGCGGCATGGAATTGCTGCGCACAGCGAGGAGTATTATCAAAAAATGGTTGAAAGTTTGCCCGACGAAATGCTGCGAATCTATGTGGCAAAATTTGAGGACAAAATCATTGCAGCTAATCTGGTTCTATTTTATGGCGATACTGCGGTGTATCTGCATGGAGCTTCTGGCAGTCTGCACCGAAACTTGATGGCGCCATTTTCTTTGCAATGGCAAGCCATTTTGGACGCCAAAGAACTGGGCTACGCAAAATATGATTTTGGGGGCGTGCGTATACAAGATACAAAATACAAGATACAAAATACAAACAAGTGGGAAGGGATTACCACCTTTAAAACGGGATTTTCGCCGAGAACAAAGCCGGTTGTGTTTCCTGGAAGTTATGATATTATCATAAATCCTCGCAAATATTGGGCATATCGTGGATTGCAGGCAGCGAAGTCGTTTGCGGTTAAATTTAGAAAATAATGTAATAAAAAATTTCGAATTTCCAATTTTGAATTTTGAATCAAATCTGAATGAATTAATGTTTAAAAATTTGAAACATTAGAAATTCATTCAAAATTCAAAATTCAAAATTTAAAATTAATGCATAGAATCAAAAAAATTGTGCCCCAATCCATCAAGAACCTTTACCATTTGGCACAAGCTCTTACTGCTAATGTGATTTATGGTTTTCCATCTCGAAAAATAAAAGTGATTGGCATCACTGGCACTGATGGCAAGACGACCACGGCGCAAATGATTGCGGGAATTTTGCAGGAAGCTGGAAAAAAAGTTGCCTTGGCTTCGACCATTAATTTTGTGATCAATGGAGTGGAAGAAAAGAATCTTTCACATTATACGACGGAATCAGCTTTCAAATTGCAAAAATTCATCAGACAAGCAGTTGGGGCAGGCTGCGAATATTTGGTACTAGAAACTTCTTCGCACGCATTGGACCAACATCGCGTTTGGGGAGTGGAATATAAAGCTGCAGTTGTCACCAATGTGACCAGGGAACATTTGGATTATCATGAAACCATGGAAAAATATCGAGCAGCTAAAAAAAGGCTTTTTGAAGTGGTAGAGAAAAATAAGGGAACAGTCATTGTTAACCTTGATATGGAAAAACCGAAAGAGTTTTTGAATTTCAAAGTTAATAAAAAGTTTGCCTATACGACAAATAGTGAAAACCTGGATTCCCTGCCCACCGGCAGGCAGGCTGATTTTCGCGGGAATGACAAGGAAAGGGTCGGAATGATAAAAAGCGATGTGGAAATGATTCAGGCTGAGAATATCAGGCTTGGAATTGCTGGTTCTTCATACGAAATACGAAATACGAAATACGAAATACATTTGCCAGGTGGATATAACATTGAGAATGCCCTTGCAGCATCGTGTGTGGCTCTTGGTGAGGGTGTTGGCATGGAAACGATTAAAGAGGCGCTGGCAAAAATCCGAGGCGTGGCGGGGCGAATGGAGGCCATAGAGAACGATCTGGGATTGCACATTTTCATTGATTTCGCACTGACCCCAAATGCCTTGGAAAAGCTTTATGCGGGGCTTTCTAGAGCCAAAAAATCGGGAGCAAGAATCATCGCAGTTTTCGGATCATGTGGCGATCGCGATAAAGGCAAGCGTCCAATTATGGGCGAAGTTGTTTCGCGCTACACTGACATAATTGTTCTCACTAATGATGAACCATATCATGAAGATCCCCAACAAATAATCGAAGAAATTGCAGTTGGAATTAAAAACAAAACCGAAAATCAGAATCTTTTCAGAATTGCTGATCGACGCTTGGCAATCGCCAAAGCTCTCGAGCTTGCCAAAGCTGATGACATAATCTGTATTACTGGCATGGGCAATTTTGAAACCATGGTGGTGGGGGATGAAAAAATTCCCTGGAATGATCGAAAAGTTGTCGAAGAAGAGTTGGCAAAAATTGCCTAACAAAAAATCCCCACCAATTGAGTGGGGATTTTTTATGAAGAACTTTTTATCTTAAAAGACTGATGAATATTGTAGTGAAAGTTAGACCCAAAATTGCCCCCACAATCACTTCGCTCACTTTGTGGCCCATGCGTTCTTTGAGGCGTGGATATTGATCTTCATTAATGTTGAGCTGTCCGATCAGCATGTTTAGATATTTTCCTTGATCTCCCAAGGTCATGCGCAGACGAGTGGCGTCATCAATGATGAGGAAAGCCAGTGCCACTGCAATTGCAAAGGTGCCGGTGTGAATGCCTTCATAAAAACCGATAGATGTCACCAGCGAAAAAGCAAAAGCGGTGTGGGCGCTTGGCATGTGACCATGGGTGAACGCATAGCGGATGTTCCAGCCATGTTTCAAGCTATACAGCACAAACTTGATGGTTTGCACGATGACTCCAACCACAATTGGAATTAAAAACACTGCATAAGGCGTAATAAACTTCATAGGAATTTTATAGAAGAAATTAACTTCCTATATTATAGCATATATTTTATTTAGCGGGAAAAGTGCGTTTCTATAAATGACTGAGATAGTGTATAATTATATTTGTAATGTTTGGTATGAATAAGCTTTAGTTTTAAATTTAAAGAATCGCAATTGAGGTAAATTTTTACAGCAATCAAGCGGTTACATTTTTTTATGAGTATTGGATTAATCGTTCTCGCAGTTGCAGTGCTCGCGGTTGTTTTCGGAGTTGGCATTTATAACAGCTTGGTGACGCTGAAAAATAGAGTTGACGAAGCTTGGAGCGACATTGATGTGCAATTGAAGCGTCGCTATGATTTGATCCCAAATCTGATCAACACCGTTAAAGGTTATGCGACTCATGAAAAAGAACTTTTTGAAAAAGTGACCGCAGCGAGAACTTCTGCCATGAACGCTGGATCTCCAAAAGAAAAACAAGAGGCTGAAAACATGCTTTCCGGAACACTTAAAACTTTGTTTGCCGTTTCTGAAAATTATCCTGACCTGAAAGCCAATCAAAACTTTTTGGAATTGCAAAGAGAATTGACTGACACTGAAGACAAAATTCAAGCTTCTCGCCGATTTTACAATGGTAATGTGAGAGATTTCAACATCAAAATCGAAACTTTTCCAAGCAATATCATCGCTGGCATGCTAAATTTTGCCAAAAGAGAATTTTTTGCAGCTGAGGAAGCGGAAAAGGAAAATGTTAATGTTCAATTCTAATTGAAGTTCAATGCTGAAAGTTTTTGAAACATGTTATCACAAAGATGGACTGGGAGAATCCAGTCAGCTTTCAATACTGGCCATGGCTAGTCTGGTTTTTGTGTTGGTTGTTGGGATAAGTTACGCCATGTATTTATTGGTTGATGCGATGGGCATTTCAAATGCCTCAGGCATTCATGTCACCAAAAATATGATGCTTGCCGTGGAGGGCGCCAAAGGAAACCTATATTCCAATACTGAAAAAAACATCAAGGATTGGATTGTCTATAAAAACGAATTCGATGGTTATGAGATAAAATACCCAAATGATTTGGAAAGCAATAAAAATGCCAGTGGTGCTTTTGAATTAAAAAAAACAATTCCAGGCGGCGACCCTAAACAGTCATCATTGCTCTATACGTTCATGTTTAGCAGGATAGATGAGGATGTCAGTGTGAATGTTGAAACTTTCATGCAAAAAAGATATCCGGAATGGACTGGAACTGCAAAACGAGATGTTTTTGGTGGTAAAGAAGGTTTGCGCACTGGCGTATTTAAATCTGTCAGTGGCATTTACAAGGATGTTGTTTGCTGGAAAAATGAAAGCAAGGTTCTTTGCCTGGAGAGCAAATATTATCTGGAAAACAATGCTGATTATGTGAGCATCTTCGATAAAGTTATTGCAGAGGTTGATATTAGATAAAATTTTTTATGGCGACATTATATACAGAGGCTGACAAAAATACACGTTTAACCTGGGTTTATATCACGGGCTTTTTAATATTTGTGATTGGAGTGGGCTATGTTTTTGCGGGAGCGATGGGAAATTCTGCCATTTTGTATGGTGCGGTGATCTTTTCAATCTTGATGAGTTTCGGCTCATATTGGTGGAGCGACAAAATTGTTTTAGCCATGAGCAGCGCAAAAGAGGTGACACATGAGGGAAATATGGAGTTATACCACCTTGTGGAAAACCTGTGTATAACTGCTGGACTCCCAACTCCCAAGATTTATATTATTGAAGATTCTGCTCCCAATGCTTTTGCCACTGGTCGCGATCCTGAGCATGGCGTGATTTGTGTGACCACTGGACTGTTGGATAAATTGGAGAAAATTGAGTTGGAAGGTGTGATTGCACATGAACTTTCGCACATTGGCAATCGCGACATTTTGCTTTCCACGGTGGTGGTGGTTTTGGTGGGCTTTGTGGCTTTGATGGCAGATTGGTTTCGTCACTGGGCATTTTTTGGTGGCAAAAGTGATGATCGCGACAAGGGGCAATTCGGCCTGATTTTAATGGTGGTGGCAATTGTGCTTTCAATTTTAGCTCCAATTGCCGCGATGCTTATGCAATTGGCAATTTCACGTAAACGAGAATTTTTGGCTGATGCTAGCGCAGCACTGCTCACTCGCTATCCTGAAGGGCTGGCCAGGGCTTTGGAAAAGATTTCAGGCGACCAAGAGCCACTCGAAGCTGCAAACCGCGCCACAGCTCATCTGTATATCTCAAATCCTTTCAAAGGTAAAAACATTTCCAAACTTTTTTCCACGCATCCACCCATGGAAGAGCGCATTGCAGCATTGCGAGGTGTAGAGGTGAAATAAAAAGTATGACCTCACCTGTCATGAGTACATGACATCCTCTCCTAAAAAAGGAGAGGAAACTATTGAAGAAAACTTTGTATGCAATGGAAAAAACCTAAGGATACGGATAAATATCGCTGGACGACGCATGTCACGGAGAAGATGCATTTTTATGGACTCTCGGAACAAAAAGTTTTGGGCGTGATTCGAAAACCGCAGCGCATCGAGAGCAGCATCGTGGAAAATACAGTGGCGGTGATGTTGCCAGTGGGAAACATCACTATAGGAAGTGCCAAGCCAAAATGGGGCAGGCCTGTTTTTGGAAATAAAAAGCAAGAAGAAAGTTCTGAAGAAAAAAAGAAACAAGAAAGTTGGAATCAAGAAATCTGGGTGCTGTATCAAACAAAGTCGCAAGAAAAAAAATTCAAAGACAAAACTCTGGGCGAAAAAAAGGATGAAAATATTGCTAAGTTGCAAAGAAAAATCAATCCCAGTAAGCAAATCACAATTATCTCAGCTTGGCGCTATCCGGGGGTGAGTCCTAAGAATAATCCTATTCCGGAGGAAATTATGCGAGAAATTGAATGGATAACATAAAATGAATATGAAAAAAGGGATGACCGTTGTCATCCCTTTGTTTTTGCTATACGTATTTTATAACAATGAAACCCCCCTTCATCTTTTTGTCGAGCTCGAGCAATTCCGCATTCTTGGTTCGGATGCAACCCCCACTGCATCTGGTGCCAAGCTTTGGTTCGTCTTTTTTGAGCGTGCCATGAATGCGATAGATGTCGCGTTCAAGTTCCGCTGAAGCTTGTTTTTCAAGGAATTTAATCCGCATTTTCAGGGGTCCCATGTAGTTCAGGGGATTGCCGGCTGGAATGATGACTTTGCCTTGGGCATTGCGAAACTTTTCCAGATCAGTGCCGCGCTTTTTGAATTGTTCAATGGTTCCATCAGTAGGTGCCCAAATTGGATCTTTTTCAACAGAAGTGATGATGCCAAAACCTTTGGGATATTTTGCCGACTTGGGTGTGCCAACTCGATGAGTGCTGATTTCCTCAAGTGAAAATGTTTCCTCATCAGTGTCTTCCACCAAGCGGTAAACTCTCATGTTGGATTGAACAACGTCTATTTCCATGAAAAAAAGTGTCTTTTCTTCCTGCTTTGATTCCTCACGAATGGCAATTAAGTGCTCAATGACTGCTAAATCTTCAGCTTGCTGTTTGATGAGCGCATTCTCGGAAAGTGCTGCTACTGTTTCAGTGGGGGTGCTAATTGCCATAAACAAAGAAAACATCATAGTTGTTGCCAGATAGCGAAGAATTGTTTTCATTTGTTGCCTCCTTGGTCTTGGGTTGATATTAGGTACAACGACTTCATATCATACATCAATATTGATAGAATGTAAATAGTTGAAATCAAAAGATATTTTGGTTAAAAGTGTAGTATTAGTTAAGAAGTAATCAACTTTAAAATATAGAATTTCTCATGAGCAATGCTTATCTGAATTTCTATTTACTTAGTATGGAAGAAAACAAGACACAAAATGATGTCAAAGGCTTGGTTGCTCAACTCGAAGCAACATTGGATGAATATATGGTCAAAAAGGCTCCATTTGCAATTCCGCAAGGAGGCAAAGAGTTTATTGCAAGCGTATCTCCATTTTTGATCATCATCTTCGCTGTGATGACGCTCCCGGTCATTTTTCTGGCCTTGGGTCTCTCAGCTGTCATGGCTCCTTTTGCCATGATGGGTGGTGCATATGGCACTGGATATGCTTGGGGAATTGGCTCAATGATTTCGCTGGCTGTGGCTGTGACGGTGCTGGTGCTGGAAGTTATGGCTGTGTCGGGATTGTTTAAGCGCACTAGAGGTGCTTGGAGACTGCTTTTCTATGCAAGTATTGTCAGTTTGATTGGTAGCATTCTCTCTATTCACGGCATCGTGGGGGGCATTGTTGGTGCGATTATTGGTTGGTATATTTTATTTCAAATGAAGGATATGTATAAAAATTAAGTTCCATCTTTGTATCTAGATTTGCAAGCAAGCAGTCCTTCATGGGTTGCTTGTTTTGTTTTAATGTGGCAATATTAATAGGAAATTAATAAGCATTTAAGGTATTTTGTATGAATAAAAAAACAAAAATAGTAGCAACTTTGGGCTTGGTTTCAGACAGTAAAGAAGTTTTGAAACAAATGATTGAAAATGGCATGAATGTGGCGCGCCTGAATTTTTCTCACGGCTCCCATGAATGGCATGGCAACATCATCAAAACTGTCAGGGAGTTGTCCAGTGAAATGGGAATTTCTGTGGGAATATTGGGCGATCTGCAAGGACCGCGCATCAGAACCTTGGTGGATGAGCCAGTGGAAATGAAAAATGGCGAAACAATTTTGTTTAGTGATGTGACTTACAAAGAAAATGTAATTTCTTCAGAATTAAAGTCCATCATTCTGGATGTTCCAAGTATTGTCGATGACATTGAGATTGGCAATGAGATTTTAATCGAAGATGGTTTGATGAAAGTCGTGGTGAAAGAAAAAGAAAATGGAGTTTTGACCACTGAGGTTATGGATGGGGGAATTGTCAAAAATCATAAAGGGGTGAATATTCCTGATGCAAAATTGAAAATCAGCCCAATCACTGAAAAAGATGAAAAAGATTTGAAATTTCTTTTAGGCATGGATGTTGATTTCATCGCAATGTCTTTTGTGAGCAGTGGAAAAAATATTGAAGATTTGCGCGACATGATGAAAAAAATTCTTGGGCGCGAGGACAATCTTCCTCAGATTATTGCCAAGATAGAACGCAAGGAAGCTATCAAAAATTTGGATGACATTCTGCAGCACACTGACGCCGTGATGGTGGCGCGCGGAGACTTGGGAATCGAAATTGAAGGCACAAAAGTTGCGGTGCTGCAAAAAGAAATTGTGAAAAAAAGTTTGCAAGCCATGAAGCCGGTGATCGTGGCCACGCAAATGCTTGAATCCATGATTGTGAATCCACGCCCAACTCGCGCGGAAGTTTCTGATGTGACTAATGCAGTGGTTGATCATGCTGATGCCGTGATGCTTTCCGGTGAAAGCGCTTCTGGAAAATATCCAGTGGAAAGTGTGCGCACCATGAAAGAGATCATTGAGAACACTGAGGCCTCACCATTTGATGATGTGAAGCATATACTTACGCTTAATGGAGAAGAAGATTTCAAAATGGTCATCAAGAGTGCTTATGAACTGGCTAAAAACAGCAATGCAAAAGCAGTGGTGCTTGGATCAGCCAGTGGTTTCACAGCGCGTTTGTTTTCTCATTTTCGTCCAGAGCAACCAATGTTGGTGGTGACGCATAATAAAAAAACATATCAGCAACTTGCCTTGGTTTGGGGCATTGAAGCTAAGTTATATGAAAGAGGTGAAGTTTTCCGTGAAGATATTGATTGGCTTATTGAAGATGCCAAGAAACAAAACATCATTGCAAAAGGTGATAAGGTTATTCTGATTTTGGGCAGAACTCCAGACGGAGAGCATATCAGGTTGATTGGAATCAAAGAAGTGTAAGGCAGCTTTTTAGGCTTTAGCTTATCAACTTCTTAGGAAATACAAAATATAAAATTAACATGACTATGTCATGTTCTGGAGGGGTCGCAGTGTGGGCCGAATGCGAAGAACATGAGCATTCGGCGGGTTTCAAAAGAAACCCTGGCAAAAATTCAAAACATTTTTTTGCTTGAGGCTTTGCCGAGTTTTAAATGATTTGAATTTTTGAGTGCACCTTCATTGTTAATTAGTTTCAAAGCGGAGAGGTCGCATAGTGGTCGAGTGCACCACCTTGGAAAGGTGGCATACTGTCAAAGGTATCGGAGGTTCGAATCCTCTCCTCTCCGCTTTGAAACTAAAAAGGTGGCATACTTTAAACGGTATCGGAGGCTGTAAATTATAAAGAGCAAATGATTTTGCTAATTATAATTTACAGCGCCAGAGCAATTTTTCGTCAGCAGACAAAAATGCGAGGCGGTGGCCAGACAAATTTTTGTGGCGACAAAAATTTAGTCGAGACCGAATCCTCTCCCCTCCGCCTTTAAAATTAAAAAATTATGGATACATATAATTGGTATTCTCAATTGATAAAACCAACTTGGGCTCCACCTGCTTTTCTTTTTGGACCAGTTTGGACAGTGCTATATATCTTAATTGCGATTTCATTTGGCAAAGTTTTTTGGATGACTTGGCAAAAGAAAATTGCATTTTCAGTGGCGCTTCCATTTTTGCTAAACTTGTTTTTCAATTTTGCATTCACGCCAATTCAATTTGGACTCCAGAACAATCTGCTCGCTTCAATTGATATTCTCTTGGTGCTGGCAACTTTGATTTGGGCAATGATCGCAATTCATGTTCATTCCCGCTGGGTTGCCTATTTGCAAATCCCGTATTTAATTTGGGTTTCATTTGCAACAATTCTGCAACTAACCATCACTTTTTTGAATAGATAAAAATATGAGAGTTTGGGATATTGATCCAAAGAAATTGTGTCAGAAGCATTTAGTTGCTGAGCATCGAGAGTTGCATGGACTTTGGAATATTTTAACTAAGCATGGTGGCAAGGGTGGATATTCAAAACATCCAGAGACTTTGCGTTGGGTTGGAAAAAATCGAGCACTTTTTGAAAGGCATGAGACATTGATAAGAGAATTTGTGATAAGAGGATATAAGCATCACACTCCATTAGACAAGAAACTCGCTACTGGTAAAAAAGTACAAGATTTTTTCATCAATACCCAGGAGGAGCAGGAAATGCTGCTTAAAAACAAGGATTGCAAATGCCTGCTCGATTAATTTGCCTTTTTAGCTAAAGTTCTTTAGTCTACATATAGATGAATAATAATGTTGAGGAAATAAAAGGCCGACTCAATATCGTGGATATTGTCGGCGAATATGTGCGGCTCACGAAGGCTGGTTCTCATTGGAAGGGAATTTGCCCTTTTCATCATGAAAAGAGTCCCTCTTTCATGGTTAATGAAGAAAAGCAAATTTTTCATTGCTTTGGTTGTGCCAAAGGTGGCGACGTTTTTTCTTTTGTGCAGGAAATTGAAAGCATGGAATTTCGCGAAGTCCTGAAGATCTTGGCTGAAAAAGCAGGAGTGCAACTCGAAGAATATAAAGGAGGACAAGTTACTGACAACAAAAAAAGAATTATGGCAGCTTTGGAGTTGGCCACAAAATTCTATGAAACGCAGCTTTGGAAAGGTGATGGCAAGGAGAAAATCATGGCATACTTGCGCGAAAGAGGATTGAACGACGAAAGCATCCAGAATTTTCGTTTGGGCTATGCACCCAATGGTTGGGACAATATCAGTAAATTTTTACTGGGACGAGGTTTTACTTTGGATGAAATTGAAAAAACTGGATTGTTGGTCAAGAAGGAAAATAGCAGCAGCGTCTATGATCGTTTTCGCGATCGAATCATGTTTCCAATTATGGATGTGATGGGAGGCGTGATTGGATATTCTGCGCGCGTGGCGCCAGGCGGCGATGAATCGCAAGCCAAATATGTGAACACTCCTGAAACGCTGGTCTATCATAAAGGCAAAGCACTCTATGGGCTTTCACATGCCAAGACTGAAATAAAAAAGAAAAATTATGTTTTGTTGGTGGAGGGAAACATGGATGTGATTGCTTCAGTGCAAGCAGGCATTGCAAACACGGTGGCAGTTTCCGGCACGGCACTGACTGGCGATCAAATCACGATGCTAAAAAGATATACGGAAAACATTGCAATGCTTTTTGACATGGACAGTGCTGGTCAAGCGGCGGCGCAGAAAAGTGCCGATCTTTGCTTGCAAAAAGGCGTGAATGTGAAAATTGTCACTCTGACTGATGGGAAAGATGCGGCCGACGTGGTTGCTAAAGATCCAAATTTGCTTTTGGACGCTGTGAAGAAATCAGTGTTGGCGATGGAATATTTTTTCAGTGAAGCGCTGAAAAAATATGACAAAAAAACTGCCGAAGGAAAACAACACATTGCCAAAGAAGTTTTGGCACATGTGGCCAACATTGAAAGTCAAATTGAGAAAGCGCATTGGGTGAAAAAAATCGCACACGAAGTCGATGTGGAAGAAAAAGTCATCGGTGATGTATTAAAAACCATTGCACCTGGATCAGATAGGCAGGAGCAAAAAACTCCCTTGGTCATTGAGGAATCAAGTTCGTTTCAAAAACGCAGTGAAGTCATCAGAAATTCATTGGTGGGATTGATTTTAAGCAATGCAAAAATTTGGAAAGAAATTTTTGAAAATCAGGAAACAGGTGAATGGTCAAAAAATGATTCCTTGCTGCAATTTGTTTTGAACAATGGAGCGACAGCTGATTTTTCTTTTGATAAATTATTGGCAAATATCGACGATCAGCGTGCTATAGAACACCTCAGAAAGATCTATTTCAATGCTAAATATCTGTTTACACAGGAAGGCATCGTGGAATATTCAGAAGATGAATTGCGGGACTTGGTAGCTAGTTATGTGGCTCAATATGTGAAAGAATTGCAAAAAGAAAAATTGCATGCTATCATCAAGCAAATCGAGAATGCTGAACAAAAAGGGGATAAAGAGACCCTCGCCAAACTCATGAGCGAGTTCACAAAGCTTTCTCAAGAAATGCAGTAAGAAAACAATGACTGGGAAGACCCGGTTTTTGGTGTTTACGTGTGAATATTGGTTATGAGGCTAAAACAAAAAAATAATTTTTTTTACTTCAATATAACAAATTCGCAGTGGCCACTGGCCATTTGAATTTCTACTACAGGGTATGAAGAAAATGCAAAAGGGCGTTTCTCAATCGAAAGTGAAAGCTCGGAAGCTGAAAGCTCCCGCTGGCAAGGTTGTTTCAAAGACAATTGCCAAAAAAACTTCAAGCAAAAAAGTTGTCGCAAAGCCCGTCAAAAAGGGTAAGATTATTGCAGCTAAAACAAAGAAGGCCGCTGTAAAGTTGAAAAAAGTCGTTAAAGTTATTAAATCAAAAAAAATCGTGCAGAAAAAAAATCAGAAAATTCAGAAGAAAGCTGTTGCAAAGAAAGTTGTTGCAATCAAAAAGTCGCCAGTAAAAAAGGTGGCTGCTGCGAAAGCATTGCCAATCGTCAAAAAAGCAGCACCTAAAAAGGTGGTTGCAAAAGTGGCAGTTGCAGCGCCGAAGAAAAAGATTGCAAAAGTTGTCGTTGCTCCAAAGAAAAAAGTGACCGTGATTGAAAATGAAGACGGAGTCAAAAGCAAGAGTCAGATTATTGCTGAGCTTATTGCGCGTGGAAAACAACGTGGTTTCGTGACAGAAGATGAAATCATTCATCTTATTCCAGAAGTTGAAGATGAATTGGATGAGCTTGAAAACTTGTATGAACAATTGGAAACAGCCGGAGTCAAAGTTGTTGTTTCTGATGATATGCTCAAGATTGATTCTGACAAAGAAGCTGAAATTTTTGAAAAAAGCAAAAAAGATAAGAATGCTGATTCCAATTTGATGGATGGAATTGAAGACAGCTCTTCTGATTTGGTGCAGATGTATTTGCGAGAAATTGGACGTGTGCCACTGCTCAAATCCGAAGAAGAAATCAAACTTGCCAAAGCCAATGAAAAAGGGGATTTGGCAGCAAAACAGAAATTGACTGAAGCAAATCTTCGTTTGGTGGTAAGTATCGCCAAGAAATATGTGGGACGTTCACACAATCTTTCCTTGCTCGACTTGATTCAGGAAGGAAACATTGGACTTTTTCGCGCCGTGGAAAAATTTGATTATCGCAAAGGTTTCAAATTTTCAACCTATGCAACTTGGTGGATTCGTCAAGCAATCACTCGCGCATTGGCCGATCAATCCCGCACAATTCGCATTCCAGTGCACATGGTGGAAACAATCAATAAATATACGCAGATCACTCGAAGATTGGTGCAGGAATTGGGACGTGAACCTTTGCCTGAAGAAATTGCAGCTGAAATGAATTTGGAAGTCGACAAAATTCGTCACATCCAAAAGATTTCTCAAGAAACAGTTTCATTGGAAACTTCAGTGGGAGATTCTGATGATGACAGCGTGTTGGGAGATTTCATTGAAGACACTGAAACAGTGATGCCTCACCAAGTAGCTTCACGCAAACTGCTTAAAAATCATGTGGGCGAGGTTCTGAGAGAGTTGACACCACGTGAACAAAAGATTCTTAAAATTCGTTTTGGTCTTGAAGATGGAGTGACTCACACTTTGGAGGAGGTTGGAAAAGAATTTGGGGTGACGCGCGAACGTATTCGTCAGATTGAAGCCAAGGCTTTGGATAAGATTCGTCAGCATAAATCAATTGGAAAACTTAAGGATTACTAGGGAAATATACTTTATTCTGCAATTAAGCCTCCGAAAGGAGGCTTTTTGCTACTCTTGCCAGATTTTTTTTTATTTGCTATACTAATTTTGTTGCTTGAAAGAGCAATTTTTGACAACTAAATATTCCGCGATAGCTCAATGGTAGAGCAATTGACTGTTAATCAATGGGTTCTAGGTTCGAATCCTAGTCGCGGAGCACCTTTCTAAATGGCTTTTATAAGCCATTTTTTGGTGTTTGCTCTTGACACGATTTAATTTTATTGCTAGAATACGAAGTCCTGAATTTAGGCAAGAAGTTCATATCACACACGAGGAGGAAGTATCATGGCAACGTATAAAAACATCTTTTGGCGTCCTGACATGCAACCCAACGAGAAAGGTGAATTATTTGCCAACGTTCATTTACTGATTGGATACAATCAGGGGAGCGTAAACGATTTTCGCAAAATGGCAGACATGATCAGGGAAACTTTTCCACAAGCAACTGATGATGAAATCTGCGGCGGTAAGGTGATCAAGTCTACATATTGCCAAGGATTTACAATTGTCACGTGGAATGCACACATTCCCAAAGGAGAATACCCTGGTTGGAGACAAATCGACAATGGTCGAATGGACTACAACTGGTAATAACCCATCAATCGAAACAGAGACTCTCTGCTTCGGTGGTGGGTTTTCTGTTTTTATGCCAAATTAAGTTCAAATTCTTTAAATATCTTTTGAAATTTATCCCAGTCAAAAGTTCTAAGTTTGTTCAGTAGAGGGAGCACAAAGCAAAAAACATCCAATAGGGTGTTTTTTTGCTTTTTAATTTCCGAGTGACCAGGTCAAGGAGTTCATGCTCAGGCGCTAATTGAATGGGCAAAGATCATGTGATAATGCAAAATGGTACTGAGAGTTTTGCCAACCAAAATTAATTCAAGAAGTTGTGTTATAATGTTAATATAAATTTGATTCTAAGAAAAAAATAAAAAACTTTTTGTATGTTCAAAAAAATAGATAAACAAGATTGGCTCCATTGCTCTTTGATATTGGTTGTTGCTGTCATGGGAACTGCTTATGCCGTGTATTTGGGTTTTTCTGCTCATGAGAATAGCAAAGAAAACTTGCTTACCAGAGCCAACACGATTGCGCAGTTTGTGACCGCAAAGGATATTGCCTTGCTGCATGGATCAGAGGATGACTTGAATAATCCGGCTTACCTCAGACTCAAGAATAGATTGATGTCACTTCAAGCCGTGAATCCAGACATGCGATTCATCTATCTCAATGGAATGAAAGATGGAAGCATGTTTTTCTATGCTGATTCTGAAAGTGCTGATTCATCTGAGTATTCCAATCCAGGGCAGCAATATAGTGAAGCTTCTGATTTAATGAAGCACTTGTTTCAAGAAAAAACAAGTGGATTTGAGATTGCAGGTGATCGCTGGGGAATGTGGGCTTCAGCCATGATTCCAATTATTGATAAGGAGAGTGGAAATATTGTGGCGCTGCTAGGTGTGGATGTCGCAGCCAAGAAATATCTGACTGACATTTTGATATATTGTTTGTCGGCGCTGCTGTTCACTGCCTTGGTCATATTGTTGCTGATTTGGCAGAAGCGGGCGGCAAGATATGTGTATTTGACAGAAGGAAGTCTGAAAGCAAATAATTTGGAGGTCATGAATTTGATGAAAATCATCAAAGAAAAAGAGCAAAAAATAGAAGAGATCAGAAAGGGTGTATCCTGAATGAATGTTTGCTGACAAGCAAATTCATCCGTATCATGGGACAATAAAATTGAATTGACTCATCACGCAAGACAGAAACTTTCTGGGTGATGAGTTTTTTTCTTGAACATTAAATTTGAAATTTGAGAAGTCTAAATTCTAAATGAGGCTGCAGAAAATATAAATTATGGTATACTGAAGAAGAATTCAAATACAAAAATGATCAATAAAAAAGTGGAATCAGAAATAGCGATCGGTTTAATTGTAATCATAGCCTTGATTATGGGAAGTTTAATTTGGATGAAAAATACGAATCGATATGCTTCATCAGCTGATGTGCGGGACAAAGCTGAAGTTGGCGCAACTGATAGTGTGGTTTTTATTGGTGACAGCATCACTGCGATTGAAAACTGGAATGCTCTGCTTGGAACGTCTTATGTGGCAAATGCTGGGATTTCAGGCAACACTACCGATGATGTTATTGCCAGGCTGGACAGGGCCATAGTTTATAAGCCAAAGAAAATATTTTTAATGATAGGAGTCAATGATTTTCTGCGTGGCAGAGATGTTGCTCACGTTTTGGCTAACTATGAAATAATTCTGAATAGTATCAGGAAGCAATCTCCGGACACTGTGATATATATTGAAAGTGTACTGCCAATCAATAATGATCTTTCAAAAATAGGAACCATTGATAGCCAAAAAATCATCACCTTGAACCGGCAATTGAAAAAATTCATTGATGGAAAGAAAATATTATTCATAGACCTGTATCCATCTTTTTGTGGCGATGACAGTAAGTTATACAGAAAGTATACCGTTGATGGGGTGCATTTAAGCGCCGCTGGATATGGTGTTTGGAAAAATGCCATCTATCAATATGTGAAATTCTAGCGCCATGGCTTGCATAACCGATGTTTGTTACGGTACAATGCATGCTGGCGTAAGTTTCCTTAAAGCAAGGCAGCATTTTTATGATTAAATTTAGATAATATGCGAAAAATTCAATATTTAGACGGGCTTCGAGGCTTGGCTGCTTTGATAGTAGTCTTTCATCATTTCATTTTGGCTTTTTATCCAGCTTTATTCTTGGGTGCAAATGCGGCCACCCATTTGCAAGGAGGGATGGAGGCGAACATCTCTGGATCGCCACTGAACATATTTTATGGTGGGAATTTTATGGTGGCCATCTTTTTTGTGCTGAGTGGATTTGTGCTCAGTCATAAATTTTTGCTTCGAAAAGATGTTGCAATACTCACCGAAGGTGCAGTCAAGCGCTATCTTCGCTTGGCTTTGCCAGTGGCCTGTTCAGTTTTGCTGGCATTTGTTTTGATGAAATTTTCTCTTTTTTACAATCAGCAAGCGGCTGCTGTCTCAGGTTCAAATTGGCTAGGAGGGCTTTGGACATTCAATCCAAACTTAATGGATGCATTAAGGCAGACTTTTATTGGGGTTTTCTTTACCAATGCGCTCAATTATAATGTGACACTTTGGACAGTTTCTTTTGAGTTTTTCGGAGCGTTGCTCATTTTCAGTTTCTTGGCCTTGTTTGGCAACATGAAAAACAGATATTGGGTGTATCTCTTGGCTGCAATTTTTTTCTTTCAAACATATTATCTGGCCTTTATTTTGGGAATGTTGCTGGCTGATTTGATGGCAAATGAAAATGCAATTGTCAGAAAATTCAATAAGAGCAAGCTTTTGCGCGCTGGGTTGCTGCTAGTGGGATTGTTTCTAGGATCATATCCGTCAGGACGCGGTGCAGGTGGAACAATATATGCCTTGATGGAAAAAGATTATTTGACTGATTCAGCCGTGCTATATCACATTTGGGGAGCATTTTTGGTTATCTTGATCTTGCTTAATTCAAAAAGAATGCATAAGATATTTTCAGCCAAAATCTTGTTGTTTTTGGGAGAAATTTCTTTCACCATGTATCTGCTGCATTTCGCCATTTTGGGATCTTTTTCCAGTTTTGTTTTCTTGAAATTAGCCGCGCATCTTCCATATGCAAGTGCGTTTTGGATTTCGTTTGCGCTTTCTTGTGGCTTGCTGATTCCTGTTGCATATTTGATGCATATATATATTGATCAGAAAATAGTGCGTTTTTCTAAATCTGTGTATCTTCGCCTGTTCAAGCCCGAATAAGCAGTATTTCAAACTTAAGTTGACTTTTTTGCTTAAATATTGTATGATTAATAATTCCTGAAGAGACAATATTTTAAACGAAAAAGAAAATGAAGAAAAATCCACTTATCATCAAAAATGCCATCCTGGATATGGGAGGCACCATTGAAGAATTCGTTCCTGAAAGGGGATGTTTTTATATAAACGTGCTTGGAAAGCGCATTTTGCTGGAACGCAAAATTTCCATCACGCGCCAATCCTATGTCAGTGGTCAATTGACCAGATGTAAGGACATCACGCATAAGCTGCTGGCTGCACACGGCCTGCCATCTCCCGAGACAGAATGTTTTTACAAGAAAAGCTACATCAAGGATCGAGCAGAAAAACAATTGAGCTCGCTTAAATATCCGATTATCCTGAAAGATGCTCAAGGCTCCAATAGTAATGGAATTTTTCCGCTGATTGGAAATGTCAGAGATGCTTTGCAAGTGTTGGAAGAAGAACTTTCACATTATCGCAGCATGATTGCGCAGGAAATGGTTTTTGGCAAGGAATACCGCCTTTTGGTGTTGGATGAAAAAGTCATTGGCGCGCTGGAAATGATTCCTCCATATGCGGTTGGCGACGGTGTTTCCACCATACGTAAAATTATCGAAGAAAAGCAGGACAACACTGAAAGACGCACTGAATTTGACGAAAAACTGATTCAAATCTTAAAAGAACAGAATGTCACTTTGGAGAGCATCATGCCAAAAAATGAAATTGCTTACATCAAGAAAAGTTCTTGCCTGGCTGAAGGCGGAGAGACCAGCGATGTGACAGAAATTGTGCACTGTGAGATTGAAAAAATTGCCGTGTCAGCCTCCAAAGTTGTAGGTAAGCATCTGGTGGGAATTGATGTGATGTGCGATGACATTTCCAAGGATCCAGCGCAGCAATCTTTTCATATCATTGAAATCAATGGAAAACCTGATCTATATATTCACTATAAGCCTACACATGGAAAAACCAGAAATGTGGTGGAGGATATCGTAAAATTTATGGTCAAATTGGCATAGCGCTGTCAATAACTTGAAAATAAATAGGTAATTAACCCCGGGGCAAGCCCCGAACCCTTTGGGTTTCCGCGGCAAGCCGCGAGGTATTAACTAATTTGTTATCATCACTCGCTCGGAAATGATTTTGTCTGCTGACAAATCATTTCGCTCGCTACGTTCGATAATAAAAACAAATTTTCCTGCAATACATTTCATTTCGAAACGTATTAATGGACGTGTGGGTTAAGAAAAAACACATGAAAATCCAAATCAATCGTCAAATAAAAAATTCTCATGCAATCACAATTATGCTGCTTGCCCTTTTTTTGGCGAGTGAATTGATTGTGTTGCAAGAAAAAAGTTTGAAGTTTGAAGAGCCGGAAATTGTGATTGCAACTCAAAAGCAGCACAAAATTTTGGGTTTTGATGTGATTGAGCGTCCCAAGCCGGCGCCAGTTTCGATGCAAAAGCTCAAGGCGCAGGGTTGCGTGGCCGATGGCTTGCTTTCTGAATACAATCCTGAAAATGAAAATTTTGTGCAGCTCATCAACAGGTCAAATTGCTATTATTTGCATCGTGCGATTGAAACATGGTTGAAACCGCCTGATTTTGAAACGGTCGGCTTTGTTATGAGTCAGGTCACTAAAAAAGATCTGGTATATGGCATGTTCATTGCCGAGGCAATCAATTTCAGAGCACACTATGTCAACGAGCCAAAAATGAGAGAATTTAATTTCAGAGAAATGTGTCGCAAAGGCAGTGAAAATGTTTGGGGAGAAGGAACTTGCAAGCCAACTTTTGCAAGTGTTGAATATCGCGATTACATTCAATACATCACTGAAAAGGCCATTGATGCTGGCGTGCAAAGTTTCACTTTCGGTCAGATTTACATGCAAGAAGGCGGCAAAAAGGATTATGCCGACAGCATTGTTTCCGACATGCGCGAATATGCTAAAAAGAAAGATGTGGACATTGTGATTGGGGCGCAAACGGGATCGATTGATGATCCAAAATATTTGAAAATATTCGATTATATTGAGGGTGGAGTCGGCCTTGAGGCTGATGGCAGCATTGAAAATGGTCCTTGCTATTCAGGCAGAGGTGGTTGCTGGGCTCTTCTTTGGCATGACAACTTTGCCAGCAAAGCCAAAAATGTCTTGTTGCATCTCGATTGGTCAGGAATCCCTAGTGATGATTTGGACATTTTTGCGCGCATGCCTGCAGAGAAAAGAGCCCAAACATTGGAACGGCTGTATGCAAAATTTTCATCACAAAATATGGGCTTCATGATGCCATATTTCGGAGTTTTGTATAAGGACAATGGCGGTTGCAATGGACCAAAGAAAAAATTCTATTCTCCAGACAAAAGCTATGCTTGTAAGGATGAAGATGTTATTAATGATATTTTAGCAGGAAAAAATGTCAACAATGCTGTTTCGGCAACTTCTTTGGCTGACAACGCTGGGACATGAAAGTGAATTATTTACATTAAAGAATCATGCTTGACAGCCTTCTTGTTGTGGGCTATTTTATATTGAACATGTTTTTTTAAAAAATGATTGCAATCATCGATTGCAACATAAAATCCCCGGGAATAAGGAGATTCAATCATGGAGCAACCACAGCGAGAAAAACTGGCAACAGATGTGATCATGGAAAGATTGGGTGCAGGAAAAACGTATTTATTGCTGGGAGATGCAATGGACAAGAAGGTTGTCGGAAATTTCACTTTCAAGAGCTGGAGAGATGTTTTTATTTCAGCGTCGATTGAACAAAATGCTAAAGTCGCAGCTTTTGCCTTTATTGAAATGAATAAACGGGCTGTTTCTTTGCCAGAGCTTGCTTTCAGCTTCATCTGTGAAAAAGATGAAGAAGCAGCTGCTGATCTGTTGCAACGCATGTCACAACTTGGAAGCACCAAGGATTGGCTGGGAATACTTGCTGGATCCCTAAAGGGTTCCTATGCAATTCCAGCGCGCACAAGTCAGTTGGAAGTTTTTGGGGGAGATATTGTTAAAGCTGCTGTGCTAGACATCTAAAAAGCAGTAGTACAAAATATTACAAAAAGGAGGATTCAATTGAGTTCTCCTTTTTTCTTTGCCTATTGAAATTTAAAATGAAAGTTTTTCGCTTTTATTTACGTAGAAGAGAGAGTATGATTAAATTATAAATTATTAAGTTATAAAAATATGTCAAAGACACAAGAAGATCTGAAAGCTGCTTTTGCGGGTGAATCTCAAGCCAATCGAAAATATTTGGCTTTTGCTAAAGCTGCTGAAAAAGAGGGTAAAACCAATTTGGCCAAGCTGTTCCGTGCTGTGGCTGAGGGGGAAACAGTGCATGCACTCAAGCATCTCACCAATTTGGGCGAAGTGAAGGATTCAGTGGAAAATCTGAAAGCTGCTATTGCTGGAGAAACGTATGAAATTGAAAGCATGTACCCAGGCTTTATTGCTGATGCTCAGGCTGACGGCGAGAAAGTGGCGGAGATTGGCTTTTATGGTGCTAATGAAGTGGAAAAAATTCATCAAAAAGAATTTATTGCAGCATTTGGACAGATTGAAAATGGCATTGACATTGAAGGGCAAAAATATTTTGTTTGCCAAATTTGCGGCAAACTGGAATTGGGCGAAGCTCCGGAATTTTGTTCAATCTGCAAAGCACCAAAAGCAAGTTTCAATGAGATAGTATAGCTTTGATAGACGCGATTGTTAAAAGAGCAGGCATTTAATGCCTGCTCTTTACTTTATACAGATTATGGGTTAGAATAATGGCTCGGCGAAGAATTTAAAATTAAGTATTCCTTAAAAGCTAATGGCTAAAAGCCAAAAGCTAATCAATAGTATGGCGAACAATGACGTTGCAGTTAGATTTAATAAAGTTTCCTTTGAATATTCTCAGGATAAGCCCATTTTGGATGAGGCTTCTTTTTCGCTGAGACGTGGGACAAAAATGACTTTGATGGGTCAAAATGGTGCTGGAAAAAGCACGATTTTCAACTTGATTACGGGCGCTCTCAAAGAAGACGATGGTTCAATTTTCGTGGATGAGCGTCTCAAGATTGCCTATGCCAAGCAAGTTATTCCGCGCGAAGATTTGGATCTCACAGTTAAGGAATTTTTTGAGAAATGTTTTGATGAAAAAATGTATAATATTGATCCCAAGATTGATGCAGTGTTGGACGTGGTCAATTTGAAAGCTCCGCATGATAAAATTATTCGGGCTTTTTCAGGTGGGCAACAAGCACGCTTGCTTTTGGCTTCAGCTTTGATTCAAAATCCAGACCTTTTGATTTTAGATGAACCGACGAACAATTTGGACAAAGCCGGCATTGCTCATCTGACTTCATTTTTGATTGGCTATCAAAAAACTTGCATTGTGATTTCGCATGATGCTGACTTTTTGAATTCTTTTACAGATGGAGTTTTATATTTGGATGTGTTCACCCGAAAGGTGGATCAATATCTGGGAGACTACTATGTAGTGGTGGCTGAAATTGCAGCGCGAATTGAAAAGGAGGAAATGAAAAATGCGCAATATGAAAAGGAAATTATCGCCAACAAAGAAAAAGCAAACTTCTTTGCAAACAAAGGAGGAAAAATGCGTTTGGTGGCTCGTCGTATGCGCGAAAAGGCTGAAGAAATGGAGGAAGCAAAAGTGGATGTGCGCAAAGAAGATCAAGCCATCAGGGCTTTCACCATTCCTTCGCAGCCTGAACTGTCTGGAGATTTGTTAAAAATTTCTTCACTGACTGTAATCGTGAATCATCATCCATATCCCAAGGATGCTAATGTTGGACTCAAAAAAAATCAACATCTCTTGTTGGCTGGTCCCAATGGAATCGGCAAAAGCACCCTTTTGGAATCATTGGCCGCCGGCAAAGCAGCTGGTGCCAAGATTGCTGAGGGTGTGCGCGTAGGATATTATCGTCAAGATTTTTCCACGCTTGATTTTGATGACACGGTCTATGAATCGTTGGCTGGTGTCATGGGCGGATCTGATGAGCACAAATTGCGCTCGGTTGCTTCTGGCTTTTTGCTGGACAAGAAAATCATGAGCTCCAAAGTGGGAACACTTTCCGAAGGACAAAAAGGCTTGGTTGCTTTTGCACGTCTGGTGCTGCAAGAACCAGGACTGCTCATTTTGGATGAACCGACCAATCACATAAACTTTCGTCATTTGCCAATTATCGCCCAGGCACTGAGCAAATATGAAGGCGCGATGGTGCTGGTTTCGCATGTGCCTGAATTTGTCGAACAAATCAGAATTGACGAGATTTTGGATTTGGAAAAGTAGGTTGTTTCGATGCCTATTGACTTTTTACATAAGAAGTGCTATCATTAAGAGGCAATAGTAGGTACTTCGCAATAGCCTAGTCGAGCTTTAATAGGCGCAGCCCAAACGTGCATTTAACTAAAACTATCAAACAACAACATGAACCAAGGAACAATCAAACGTTTGACAGACCGAGGATTCGGATTCATTTCTCAAGAAGGAAGTGATAAGGATCTTTTCTTTCATGCAAAAGAACTTCAGAATGCTGAATTCAACGAATTGCAAGAAGGAGACAAGGTTGAGTTCGAAGTAAGCGAAAGCCCAAAAGGACCAAACGCAATCAATGTATCAAAAATCAACTAATACTTTCGTATTTAGATATTTTTATGAAAACCCTCTTTGGAGGGTTTTTGTTTTGCTAAAATCATTGTTGTGCTATGCTTTACTTGCAAGTGCTTGTTTTCTTGAAGAAATATTTTTGCTTTAGCTATTTCCTCTTTCGGCACGCTCGCAGTCGAAGAACTATGACTGCTTCGCTAAGAGTTCGCTGTCGCTCTCTATTGCCTCAAAAGAAAATAGCTAAAGCAAAAATGGACAGTTGTTCAGTTGGGGAAGTTTTTTTGGATTTCATCTATTTTGCATTTTTATATTTCCAATTGGGTTAATTGTTAATTGTTCACGTATATGGATTTGAAAACATTGGGTTGGGATTTATATCGCCAATCCTTAAAAGAAAATATTGAGCAAGAAAATGTTGCGCGCGTGGCTGTGGAAAACAGGGGCGGCTATTTGCTGTATGCTGCTGCCGGGGAACTGGAAGGAATTATTCAAGGAAAATTCATGCGCAGCGCAACATCTGAAATTGATTATCCAAAAGTTGGAGATTGGGTCAAAATTGAAAAACTTCCCAGCGAACAAAAAGCCATCATTAAGGAAATTCTTCCGCGCCATTCAAAACTCAGTAGAAAGAGAGCAGGGGAAGACATCGCAGAACAAATTATTGCAACCAATATCGATCTCGTTTTTATCGTCCAAGGCTTGGATGGTGATTTCAATATCAGCCGCTTGGAGCGTTATGTCGCCATGGCTAAAGAAGGAAATTGCAGGCCGATTATTTTGCTCAACAAAAGTGATCTTGCTTTAGATGCGGCAGAAAAAATTGAGCAAGTTAAAAGCATCCTGGTGGGCGTGGAAGTGTTTGCGGTGAGTGCTAAAAATGGAAACGGCATCGCAGCAGTGCACGCTTTCATTTCCAATGAAAAAACAGTGGTCTTCGTGGGATCTTCTGGGGTGGGAAAATCAACCTTGGTCAATGCGCTTTTGGGATTGGAAGCACAAAAAACTCAAGAGGTCAGATTGGATGACAGCCGAGGAAGGCATACAACCACTAAGCGAGAGTTGATCATTTTGCCCACAGGTGGCTTGTTGATAGACACTCCAGGCATGCGAGAATTGGGCCTCTGGGCTTCTCAGGATGCGGTAGGTGAGGCTTTTGATGACATTATGATATTTGCCCAGCAATGTAAATTCAACGACTGTAGCCACACACAGAGCGCAGGATGCATGGTGCTGAAGGCCCTGCAAGATGGTAAAATTGACCAAGAAAGGTATGACAGCTTCATTAAGCTATCTGGGAGCTTGGATCATTTTAAAGCTAAAAAAGACAAAAATTCTGCACAAGCACAAAAAAGAAGCAGGCGAGGACTAATCAAGAAGCCAGAATTTACAAAAAAATAAAATTGCCTTTTTTTGCCCGTTCAAGTCTCTCAGAGCTACAAATCAAAAAAAATCCCCTAAGGGATTTTTCTTCTTCGTGCGCTAGCAAAGTAACTCGTCGCTTGTTCGCCGTCGCTCACAAGCTCCTTGCCCTCGGTGGCGCCAAATGCTCATCCGCATTTGTCGGCGTTCGTTGCGAAAAATCTCTGCTGAAATTTTTCTAACTCACTGCCACCGGTTCAAGTCCCTCATCGCTACAAAAATAAAGAGATTCCTGACGGAATCTCTTTATGATTTTTGTGCGCTCTGAGGGACTTGAACCCCCGACCCTCTGGTTCGAAGCCAGATACTCTATCCAGCTGAGCTAAGAGCGCGCATTGCTTGAATTTTTTGTGAAATTTACACTGGGCGAGTACTGGGAGTCGAACCCAACTTCTCGGTACCACAAACCGATGTCTTAACCGATAGACGATACCCGCCATATAATTTTTGCACGTACCCTCAGCAGGAATCGGACCTACATAACAAGCTTAGAAGGCTTGTGTTCTATCCATTGAACTATGAGGGCAAGTCCTCCCTAAAAAAGGATGTGGGTTATGCAGGATTTCTGCTCGCTCCGACTCGCAGCCTGGGTGCTACGCACAGAATGCTCGTATTCCTCGCATCCTACTCGCACCCTTCGAATCTTTGCATATTTTAAATATTTTTTAAAAACTCTAAAAATAAAGAATTTTTAAAAAAATGTGGGTTATGCAGGATTCGAACCTGCGACCGTCGGCTTAAGAGGCCGCTGCTCTACCAACTGAGCTAATAACCCAAATTTTTAATAACTAGCCAAGTATAGCAGGTTTCTTGTGGTTAGTCAATCGGATAAAAAGGCTTACCTCTTTGTATTTGCAGCTGCTTTGGCCATATCCCTGAGCATTTTTTTATAATCCTTCCATTCATTTTCGGACCAATTGGCTGGTTTTGCACTCAAAGTTGGTCCTCCTGGATGAGGATATCTGTATGGCGAGCCATAGGAACTGTTGAAAACATCATTGATCAACTCTGTGCCATTTTTGTCCAGCACGGTTTGAGTGAAATGTGCCTTGAGTGAGCCATCTGGTTGCCTATCTGTGGTATATGGTCCATCCACGGTGGTTTTTCTGCCATCATCAGTTCCATAAAATGAGAACGTTAAAACTGTGCCTTCTATTTTTGCTTGAATGAGAATGTGATTCGGGGTGTTGTTCAAAAAGCGCAAATCTGGATTTGGAATATATATTGTTGAATCCATCCCTTGGGGATTGTAATAGGAAACGGGGTAGGCATGATTTCTGCGAGCGGTTATTTTTAAGCCGGAATAAATGGCGGCCCTGAAAGCTGTGCTGGAAACTTGGCAGACTCCACCACCAAATTCTGGTTCAGTGACATTATTTTTGATCACCAATTCAGGCAGATAGCCATGTTCAGCGTCAACTTCTCCAAGATTTTTCACAAAAGAAAATTCTTCTCCTGGTTTTATCAGCAGGCCATTGAAACGCGCCGTGGCAACTTTGATGTTGAAAACTCGATTTTTTGGTGAGCCTTTGAAATTGGATGTGCCTTCGCCAATAAGGGCTGAAACCCCAAGGTTATTGATGTCGCCATAACTACCTTCTTTTTTGATGGATTCAAATGGTAGAGAGATTTTTTCAGCAGTTGCTAAATCTTTTTTATTGAGGATATCGGTGATGGCCACTAAACTTTTTTCTATATCAAGTGCGACTCCTGGTTGGGGCTCTGAAAAAGTGACAACTTTTCCGTCTTCAACTTTAAATTTTGCATCAATGGAATCATGATTAACTTTGCGAGCCAAATCTTCCAAATATGTTTTGATGGCTTGAGTGTTTATGTTTGACTCCGAAGACAGTAATAGGTGACTGCGCTGGATTCTGGTCAAAGTGAGAGCACAAAAAAACTCATCCACTGGGCAGATTGTGGAATTTTCGATTTCGCTTTTAAGGTTTGGGGAAAGCGAAAAAGAAGTTGAGTGAGAAACCCAGCTATTCAGCAGGTCTTGAGAAATTGGTTCTGAATATTGATCGACAGCGATGGTTAGACTTGTTGCATTCATTGTTTCAGTTGCTGATTGCACATCTGAAGCTTGCGCAACCTGAGAGGTTACGAGCAGAAGTAGTATTAAAAAAGCTGTGTAAGAGTATTTTTGCATAGATTCAGCATACTGCAATTTTTGGATTATATCAAGAGTGTTGCAGGTTTTAGTTTTTAGAATTTTAATTTTTTCTAATCAAAAAAGAAGACACAGTGTCTCCTTTTCTGCAACTCTAAAGCCTAAAAGCTAAGAACTAAAAGCTGATTTATTTAGAATCCTCGCACTTGAATGCGTTTAATTTTGGTGGTGTCTGCTTTCGGAAGACGAATTGTCAAGATTCCATTTTTAAGGGAGGCTTCTGCTTTGTCTGAGATGATGTCGACAGGAAGCACAACTGAGCGTGAAAAATGTCCCCAATAACATTCTTGGTAATAATAATTTTCCACACTGACAGCTTCTTCATTTTTGCGTTCACCTTTGATGGTCACCATGTCGTTGTTGATGGAAACATCAAGATCCTCGGGTTTCACTCCTGCGATTGTTGATTTGATCACAATTTCCATGTCAGTTTGATAGACATCGATGGTGAGTTGTCCTTCTGCATCGCTGGAAAAATTTTCTTCTTCAGCGTACATGTGTTGCTGATGCTGTTGTGGCTCAGCGCGCATGATCATTTCTGTTTCCTCTTCTTCTGCATATATTGGCATATTTGATTGTTCCTGACGTCCATCTGAATCAATCGAAGTTGATCCAGTTACACGCTCGAAAAATGATTTTTTTGTTTTTAGCATAAAATTATATTTGAACCACCGACCAAGAAGATCGCTGATTTCCCCCTATTAAAAAATTAAGCCCCATATGAATATTATATGATGATTTTCAGTTCTGGGCAAGCTTGCTATTGATTCTAAAAATGTTGATAAAGTTATAAAGAATTAGCATTGCAAGTAAACCTAAGATTGCATAATTCATAACAAATGTTCTGTTTAGGATTAAGAGATTGTAGGATCCATGAAAAAAAGTTGCCACCAAGATGGTTTGCAGTATCGTACTTATTTTTTTGGGATTTTTGATTGCCACGAAATATCCGATGATGCCAGCTGTGCCAATATGAATGATGGCAATTTCGCTCAAAATTTGAATTTCAGGCAGGGCGCCGCTGATTGAGATTAGTGCCAGTTCGGTTGCAAAAAATCCAGCTCCCATTAAAAAAGAATTCATGATGTATGATCTTTTCAGGGATAGGAGGTCGATTTTTTTGGAGATGATAATATATTTGAAAATTTCTTCAGTGCAAGCCCCAGCAATTATTAGTTGGGGAATTGAAAAAAGTTGCGAAAAAGAAATGTCAGAAACTGAGCTTGTTGACATGGAAAAAATCACGAAAACAACCAGCTCAATGATGAGTGCGCCAAGGGCTGCAATTATTCCCCAAAAAAATGATTCTAACTGTCGCATGATTTTTTATGATAATGTGGCCAGATGTTTTTTGAGCTCAATAAGCTCTGCTTGTTTTTTTGCTAGTGTTTCTTTTTGCTGACTGATGACTTGCGCGGGAGCCTTGGAAACAAAAGTTTCATTTGAAAGTCTCTCTGTCAAACCTGAAACAAATTTTTCAATGTTCTCAATTTCCTTGGTGATCTTTTCTTTCTCTTTGTCTGTGTCGATGGCATTGGCCAAATGAATGTGAAGATCAATTTCTCCCAAAGTCCTTTTAACTGAACTTTCTAATTCTGCTCCAGCTTCATTGTATTTAATTGTTTCAATACCAGTCTTGAGTCGCTTGATGAGGTCTTCTTGAAAAGCTGATTTGAGCGCATCAAGCAGGCTTACATTTTCGCAGTTCAGGCAGATGGTGATTTTTTTCCCAAGCTCGATTTTGTTTTCGGTGCGGACATTTCTGACCGTGGTAATGATATTTTGAATCATTTCAAAATTATTTTTTCCAATTTCTAATGTTGAAAGATTGGAAATTTTTGGCCAGGCAGAAATGATGAGCATTTTTTCAATCTGGGCCAATTCCCAAATATGTTCAGTGATAAAAGGCATAAATGGGTGCCAGAGGCGCAGGATTTTATCTAAGACATAACCAAGCACTGCTTGATTTTTTTCAAGCTTGTTTGTTTCTACATACCAATCGGCAAAATCATTCCAAGTGAATGTCTTGAGCACATCAGCTGCCATGGCAATTTGCTTGCCGGCAAAGAGCTTGTTGATTTCAGTGATGGTTGCATCCAATTTAGAAATAATCCAAGCATCAGCTGGAGTTTTCACGTCTTCGTTTTCGATATTTTCGACCAATTTGAAATTTTCTTGGCTCAGGCAAAAACGTGAAATGTTCCAAAGCTTGTTGGCAAAATTTCGAAAGGTTTCAATTTTTTCTTCATACAATCGAGAATCTTGCCCAGGAGCAGAGTCCATAATGAGGCTCATGCGCAAGGCGTCAGCTCCAAACTTATCAATCATTAAAAGCGGATCGATTCCATTTCCTCGCGATTTGGAAAATTTATGACCTTCCTTATCCAAACCAAGTCCAGTGAAGAATAAATTTTTGAAAGGAGCTTCTCCAGTCTTATAGATCCCTAACATTATCATGCGCGCTGCCCAGAAAAAAAGCAGATCACGACCCATGATCATCATGTCAGTGGGATAAAAGTCTTCATAATCATTTCCATGCGCCTTGAGTGTCGTATATGGCCATTGATTCGAAGTGAACCAGGTGTCAAAAGTGTTTTCATCCTGCGTTAATTTTGTGCCATTGCAATGAGGACACGCTTTGGGTTTTTCCAGTGAGACAATATATTTTTCTACTCCACAAGTTTCGCAATACCAAACAGGGAATTGTGGACCCCACCAAATTTGACGGCTGATGCACCAGTCGCGCATATTGTCGAACCAATCGATGAGAACTTTTTGAAAATTATTAGGAAAAATTTCAATCTGTGCATTTTCAACAACTTTCCTTGCTTCATTTTTCAATGAATATGTTTTGGCATCAACATTGATGAACCATTGGCTGGAAGTCAAAGGTTCGAGGATGGTTTTGCAACGCTCACAAATGGAAACGGCATGCGAAAGTTCTTCAATTTTTTCCAAGAGATGCAATTTTTCCAAATCTTTCAAAACTGCTTCGCGTGCTTCATGCACGGTAAGTCCTGCATATTTACCGCCAAATTCAGTGATCAATGCTTTTTCATCGATGATTTGAATTTCTGTCAAATTATGGTCTTTGCCAATTTCCCAATCGAGTGGATCATGCGCCGGAGTGATTTTCACTGCGCCAGTTCCAAAAGACAAATCAATGCGTTGGTCGGCAATGACGGGGATGATGGTGTTTTGCAAAGGCAAGATGATGTTCTTGCCAACCAATTTTGCATAGCGCTTGTCTTTAGGATTGACTGCCACGGCTGTGTCTCCCAGCATTGTTTCAGGCCTCGTGGTGGCAACAGTGATGAATTCTTCAGAATTTTCCAGCGGATATTTGATGAAATATAATTTTCCAGGAGTGTCTTTGTGATGCACTTCCACATCTGAAAGGGCGGTGGCGCAGCGCGGACACCAATTAATGATTCTTTTGCCTTTATAAATCAAGCCGTCTTCATGCATTTTTACAAAGGTTTCAAGTGCAGTTTTCAGCACATCGGGGTCAAGCGTGAATTTTTCGCGTGACCAATCAGCAGAAATTCCAATCTTTTTTTCTTGACTGCGCATGTAGTTGGCGCGGTCAAGGCAGAAGGCGTAAGTTTTTTTGTAGAATTCTCCACGTCCAACTTCTTGGCGAGAGAGTCCCTCTTCGGCTTGCAATTTTTTTTCAAAAACCACCTGGGTTTGAATGCCGGCATGATCTTTGCCAGGCAAAAGCAAGGTCTTTTTGCCATTCATGCGGGCGTAACGTCCAAAAATGTCCATAATGGTATATCCGCTGGCATGACCGATGTGCAGTTCTCCATTGGCGTTTGGCGGTGGAAGTACATTGCAATGTGTGCCAACTGTATTTTGCAAATTGTCAGGATTAAAACACCCGCTTTTTTCCCAACGTGCATAAATCTCATCCTCAACTTTTTGCGGTTCATATATTTTTGGAAGTTCTTTGTTCATGTGTGATGCTAATCTGCGAATAAACGCTAATCAACGAATTGCGAATAATGCTTCAATATTTGTAATTATAGTCTTATCGTAGCAAATAAAAGGATATTTTTCAAGGAAAGGCAAGAAAAAAAGGAGTTGCGGCGCAACTCCTTTTTAATGGTTGTCATTTCAATTCCTCGAGCATTGCATATTGAACATCGGGCCAAAGAACATCAGATGATGCTTTTGTGAGCAATGTCTTGAATTTGGTGAGTTCATCGCCAGAGAGTGTTTCTTTGATAAATTGGACAAACAACATTCTTGGTTGCATGCTGTCATTTTCATTGAAAACGGTTTCCAATCCACTCAAAAACTTATCAATCCTTTCTTCCGCGATATTTTTTTTCAGATCCTCTTCGCATTTTGCCAGGCGCAACTTTAATTCAGGATCAACATTTGTCTTGGTGGCAATCTGCGTGTGATAAAGATCATCAGCAAGTTGTTTAACGTCGATATCCAATTCAACAAAATCAGTTTCTTTCATGGTAACCTCCTTTATTTTTTAAGCTGCTAGGATATTTGGCTGATTGTATTGTTGCACAGAGTTACTTCATTTTCAAATTTGCATGCGGTTGCATGGTTTTCCAAGCAGAAATTGATTTTTTTCTTTGCGCGTCTGACATTTTGTTCCAGCGAAAAGCAGCGGCAGCTGCAATCATGGCAGCATTGTCACCAGTCAAGGATAAGGCTGGGATAATATATGAAACTTCGGACAGATTTTTTTTAATAGCTTCGCCAAGTTGCGCGCGCAATTCTTTATTGGCACTGACGCCACCAGCCAGCAAAATTGTTTTTGGTTGGTGGGCTTCAGCTGCTTTGATGGTTTTTGCGACAAGCACATCCACAGTTGCTTGTTGAAATTCATGGCAGATTTCTGTAAGATATTTCTTATCTTTTAAAAGTTCTGGATGTTTTTTGGTTTCATATAGTACCGCAGTCTTGAGTCCGGAAAAAGAAAAATCATAATTTTTTTTGTTGAGCATTGGGCGTGGAAATTGTATTCCATATTTCGTATCTTGCATCCTATATGAGCCGTTTTGATTTCTGGTTTTTTCTTTTTGACATTTGTCATTTGGATCTTGAAATTTCTCAGCCATAGCTGAGACGACAGGTCCGCCCGGATAGCCAATTCCTAAAATGCGAGCGACTTTGTCAAAAGCCTCGCCAACTGCATCGTCCAAGGTTTGTCCGATGATTTCATATTGCAGATGATCTTTCATGAGAACGAGTTGGGTGTGACCACCAGACACCACCAAGCATAAAATTGGGAATTTTATGCTTGGTGAATTTTGAATTTTGAATTTTGAATTTTGAACGATGGAAGATTCTTTTTTATTTGTAATTTCTGTATTTCGAATTTGTTTGGAATTTAGAATTTGAGATTTAGGATTTACGCTAATGAAATTGGCGTAAATGTGCCCCTCAATATGATGAATTCCCAAAAGTGGCTTTTCCCAGAGATAGGAGAGGGTTTTGGCATAGCTAACCCCCACTAGCAGCGCTGGGATGAGCCCTGGGCCTTGAGTCACTGCAATGACATCAATGTGCTCTGGCGAAACTCCGGCCTCTCTCAGGGCAAAATCAAGCAAATGGTCGATATTTTTCACGTGCTCACGAGCGGCCAAGTTTGGCACAACTCCACCCCATTTGGCATGCAGTTTTATTTGCGAAGAAACCTCGCTGGCTAAAATTGCAAGTCCTTGAGCCGATGATTTCAAAATTGAAATTGCGGTGTCGTCGCAAGAAGTTTCAATGGAAAGTATTAGATTATTTGACATATTTATGCTATTATTGTAATATACGACTTCAATAAGGATGTTTCAGCGTAATAGTTTTCTGATGTTTTGGGCATGTAATCGTTAAACGATTCTACCATATGCAAGCGAAAATGAAAAGCCTGACAATCAAACCATCTTCTCGCAAAATTTTGCGAACTTCTGGTGTTAAACCTGGTCTCTTTAGGCGAAAAACTGATTTGCCATTCAGCATGTCGCAGCAGCTCATTTTGTCCCGAGAATTTTTTCTTGGAAATCATAACGATTCCTTGTATCGCAGGAGCAGCGATTTGGATCGTGTTAAAAGTTTGAGCGACAATGAGCTCATTGTGGTTATCTGCACACAAAACAGGGAGGCATATAAAGAATTATTTTTGCGCTATCAGAAAAAACTTTTCACCTATATCTATCACCTGGTTGGAAACAGGGAAGAAACTGAGGACATCTTGCAAAATGTTTTTTCCAAGACATATAAAAGCATTAAGCACTTTGACACCTCACGAAAATTTTCTTCTTGGATCTATCGCATCGCGCACAATGAATCCGTGAATTATCTGAAACGTAAAAGCAAGCGCTACACTGTTTCCTGGGACGACATCACCACTAGTAAAGACAAATTAGACAGCGCTTCAAATGAGGAACTGCCAGAAGACCGAATGGGACATCAAGAAATTGTGAAACAAATGGATTTGGCCATGCTAAAAATTCCGCCAAAATATCAAGAAGTTTTGCGCTTGCGCTATTTCAATGAATATTCCTACGAAGAAATGGGAAAAATCTTGGGAAAACCCCTTAACACCGTGGGAACACTTATTAATAGAGCCAAAAAGAAATTGCTTGAAGTGGTGGAAAAAGACGAAAAAAAATAAAAAATCCATATGATGCGGATGTTGCAATCTTTGTGGTGATGATGGGATTGCCAAAACATTGTCCAGAAATTGTTGATCAATTAAAGACTGGAGCATTTAAGACTGGGGCTGAAATTGATGATGTTCTGTTTGCTGGAAGCATATATCTGAGAAACCTTATTTTTGAAGAATTAGGTTTTAGTCTTAATGATTTGGATAAGAAAAAAATGGAAACCAAGAAATGATACTTGTTTACAGAAAGAATAAGAAAAGAGCCTTTGGTGATTTCTCCAAAGGCTCTGATTTTATAATGATTGAGATGTCTTTTTAGACGGTTCTTGTTTCATCTCCTGTGTTTTCATCTGAATATGTAGTGAGTGAAAAAATCCTGCATGAAAGTCTGCTTGTTTACGAAATACCATGTTACCCACATTATTGCACTTGCAGTGATGAAGCAAGCAACAAACAGCATGGCAATCAAATGTTCTATCTCTCTTGCGTTTGCCATCATTAATGTGCCAGCGATAATGAAAATGACTGTCAGCATGACCAAAATCGTCGTTTGAAGGAAATATCCGAATACAAATCCGAGTACTATGAGAACTGGCCAGATAATTACTTCCATACTCTTATCCTTTCTTGGGTGTGATGTTTTTTACAATGAAGCCATGCAGATTGCAGAGAAAAACTCTTTGAGAAATTCCTTTTTGATATACACCCAGATCATTCCCATGCGGTTCGTGAGTTGAATACTGATGTAGCCGTTTTTCGTGAACAGGGTGCTACGAAGTTGATCATGAATGATAATGCCAATATCGGTCGAAAATTTCTCCAGCATTTCATTTACTCTTCCGTACGAAACCCTCTGAAGCACAAACGGAACGGACACATCATTTACAACCAACTCTCCTGATTTCATGGTACTTGTCAGTTTATTGCCATCTTTGAGATTTTTGATACAAAAACTGTCTCCCCGTGGTTGACTTTGAATTTGCAGTTTCATTTGCGTGCTCCTTTTTAGCTTAAAATAGCTGCTGATTTGAATTGTTAAACAACGTGAAATATTAGCATACTTTGCCTAATTAGTCAATGTTTTTATAGAGTGTGGCGCCAAGGAGAATTTGCGCGTCGTTTTCTGCTAAAAACTCCTTGTCCGCGGCAGCGCTAAATGCTCGCTCGCTCTCATTTATCGGCGTTCGATTATTCGCCTTCGCTCATATCTCACTGCTGCCGAGTCCGATTCTCATGGCGCTAGACAAATTTAAAAGCCATCATTACTGATGACTTTTAAAAATTTGTAGCGCCAAGGAGAATCGGACTCCTGTTACCAGGATGAAAACCTGGTGTCCTAACCACTAGACGATGGCGCCATTAGAAATAGCTTCTAGGCTTTAGCTTCTTAGCTTTTTAGAAAAAACGCTAGGAAATGCTATAAAACGGTAACAAGAGATAGTTTAGCATAAATAAAAAATAAATCAAGGGGGTGCGCTTCCTTGAATAATTTGCCTCTTAGGCATACAATTGGGTATATGGAACAAACAGGGCAACATATTTTTGAATTCTTGAGGCACTATGGCTATTGGGCGATGCTACCCTTAATGATTATTGAGGGTCCAATTGCAACCATTATTGCGGCGATGTTAGCATCGCTGGGTGCTTTTGCTTGGCCGATGGTGCTATTTTTTTCAATCCTGGGAGATATTTTGGGAGACGTTCTTTTGTATGGTGCAGGATATAGATGGGGGATGGGATTTGTGCATGGTGTTGGAAAATACATGGGAATCACGGAAGCCCTGGTTTTGAAAATGGAAAAATATTTTGAAAAACACGGCGGCAAGACCATTTTTGCGGTGAAATCAACCACTGGACTTTGTTGGACAACTTTTGCAGCGGCCGGAATTGTGAAAATGGATTTCAAGAAATTTTTGAAATATTCACTTTTGGGCGGAGTTGTTTGGAGTGGATTTTTGGTGGCGATGGGATATTTCTATGGATTTCTTTGGAAAGAAATGAAGCAATATATCAGCTGGGTTGGCTGGATCATCTTTGTGGTTGCTGCAATTTCTTTTGTGATAATCACCCTGTATAAAAAGAAACAATCTGAGAAATTTGTTGAATAAAAATATTTTGCCAAAGAAAAAAGCCGTCCAGAATCTGGGCGGCTTTTGTTTTGTTAAACATTTGAACTCATTTAATGAGATTGAAAATGAAGTTATCAATTTCTTTGGCAGTCAAATCACTGCCAAACATGGTCGTGTTGTGCCATAAGTGTGGCAATGGCACATAAATAAGGCCATCACAATCAAGTGTGCGCGTGAATAGAGAATCTTTTTCCCCATACATGCAGCGCACTTGCTTTTCTTTTAAAATTTTCCGGAGTGTTTTTAGGCTGTGATCATTGCAAAGAATGTTGCATTCTCTTATGCGCTGACGAATTCGGTCAAATGTAAATGGAGATTTTTCTTTGGGTAGGAATTTTTTAAGCTCTTTCCACTTGGGATTCCCACTGAATTTCCTGGCATGACCAATTCCATTTGCAAGAAATTTAAGTCCAAGCTCCAAAAAGTTTCTCTTTTGAAATCCAACTGGATCAAGCAATGTCAGGCTAGCCACAATATTTGGATTTATTAAAGTCAATTCTGTGATTATGGAAGCGCCCATCGAATGACCAACCCAATGAATATTTTTGCCGGGAAATATCTTTTTGGCCCAATCATTGAGATAAATGGCATCTTCCAAAAAATCAGACCATGTAAACATTGGCGGATTGTCAGAATTTCCATATCCTAGCATTGAAACCATAGTCATTTGATAACCAAGAGTTGCCAACTCATAGCCGAGAAGAGAACTGCCGGTCCAACCAGATCCAAATCCACAGACCAACACAATTACGTCAATAAAAGAAATTGGATCTTTATTATCAATGGTGCAGTAATTTATATAGCAAGTTTTTGAATTGATACTTATATCGGCATATTCACTTTTTTGTAACTGCGGCCCGATAACTTTGTGGATAAAATTGTAATCTTCTCTGGAAATCAGCTCGTGTGCCATGTGTAGCCTCCTTTGTTTGCGTGCAGGATTTGGAAAATAAGAAAATATTGAATTGTTAAGGAATATGAAATTATACGGTAATAATGTGAAATGTCAAGGTTTTGGGTTGCAAAAAAGGCTAAATCGGAGTACTCTTAGACATAGAAATATATGGTACAAAGACTTGTAAAATTTGTTGGAAAAGCCGCAGGAAAGGCAAAAAGTGTTCTTTTTGCTGATCCTAGGATGCTTTATGAAGAAGAACGGCAATTTCTCAATCAGCCGTTTTTTTTCGCTGGGCAAAATGGCAAAGGAGTGCTTCTCGTGCATGGCTGGACATCGACTCCATATGAGCTGAGACGTTTGGGGAAATATTTGAATGAAAATGGTTACACTGTCCTGGGGATTCAATTGACTGGACATGGCACGGTGCCAAAGGACATTGAAGATGTGAAGTGGTCTGTTTGGATGAATGATATTAAAAATGGCTACGCGCAGCTCAAAAAGACTTGCGACAAGGTGTATATTGGCGGCACTTCCATTGGGGCAGTTTTAACCATGATGATGGCAAAAGAAAATCCTGAAATTGCTGGCATCATTTTGATGGCCACTCCATATAAAATAAGACAAGAAAAGCTTGTGACAACAGCAGCCAAAATCGCAATTTTATTTGGGCAAAAATATCGCAAGAAATTCTATCCTCCAACCTTTGGTATTTCTTCAACCATCACGCGCTTGATTTCATATCAAACCTATCCAATCAAGAGCGCCTTGGAAACTTTTGACTTAATCAAGGAGACCAGGAAAAATCTGGATAAAATCATGCAACCGTGTTTGCTGATGCAATCAACACATGATCATGTGGTGGAAAAAAACAGCATGGAAAATATCTATAATGAAATTGGTTCTGAAATCAAAAAGAAAATATATATTGAAAAAGCCTATCACACCTTCATCTCCGATATTAAAAATGAGCACATTTTCATGGATATCCTGGAATTTCTGGATGGAAATTGAGTTTTTTTATTTGAGATTATTTCGTGCTTTTATTTGTATCTACAAATTTTTAATTTTTAATTTATAATTTTTAATCAAATCTAAATTTCTGAATTTTTAAATTAAGACATTGAAAATTCATTTCAAATTTCGAATTTCAAATTAAAAATTTTGGAAATATGCGCGTAGCGATATTTACAAATAATTACCTGCCTAATCCTTATGGCGTTGCGGGATCAATCGAAAGTTTTCGCAAGGAATTTGAAAAGCTTGGACACAATGTCTATATTTTTGCGCCGGAGACAAAGGGCTATGTAAATGAAAATCCGCATGTCTTTTTTTATTCTGCACTTAATTTGAGATTTAAAAATATCAAGTTTCCAATTGCAATTCCATATTCCTACCGCGTTGATAGGATTTTGGAAAAATTGGAAATTGATGTGGTGCATTGTCAGCATCCAAATTTACTTGGAAGTGCTGGGAAAAAATGGGCGCAGAAAAAAAACGTACCCTTGGTTTTCACTTGGCACACTTTGTATGACAAATATGCTCATTTTGTGCCACTTATTCCCAGCTCTTGGGCTGCTAAATGGGCGATTGGAAATGCAGTTGGCTTTGCCAATGATTGCGATCAAATTGTGGTTCCCACGCAGGGCGTGAAAAACATTATTGAAGCTTGGGGAGTTATAAATGAAAATATTGTTGCAATTCCAACTGGCGTGCAAGAAAGTTTGGTTGCAACTGATGGCAGAGAAAAAGCTCGCCACGAATATGAAATTACTGATGATGAAATTGTGATCACGTTGGTTTGTCGCATCACACCTGAAAAAAACGTGCTTTTCCTGGCTAATGCGATGAAAAATATTTTGCAGAAAAATGAAAAAGCAATTTTTGTGTTGGCTGGTGACGGCAGCGATTTGGCAGAGGTGAAAAAAATGTTAACCAATGACAAGATTGGTCAGCGGTTCAGGTTTTTTGGCATCGTGAACAGCGAAGAAAAAAGCAGGATTTATGCGATGTCGGACATTTTCGTGTATGCCTCAAAATCAGAAACCCAAGGCATGGTACTGACAGAGGCGATGAGTGCTGGCTTGCCGATTGTGGCAGTGGAAGCCACTGGCGCAAAAGACTTGGTGGAAAATGGCCAAACAGGATTTTTGGTCGAAGAAAATGAAACTGCTTTTGTTAATGCAGTGCAAAAATTGATTGATGGGGAAAATTTGCGAAAAAGTTTTGGTGAAAATGCCAGAAAAATTGCCATGGAAAAATATACCAGTCAAGCTTGCGCCGCAAAAATGCTGGCTGTTTATGAGGAGGTTGTTAAAAGAAGAAAGCAGCTAAACCCTCATCTGTCATGAGTACATGACATCTTCTCCCTGAGATGGAGAAGAAAACAATGAAAGAGCTATTATAAGGAAAGAAAATAAAATAAGAAGGGTAGTAATTGATATTGATTATATAAAAAACAAAGTTGTTGAGTTTGGAATTTTCTTTATGAACTTTTCACTTTATAAACTTTATAAACCAAATTATGTACGAAGCAAAAAAATTTGATCACTTGCTGGGACTGGAAGGTTTTTCTGACAAATTGCTCACCAATCATTTCACTTTGTATGAAGGATATGTGGCCAACACGAACAAAGCAGTAGATGCCATTGCTGGTCTTTTGGCAGAGGATAAATCGGGCACGCCTGAATTTGCTGAAATCACACGCAGATTTGGTTGGGAATTCAATGGAATGCGACTGCATGAACTGTATTTTGAAAACATGATGAAAGGCGGATCAGTCTTGGATGCAAATTCTCCACTTGGCCAGAAGATTGTCGAGCAATTTGGATCGATTGAGAATTGGGAAAAACATTTTCGAGCGGTGGCTGCCATGCGCGGAATTGGCTGGGTTGTGCTATATCTGGACAATGAAAGTGGCAAAATGTATAACATGTGGATAAATGAGCATGACGGTGGACATCTTTCCGGAGCGACACCACTGCTGGTGATGGATGTGTTTGAACATGCCTACATCACTGACTATGAAATCAAAAGAGCTGCATATATTGATGCTTTTATGAAAAATATTTGTTTTCATGTGGCCAATGCGCGTTTCAGCTTGGTAAATTAGTAAATTTAGACATATTAAAAGAGCCGCTGAATAATATCAGACGGCTCTTTTTTGATTCTCTTAATTTTTCCTATGCAAGTGCAAGTGGAATACAAAATGGAACTTCAATGCAGCAATCATGACGATCTAGATAGATGTTTGTCCAATTGGTTTTGGCTGAAGTTGGACTTTTGACAACAAGACAGCCGGTAATCAGTTCGTCTTTTTCAACTAATTGCAGTGGCAGCAATGAATTTTCATTGCCATATAGAGCGATAGGGAGACGTGGAGCAAGTTCAACCCAATTGGAGTTAGTGAGTTGAATGAGCACTGAATCATTGTATCCTCTGCGAATTTTTTCAACAACTTCAGTTGTTGTCAGTCTGTCTCCAATCTTGAGAGCCATTGGTTGAGCAAATTTAGCAGTGCGCAGCAGGTTTGATCCAGTTCCTTTTTCTTTCTCAAGCCATTGTTTGAGTCCGTAAATGGATGCTTGTCTTTGGTTGTAATCTTTTTCTGTCAGTGGCCAACCTGGAGGATTAATAGCGGTCAAATCCTTTGCCATGATCGTTCCTGTTTTATTGCAATCAGTATCATCAAAGATTACATGTGCCACTGAATCAAGATTAGTGTTTGCAAAGAAATATTTAATAACATTGCAAATCCTGCCAGCATGCTTTCCTTGATTTACCAAATAGCAAATACTTGAATCGTTAACAATAGACATGATCTGCCTCCTTTTTGTGTGAGTTTAATATTTGAATGTTAAGTTGCTTTCAGTTGATATTGAATATTACGGATAAATTGAGAATAAGTCAACTAAAAACAGGGCAGACTTGACACCTGGGTCTTTTTGCCGTATCATCAACAATTGGTTCTTTGGCAGTTTAATATTTTGCAGCACCACTAAAAACAAGGAGGAAGTGCGAATGAAGAAGAGGATTTTGGTTTCAGTTGATCACATGTATGCCATGGGGGTAACAGCTGTAGCACTGATTGAAAAGTTGGAAAAGAGACTTAAAAGCAAGCGTTATTTGGTGTTTTCACATTCTTGTCCAGATGTTCCACGAGCCATTTTGCAAGCCCCAATGTTTCTTGCGCAGCATCCTTATGTGGGAAATTCTTTCTGGTTTGATTTTGGGACGGAACTTTTGACTAAGGCTAAGGTGTGCGAAGAAATCATGTCACAATGGAAAATCTCCCTGGATGCCAATGAGGGAATGGTCATTTTTTGTAAAAACATGAATGGCACCATTGTTCATGGCTTGCTTAGAAATCCAAATTGGCATGAGGATGGCATGGATGGAATTGAAGATCGCATGCGTTGTGGAATTTCATTGGGAGAGCAGGTTTCTCCCGATCTCAACATTCTGTTGGATGCAACTTCGGAAAGTGTTTTACCTGTGTATCAAAAAAGTATTAATGATTGTTTGGAGCAATTTGATGATCCTGTAAAAAAGGAAAACATGAGAGTCTTTTTCGAAGAAATTGATTTTCTTTCTCATCGTCAATTGTATTTGGATGAGTTTGCTCGCATGGGAAACAAAGCTTTGACACTCAACACCGAGATTGGCATGGATGAAATGGTGGAAGAAGCTGCAAAAAGAATCGAAGAATTGCTCAGCTAGTAAAGCTTGCGGGCAAAATTCACAACAAAAGGGCTATTTCAATTGAAATAGCCCTTTTTTCTATGACGGTATTAAAACACTGGACAAAATATATATTTCGTTTATAATTGGAAGAGTTAGAAATTGAGAAAGCGGGTGTCGTATAGTGGCTATTATATCAGCCTTCCAAGCTGAGGAGGGGAGTTCGATTCTCCCTACCCGCTCAAAATGATGAAATCTCAAGTCTTAGGACTTGGGATTTTTTCGTTTTTAACATGGGTAGGGAGAATCGAACTCGGCAGCAGTTAGATATGCGTGAAGGCGAATAATCGAGCTATTGAAAGATGCATGACTTGACCTCACTCTTTTCTCATGCGATAATCTTAAATCATTCTTTAACAATTTTTAGTGTTTTTTGCATGCCACTTTGTGTTGGCAATCTCATTTAACAGGGAGGCTGAAATGAAAGAGAAAAAGCCTGGAAACATGGGAAAATTTAAGGGTGGAAGGCTTAGAAAAGGCGATGATGCGGTGCGTCTCATTGAAGATGGCGGTGAAATCGAAGAAAGCAAATGCAAAGTTGTCAAAATTGGCAGGCATAAGATTGTTTGCGCAATCAAAACTGCAAAGGCTGGCTTAAAGAAGAATGTATTAACGGATATAGCTTTTGATAGAAAAACAGGCATACATTCGGATGGAAAGAAAAATGGTTGGCTTAAGAATCCACCAAAGCCTGCAGTCAAGAAAAAAAATGATGATAATGAAGAAAATGCTGTTTGTATTCAATCAATAAAAAATTCAAGAGGAGTTCAAGATGAAGTGTCATTATGGGACTACTGTAGTTGATTTGCACATCCATTCCAATTATTCGGATGGAACACGCAGCCCCAAGAAGATTGTGGCTTTGGCTCAAAAGGCTGGTCTGAAAGCAATTGCGCTCACTGATCATGACACGGTTGCTGGCGTTGATGAATTTTTGAAATATGCAGCAAAGACTAAGCTGACAGTTTCTCCTGCGATAGAAGTTACATCTTTTCAGATGGGCGTGGAAGTGCACATTCTTGGTTATGGAATTAATCACGCACATCGCAATATTGGTAATCTTTTTCTTAAAAATATTGAAGCGCGCAGAGAGAGGCTTAATAGGACTCTCGAGCTTCTCGACAAGCATGGGATTATTCAAGCGACTGAAGCTGAAATTGCTGATTGGTTTAATTATGATGGGCCGGTTATTTCCATTTATCATTTGATTGAATATGTTTCCAGGATGCTTAGAAGGAATTTTCTTGAAGTGAAAAAACTTTTCAAGCGTGGTGGTGTTGCTTGGGTGTCATATGACTATTCCAAGTTACTTTCCGCCGATGAAGCAGTCAGGATCATCACTAGAGAACTCGGAGGAGTTGCGGTGTTGGCTCATCCAGGAAAAATTTTAAAGGCTGCTTCCTATGGCGAAGAATATTTTCATCAAAATTCTTGGCACATCCTGCATGTTTTGCTGAGCGACTTGAAAAGAGAGGGACTTGGTGGAATTGAATCTTTTCATCCAGCACATGATCAAGCTCAACAAGAAAATCTTGTCGCAATTTCGAAAAAATTAGGTCTACACAACACTGCAGGTTCTGATTTCCATGGCGGTAAATTCAAGAAAAATAAAAAACTTGGAATGCCAGGAATTGGCACAGCTGATTTTTTAAGCTTAATCAGCTAGCAGTAAAAGGCTCTGATGAAATGAGGAAATTTGGACTATCGAAAAATCGATAGTCCTTTTTTGTTGACTTCTGTGTGATTTTTCCTTATGATTGATAACTAATGAAACAGTAATTTTACATTTAAATATCCGATAATAATAGGAGGCGCTAAATGAATTTTCAAATTGATGAGCTTGAAATTGAGTTGCTGCTTGATGTTGTGGGTAAAAGTGAAGATGGGCCAAGTGATGAGGAACTTGAAAGCATCGAGGGTGAGAATGAATTCTTGACTGAAGTTATCCTTACGGAAGAAAGTGGGAGTGATATTGCCAGAAAATATCTTAATGAAATTGGAGCATGGCCAATCCTGACTAGAGAAGAAGAAATTGATTTGGCTCAGAAAATTGAAAATGGTGACAGAGATGCATTTGAAAAATTTGTGAATTCAAATCTGAAATTGGTTGTGAAATGGGCCAAGCGTTACTGCGAAAATTATCATCTTAAATTTCTAGACTGTGTTCAAGAAGGTAATTTCGGATTGATGAAAGGTGTTGAAAAATTTGATTGGAGGAGGGGGTTTAAATTTTCAACTTATGGCAGTTGGTGGATAAAGCAAGCAATTCAGCGAGCCATTAAGGATAATGACAGAACTATCCGTCTGCCTGTTCATATTAGTGAAATGTTATCAAAAATTTGGAAAGCAAGAAGGGAACTAGTGCTTTCCTTGGGATGTAATCCATCAACTTTGCAAATTGCAGAGCATATGGGTGTTCCAGAACAACTGGTCGTTAAGCTTTTTAGGAAAATGTGTGACACAAAATCGCTGCAAGACCAACTTTCGAGTGATGATGATGGCACTGAGCTTGGCGATCTTTTGGAAGATAAAAATGGCTGTTGTCCTGAGGAGACTGCGCAAATAGTGCAGTTGGGTGATAAGCTCAGGCAATCTATTGATAGCTTACCAGAGGAACAGAGACAAGTTGTCATTTTCAAATGTATTGAAAATTTACCAAACACTATAATTGCTGAAAGACTTGGCGTGAAACCTGGAAAAGTTAATGAGGTCTGGATACGAGCGAGAAAGAAGTTGATTGTATCAAAGGATCTCAGAAAACTGTTGTCAGAATTTTGCAAATGAATTTGTTCCACCTAAACCATATTTGGTTTAGGTGGATTTTTTTATAAACAATAATCCGAGTTGCTTTTATCTAGATTAAGTGCTTAAATGATAAACTAGCTTTTTGAAAAAATATAAACCAACTTGCAGTTGAGAAAGGGGGATATATGCAAGAAGATATCGATAATAAGGAGTATGATTTTGAAGCCACACTTGTTTTTGTGTTCAAGGGCAAAAAAGTGCTTTTGGCGCCAAAAAAGGCCAAGATTGGCAAAGATCGTTGGAACGGCTATGGCGGTGAAGTTGAGCCGTGCGACCCTTCCATCGAATTTCGAGCAACACTGGAAATGTGGCAGGAATGTGAAATGATCTGCGCTGAAGAAGATCTTAAACAGGTCGCTATCGGATATTTTTCCAACATCAAGGATAGTGGCGAAATATTTGTCTGCAAAGTGCACGTCTTTCTGGCTGAAGAAAAAAAATGTGCTGGAGTGCCAACGGCAACAAATGAAATGGGAATGTCGGAGTGGTTTGAGATAGGTGAACTGCCTTTTGAGAAAATGATGGCAGCTGACCGCCATTGGATTCCTGAGATTTTCAAGGGCAGAAAAATCATTGTCAGGGCAACACTGAGAAATGGACAAGCAGAATTGGTTGGCAAAGTTGAGATTCAAGATGTGGAATCTTTTGAATAAAGGCCTGACTTAAATATTAAGTCAGGCCTTTTAATTTAAGAAAAAGAAATGGTGGACAAAATCAAAAAAATGTGCTAGAATTGAATAGTTGTAAAAGACGGGTGATTCTCACCCGTCTTTTTTATTATTATTAATTAAATTTTTTAAGATAATCTCAATCAAGTGATCGCTTTGGCGGAATTTGACGAGACAAAAACAAAATGATTCAAGCAAGCATTTTTCCTGGGCGCTACATTCAGGGAGCAGGAGCGCTTTCACGTTTGGGAAAGGAAGCTGCCAGATTTGGCAAAAAAGTTTTCGCAGTGTGTGATCCATTTGTAATCGAATCAATCATTCCAACTTATCAAGCAGATATCAAAAAAGAAATTGAAATTGTTTTTGAAAAATTCAATGGGGAATGCTCTGATAAGGAGATCAATAGAATTATTGATTTGGTTAAAAAAGCCGGCAGTCAGGTTGTGGTTGCGGTTGGTGGAGGAAAAACCATTGATACTGCCAAGGCGGTGGCGCATGCGCTTTCACTTCCTGTGATTGTCACCCCGACAATTGCCTCAACTGATGCTCCTTGCAGCGCACTTTCAGTCATCTACACTGACGAAGGCGTGGTTGATAGATACTTATTTCTGCCAACAAACCCAAATTGCGTTTTGGTTGACACGACCATTATTGCTAATGCGCCGGTGAGATTCTTGGTTTCAGGCATGGGAGATGCGCTTTCAACTTGGCTTGAAGCAAAATCATGTCAAACCAAATATGCCAACAATTTCGCAGGAGAAAAAGGTTCAATGACAGCTTATGCGCTGGCCAAACTTTGCTACGACACTTTGTTGGAATTTGGAGTGGCTGCAAAAATTTCCAATGAAGCAAACGTGGTGACTCCAGCTTTGGAAAGCGTGATTGAAGCCAACACTTTGCTCAGTGGTCTTGGATTTGAAAGCGGTGGAATTGCATCCTGTCACGCTGTGCATAATGGCTTGACTGTGCTTGAGCCAACACACAAATATTTTCATGGAGAAAAAGTTTCCATTGGAGTTGTGACTTCAGTCTTTTTGACCAATAAACCAGCTGACATGATTGACGAAGTGTATGATTTTTGCGAATCAGTCGGGCTTCCAACAACGTTGGCTCAAGTGGGACTCATCAATCCTACAGATGAAGATTTGATGAAAGTCGCCACTCGCGCTTGCGCCGAAGGAGAAACAATTTACAATGAGCTTGTGCCAATAACTCCTGAATCAGTGTTTGCTGCCATCAAAGCAGCTGACGCTTATGGAAGATCAAGATTGGAAGGTCTTTGCTAAATTGAAGCAATAAAAAAATAAGCGACAACTTATCCACAGCATCAGCAATGATGCTGTGGATTTTTTTATAAATTGGCCGTGCTAAAGCATATTTTTTGGAGAGTGGTGGCCGTTGTCTGTTTTTTCTTCTTGTGGTACAATCTGTTAACGATACACTACATGTAGTGTATAAGTGTCATAAATCAATAAAAACCCTGGTTAAATAGTATTTTGATTACAAAATAATTTAACGGGGTAAACACAAAAATGAACATCACTCAAGTGAAACTTAGAAGTGGAGAATTGGCCGATTTTGATCGGGCAAAAATTGAAAGAGCAATTGAGTTGGCTTGCGATGCAACTGGCGAATTGAACAAGGAATTCATCGTCAAGATGGCGGATGAGATTGTTGCTGAACTCGTTGTTAGCTGCACCGAAAATGCCGAGATGCACATTCCCAGTGTGGAGAAAATTCAGGACATTACTGAAAAACATTTGATGAAAGATGGTCGCTATGAAACTGCCAAGGCTTTCATTTTGTATCGCGGAAAACAGAGTGAAAAGCGCGATGAAAAAAAAGAGAAATTGTTGGCACAATTTGAAAAGAATTCCATGCAGGTTGTGAAAACAGATGGCAAGAAAGAACTTTTTGATTTGAAAAAGATCAAAGCTGTCTTTGTGCGTGCAGTGGCTGGATATGAGGAATTCTGCAGCTTTGAAGATTTGGTGGAAGCTTTTAAGAAAAATATTGTTGATGAAATCAAAACTTCTGACATCAACAAATTACTGGTCAAAACCTGCATCGACTTGGTGAGTGTGGAAAACATTCACTGGCAGGAAGTGGCAGGACGTTTGGCACTTTTCAATTTGTACAAAGAAGCGATTCGAAATCGAAGCCTGAAACATGAAGAGGTGTATTCTCCGCAGGCGGTGCTGGCTCTTTTTCACGAATATATTGAAAAAGGATTATACGCCAAGGAACTGCGCGAAGCATATACAGATGAGGAAATTTTGTTGGCTGCCAAAAGCATTGATGGCAAATTGGATTTGTCTTATGGCTACACAACAGTGCTTTCTTTGCATAAGCGCTATCTTTTGAATCCTAATAAGATTATCAAAGAATTGCCGCAAGAAATGTATTTTTTTGTGGGCTTGTTTATGGCAATGCCTGAACCGAAAGAAACGAGAGTTGAGATGGCAGTGCAAATGTATTTGGCTTGCGCTGAGCAAAAGATTTCTTTGGCCACGCCATCGCTGATGAATGCGCGCACAACTTTTCATCAACTTTCCAGCTGTTTCAAATTGAATGTGGATGATGATTTGAGAGCAATCTATCATTCCATTGAAAACATCGCGCAGATTTCCAAATTTGGCGGCGGAGTCGGAGTGTATTTGGGAAACATTCGCGCGCGCGGTTCTTCAATCCGCGGGGTAATGGGCATGAGCGGCGGCGTGAATCCCTGGGTAAAAGTGATCAACGACACAGCCATTGCAGTCAATCAGTTGGGTTCGCGCTTGGGTGCGATTTCTGTGACGCTGGATGTTTGGCATCATGACATCTATGACTTTTTGGATTTGCAAACTGAAACAGGTGACATTCGCTCCAAAGCTTTTGACATTTTTCCTGCCATCTCCATCCCAGATCTTTTCATGCAAAGACTGCAAAACAACGAAGACATTTCCTTGTTCGATCCGCATGAAGTCAGCAAGCTCCATGGGAAATGTTTGCAAGACACTTTCGGTGCAGAGTTTGAAAAGTTCTATGTCATCTTGGAAAAAGATGAAAGAATTCAGATGAAAAAAATTGTGCCAGCCAAAGAACTTTTCAAAAGATTCTTGAAGGTGGTGGTGGAAACTGGGATGCCATATGTATTTTTCCGCGACACGGTCAATCGTCTGAATCCGAACAAACACGCAGGAAACATCTATTCTTCGCAGCTTTGCACGGAAATTTGTCAGAACACTTCTGCTTCAAAATTTGTCGAGGAGACTTTGGAAGACGGAAAAATCTTGATCAAATATGAACCAGGAGACACAGTGGTTTGCAATTTGGCTTCAATCAATGTGGCAAAGGTGAACACTAAAAAAGAAATTGACCGCATTTTGCCAATTGCCATGCGCATGCTCGACAACGTAATCACGCTTAATTATTATCCGATTCAAGAAGCCAAAAGAACAGCAATGCGCTATCGCTCAGTTGGTTTGGGATATCTTGGCTTGGCGGAATATTTGGCAGTGCAAAAAATTGCTTATGATTCTCAGCAAGCAAGGGAAGTGACGGATGAATTGTTTTCCAAATATGCTTTGGCCACTTATCGCGCTTCTGTTGATTTGGCCAAGGAGCGCGGAGCATATCCGCTGTACGAAGGAAGTGAATATTCCAAAGGAAAGATTCTTGGCAAAGACGCGCAGTGGTTTGTGGAAAACACTAAAGACGGGGAGGCTTGGAAAAAACTTTTTGTTGACATGAAAATTTCGGGAGTGCGCTTTGCCTACAACACGGCGCCAGCGCCAAACACTTCCACGGCGGGCGTGGTGGGAACAACTGCTGCCTTGCTGCCGATTTATAAGAAGTTTTTCGTGGAAACGAATTTATCAGCGCCAACAGTGCGCGTGGCTCCAAAACTTAGCAAGGAAAACTTTTGGTATTACAAAGAATATATCAACATGGATATGAATGAAGTTATTGATATGATGGCTGTTTTGTATAAATGGATTGACCAATCAATTTCTTTTGAATGGATGATTGATCCATCGAAAGTCAGCCCGGCGCAGTTGTATGAATATTATGTTAAATCCTGGTCAAAAGGTATTAAAACTGTGTATTATGTGCGAAGTCTTTCTGGGGAAGTGAAGGAGGATTGTGTGAGCTGCTCGGGATGATTTTTTATTGCGTTTTAAAATGTAGGCGCTTAACTATTTTCCTTTTTGGCACGCTTTTGGATGAAATGCTCAATATCCAAAAGCTCCGATTCAGGAAAGGGGTCGGGAAAACCTGGGTTTTCCCGTGGCGGAATTATTCAAACCGAGGGGTTTGAAGGAGTGCGAAGCACGACGCATTGGGCCAAAAAGAAAAATAGTTTCGCTTAAATTGTTTAAAGTTAATGTTTGAATCTAAGAATATATAAATTAAAAAACTTAATAATATAAATTTTTTTAAGAAATTATTGTTTGAGAACCCGTGTTTTATCTGAAATTTTTTGTCCCTTGCGCGTTGTCGCGTGTGACCACAAAAAATTTCAGCTATAAAACAGGGGATTTGAGTTTAATTTCGCAGAAAAAATTTCATATTATTAAGTTTCACGCATATGACAGAAAAAATGAAAATGAATTTGATGTTCAATCCTGAGGGGAATGATGATGTGGCGGCAAGGAAAATCATCAAAGGACAGACCACGGGCTTGTTCAATCTCAATGCGGTGAAATATCCTTGGGCCAAATCTCTGTATCAAGTGATGATTGGAAATTTTTGGGTGCCAGAAAAAGTTTCAGGACTCAAAGACGATGCGCGCATGTTCCACCAGGATCTTTCACCCGAAGAACAGCGAGCATACAAGGGGATTTTGTCGTTTTTGATTTTTTTGGATTCCATTCAAACTGTGAATTTGCCGCATCTTTCGGATTATGTCACTTCGCCTGAAGTCAATTTGATTTTGGCGATTCAAGCATATCAAGAAGCGATTCATTCGCAATCCTATGCGACCATTTTGGAATCAGTGGTGGAAAGTAAGGAGCGCGACGAGATTTATTATTTCTGGCGCACTGATGAAATCTTGCTCAAACGCAATAAATATATTGGAAATATTTATGAAAATTTCATCAAAGATCAAACTGATGAAAATTTCTTTCGCGCCATTGTGGCCAACTTTTTGTTGGAATCAATCTATTTTTACAATGGGTTTGCATTTTTCGACACCTTGGTCGACAAGATGAAAATGCTGGCCACCGGCAGAGTGATTGCCTATATTCGTCGCGACGAGCTGACACACATCACTTTGTTTGCCAACATCATTCGTGAGATTCAGCATGAATATCCCGAAATTTATAATGCGGAAATTATCAAAGAGATGATGAGCGTGGCCGTGGAGCAGGAAATTGAATGGAGCAAGCACATTCTGGGAGATCGAATTCCTGGCATGAATGGCGAAACGACCAAGGATTACACTGAATGGTTGGCCAATAATCGTTTGGCAATGCTCAACATGGGACCGCTATATCCTGACGCTGTGACCAATCCGTATAAACATTTGGATCGCCTGCAGGACACTAATGGCGACAAGAGCAACTTTTTTGAAAGCACGGTGGTGAATTACACTCAATCCAGCTCAATGAATGGCAGCTGGGATTTCTAGCAAGTGCATTGCTGCGTTTTGAGGCTTATGCTACAATAAGAAATGTAATTTTTTAAAAAATATAAAAGTGTATGAATAAAATTTTGCTAGTCCTTTGTGTCGCAGCCGCTGCGGTAGCAGGATATGTGCTTTTGGGGGGAAGTCCAGCAAATGCGCCGGTAGTGAAAGATGTGGTCACAGAAAAAGCAAAGGAAGTTAGAAAGACAGCTCAATCAGCAGCTGAAAAACCAGCTGCAGCGCAATCAACAACTAATTCAACTAACGATAAAAAACCTATGGGATTGGAAATTAAAACAACACAAGAAGGAACAGGGGATCGCGTGATTAAGTCCGGAGATCACATCTCAGTGCATTACACGGGAAAATTGACCAATGGAACAGTTTTTGATTCCAGCGTGACTCGAGGAGTGCCATTTGATTTCACGATTGGACAAGGGATGGTAATCGCTGGTTGGGAACAAGGATTTATTGGAGCTAAGGTGGGAGAAAAACGCACCCTAACAATTCCAGCAGAAATGGGATATGGATCTCGCGACATGGGAACAATTCCAGCCAACTCAACTCTCATCTTTGATGTTGAAGTAATGGGAATTAAGTAGAGAATTATTTCAGTATTTTAAAACAGCCTCTTGCGAGGCTGTTTTTTTTTGGTATGCGAAATACAGTGTTTTGAAAAAAGTGAGTAAAATTTTTTGATTTGCCTGTTTCCTTTTTCGGCACGCTCGCAATTGAGGAACTATTGTTTAGCGGAGTGAGCGAAATGAAATAGTAATTTCATTTCCGAACGAGCGACAACAACAAGCTTGCTTATAATTGCTTCGCTAAGACCTCGCTGTCGCTCGCTATTGCCTCAAAAGAAAACAGCCAAATCAAAAAGAAATTTTCAAAGCATGTATTTCGTGTGATCAATTTCTGTTTTTTTACAAAACTACTTTAATGACATCTTCAATGGTGATGTCGCCGTTCTTGATTTTCTTGATGGCATCTTCCATGAGAGTTTCGAACCCTGTTTTTCTGGCAACGGCGATGATATCTTCATTGGAGCGTCTTTCGATGATAGCGGAGCGGATGGAGTCATTGAATTCCAAAATTTCAAAAATACCCATTCTGCCTTTGAAGCCAGTGCCATTACATTCTGTGCAACCAGCACCTTTTTTATAGGCTATGTTTTCATTTTCAAGTCCCAGGATTTGGATGAAGTCTTGTGGTGGAGTGTGGTCTTGTGAGCAGGCAGGACAGATTTTTTTGACGAGTCTTTGGGCGATAGCTCCATTTAGAGCATAAGAAAAGAGTCCACGTTCGATCTTCAGATCGATAAGTCTTGAAATTGTTCCAATGGCTGAATTGGCATGGATGGTAGAAAAAACACTTCGGCCTGAAAGAGCGGCTTCAAGGGCATAGGCTGCGGTTTCTCCATCGCGAATTTCACCGATCATCACGATGTCTGGGTCTTGGCGCAGGATTGCCTTCATGCCTTCTGCAAAAGTAAATCCAACAGCTGTTTTGATTTGACTTTGACGAATCAAGTCAAAATTATATTCCACTGGATCTTCCAAGGTGATGATATTTTTTTTGTCCTCACTTTTGCTGAGTTCAGAGATGATGGAATACATGGTGGTGGTTTTTCCAGAGCCCACTGGTCCGTTAATGAGAATCATGCCATAACTTTTCATGGACAATTTTTTGAGCTTCATGAGACTGTCGGCATCCATGCCCAACTCAGCCATGGAAAGCAGAATCTCTGATTGATTGAGGATTCGGAGCACAATGGCATCGCCATGAATGGTTGGAAAGATTGAAAGCCTAATGTCCACTTCTTCAAAGGTGCCGTGCGCGTTGCGGTAGTTGGCTGAAAAATGGCCATCCTCTGGTAGTTCTGAGGTTTGATAGGAAAGATTGGCCATTACTTTCAGGGAATTGGCCACGAGCGGCAATTGATCAAGGGGTAAATCTATTTCAGAATCAATGATGTCTCCATTTATGCGAAAACGTATCCTGCCTTTGTCTTTCAAGGCTTCAATATGGATATCTGAAACTCCAGCCAAAAAAGCTTCCTGAATGACATAGTTGACGAAATCAGTGGGCGTTGATTCATTTTGAATTTCTTCTTTGTTGAAAATAGACATAATAAATGAAGATGAATTATTTATGCCGAAATAATAGCATATTTTGTCTAATCTGAAAAGGATAAGGTCGTTGTTTGCATGTCTTGATGAATATGATGAGGGGGACTTTTTTCTTTTTTAAAATCGTGTATAATATTTGAGGTGACATATCATGCAAACAAAGAAGCATGTAAAAATTTAAAAAAATAATGCTGAAAAAAATATGCAAATAATAGATGAAGAAGTTAAGAAGGTGATGGAGATTTTTACTATTTTGGAGCTTAAACCTGTTCAGATCAAGGAACACGTGGAAAAATTGAAAAATGCGATATTGATGGACATGGTGGCTGAAGCATTTGCAGAAAAAGGACAAATGCTCGAAGACATCAATTTTACTCAAGATGATGTGGAAGATTTCCTGACTGACAATTATGATGAAAGTGAAATTGTGGAAATTTTGGAGCGGGTTTCGCGAGATGTGGTGGTGGAATATTTTTCCAAAATTTTGAAAAGTGCCCCAGAAGATAAGATCGCTAAGGTGAATGAAGTTTTGACTGCAAAATTCGAATAGGTTATAATTATGCGAAGTAACACATTAAATAAAAATATATGATTCTATATAATAAGAGACAAGTGGCTTTTGCTGAGCCAGAAGAAGATGAGGATGATGAGGATTGTGGAGACTTCGGTTGCTAATCTTGTCTGAAAATTGGTTCGAAATTCAAAAAAGTTGTTCGCTGAAATTGCGAGCAACTTTTTTGAATTGCAGGGCAAAGTTCCTGAAAAGTTGTGTTTTGAAGAAAATAGGAGGTATGATGTAGTAAAGGGTATATAGCTTAGGAGTTAAAAATATGAAAAAAACAGTCAAAAAACAACGAACAGGGTTCTGGTTTTTTTTCAAGCAAATCACGCTGGGCGTTCTTGATGCTGCAATCGTGGTTTTTATTGGTCTAACGCTGGTGTTTTGTTGGATGTATTATTCGGTAACTCCGGCCGCAAGTCAGCTGGCCACGCGTAAAATTGATCAAACTTCAATCATCTATGACCGAAGCGGGCAGCATGTTTTGTATGAACTGCACGGAGAGGAAAATCGCAAGATTGTTGCTCATGATGAAATTCCTGAAATGATGCGCAATGCCACCATTGCAACGGAAGATGCCAATTTCTATTATCATCCCGGAGTGGATCCCTTGGCAATCGCCAGGGCACTAAAAGTTAATTTTCAAAACAATGGCATTCGTCAGGGCGGTTCGACCATCACTCAGCAACTTGCTCGCAGCGCTTTTCTCACCAAGGATCGCACGCTCAAGCGCAAAGTGCTCGAAGCTGTCTTTGCTTTCAAGATAGAAAGGCATTATTCTAAGCAAGAAATTTTGGATCAATATTTGAATGAGGTTCCCTATGGGGCAAACACCTATGGCGTGGAAACAGCCACTCAGACATATTTTGGAAAGTCTGCTGAAGATTTAACCTTGGATGAAGCAGCTTTTCTGGCAGCACTTCCCAAGGCTCCGTCGTATTATTCTCCTTATAACACGCATCATGATGCCATTACTGCTCGTCAAAAAGCAATTCTTGGGCGCATGGGCGAGCTTAAATTTGCCAGTAAGGATGAAGTGCGAAACGCTTTGGCAGTGGACACGTTGTCAAAAATAAAACCAAACACTCAGGCCATTATTGCTCCACATTTTGTTTTCTATGTGCTTGAGCAACTTGAAGCAAAATATGGCAAAGAATTTTTGCAGACAGGTGGTCTTAAAATTCATACCACTTTGGATTATGCTATGCAAAAAATCGGCGAAGAGGCGGTGACTGTCGGTGCTCAAAAAAATATTGCGCGCGGAGCAACTAATGCAGCCTTGGTGGCAGTTGACCCCAAGACGGGAGAAATTTTAACCATGGTTGGAAGCAAAGATTATTTCGATCCAACTATTGATGGTCAAGTTAACATTGCAACATCTCAACGTCAGCCAGGTTCATCTTTTAAGCCTTTTGCCTATGCGCATGCCTTTGAGCTTGGCTATCAGCCGGAGACGATGATTTTGGATGCCCAGACAAATTTTGGTCCCGATGGATCTGGCAGAAGCTATATTCCTAGAAATTATGATGGTAAATTTCATGGTTTGCTTCCAATGCGCTCAACCTTGGCAATGTCACTCAATGTGCCAGCCGTGAAAGTTCTGTATTTGGCCAGCATTGATGGCACCTTGGACTTGGCTCATCGCATGGGAATTACCACGCTCAATGATCGAAAGCGTTATGGCTTGTCTTTGGTTTTGGGTGGCGGCGAAGTGAAATTGCTTGATATGGCTAGTGCCTTTTCGGTTTTTGCAACTGAAGGGTTGCGCAATCCGCTGGTTTCAGTGCTTAGCTTAAGTGATCACAATGGAAAAATTTATCAGCAGGAACAATTGAGCCCACAAAGGATTATGGATGTGCAAGTTGCTCGCAAAATAAACTCCATTCTTTCTGATAATGTGGCACGTACTCCAATTTTTGGTGCAAGAAGTCCACTGATATTGGCAGATAGAGTAGTGGCAGCCAAAACTGGCACAACTTCAGAATTCCGCGATGCTTGGACGGTGGGATACACGCCTTCATTGGCGGTTGGTGTTTGGGCAGGAAACAATAATAATTATCCCATGAAAGCAGGCGCCGATGGGGTGTTCGTGGCTGCTCCAATTTGGCATGACTATATGACAAAAGTTTTAACTGGCGAGCCAGTGGAAACATTCATAGCTTATGATACTTATCAACAAAAAGATTCAAAAATGGCAGATGTAGGTCCTGCAGCAAACGTGAAAGTAAAAGTCACATATTATAATAATAAAACTGGAAAATTTATTTCCGAAGCAAAAGCGAGAAAAACAGATCCGAAAAAAATTGATAAAAAAATTGAATATATCCAGATTGATGCCGGAAATTCAAAAGCAATGGCCAATGGCAATGCGGTCAGTATGGCCTTGCCAAATTCCAATGACCCAATGTATCAAAATTGGATTAACGTGAATAAAGGTGCGCAGAACTGAAAATTTTAAAAAAGAAAATCACCTGAGCGCGTTGCGCTAGGTGATTTTTAATTGGAATTGAGAGCTTATTTTTTTTGAGCATAAGCTGCTTCAACTCGTTTGTGATGCTCCTCGGTGTGCATTCCCTCGGGAATTGGGGCGAAATGTTTCAACAAGAAAACATCGATCTGGTCTTTTAAGCGGTGTCTCCAATGTTTGCGCATCTTTAGTTTCCTCCTTTGAATTGATATTGCAAATATGCATTAAATTTAAACAACTCAGGAAATGATAGTATGGATATTCATAGTTGTCAAAATAAGGCTCTTTATGTTAGTGTCAAAGTATGGAAATGAAAAAAATAGCGCTAATCTTAGCCATATGTGTCGCTTGCAGCGCAGGTATTTTTTTTGGTGTGCGCAAGCTTGGTCAATCCAAGAAGACAATCAGCGTGAGCGTGGCTGAATTAAGTCAACAGGCAAGTGGCGTTGATGAGCAGTCTCAGCAAGAGGATATAACAGGAGGGCAGGTAGTGAATAAGGATGTGAATGCAGAACAAATTGAAAATGTGCCAGCGACACAGGAAGCTGCAATTGAAAAAGAGCAGGAAGTTGTTCCTAAAGAGAAGCAAGTCACGCCTGAAAACAAAACAAATTCAACTGGGAAAATTGTCAGCAAGCTTGTTTCCTGGGGATTTGCCAAATCTTCTAACAGAAAGATAGACACAATCATTGTTCATTCTTCATATAATTCTCTTGGAGGTGATGAATACAGCCCGGACAAAATAATAGGCATTTATAAGCAATACGAAGTTTCTGCGCATTATCTGATTGGCAGAGATGGCACAGTATATCGCTTGGTTGAAGATGGGAACATTGCTTGGCATGCTGGTGTCAGTAAGGTTCCTGATGGACGCACCAACATCAATGATTTTTCAATTGGAATTGAAATGATTAATACCATGGATGGAAAATATACAGAGCAGCAATATGATGCTCTCAATCAACTTATCAAAAGCTTGAAGAGTAAATATGAAATAAAATATATTCTGGGACACAGTGAAATTGCACCAGGACGAAAGACAGATCCATGGGGAATACAATGGAATAACGTTGATCGCTAGTATCCTTTAATGTTTGCGGTGTTTTATTGATTTTTGATTTAAATTTAGCGTCCAAATTTTTAATTTAGAATTTTTAATTTTTAATCAAATCAAAATGTTCTAATGATTAAATTTTGAAACATTGAAAATTGAATCGAAATTCGAAATTCATAATTCGAAATTAAAATCTGAATTCAAAAATATGAAATTAATAATTTCTCTCGATGGTAATGACATAAAACTCACCATAAAAGATGGTCGCAAGATTGTTGGCGAATTGGCCTGGACAGATGAATACACTTTGAGCGAAAAACTGTTGCCAAACATTGATGCTTTGCTCAAAAAAAGCAAAGTTTCCAAAAAGGATGTTGAAAAAGCAACTGCCAAAATCACTAAAACTTCTGGCGTGACCTCTGCCAGAATTGTGCAGACAGTGGTGAAAGCGTGGAACGAGGCGCAAAAACTGGACAAGCGCTGAAATTTGTGCTATACTTATAGAGTAATAAAAGGACGGGTGTAATAGCCGCGTCCTTTTTCTTTTTATATAAATGTAAATCCATGTTTTTCTCCCCTCAGATGAGGGGAGATGTCTGAAAGACAGAGGGGTTTTAGCGGAGTTAGCCATTCTCTTCTCTGACCTCTCTGTCTTGAACACAAGACATCTCTCCTTAACAAAGGAGAGAATGATATTGAAGAAAACTTCTTATGAAAAAGGAATCAAAAGGCACTGACTGGAAAGATCTTGTGCATGGATTTGTGGGAAACATGTTGGCACAATTTGGCGACAATGTTTCCAAGCGCGTGCGTGAGTGGACAACAACTTTCAAGCGCCGGGCAATTGGTGGTGTGCTGTTGGTATTGGGGCTGACATATTTCTTAACAGGACTTTCTGATTATGTAAATAGTGTGATTGGAAAAAATTATCCAGGATTTGGATATGGAATAGTTGGAGCTGCGGTTATTTTCATTGGCTACTTACTTAGTAGGAAATAAATAATAAATTAATTAATTTTAAAAAAAACAAAATGAACAAAAAACAAATCAAAAAGGTGGTTAACAAGAACATTAAAGTTGCACAAACAAAAGGTAAGGCAATTGTCAAAAAAAGTGTGAAAGTTGCGAATGCAAAAAGCTCTGAATTAAAAGCTATGGCTAAAAGTGGTTATAAGCAATTGAAAAAAGACATGAACATCTCTCCTGTTGATGCCAAGAAATTGGAAGCCAAGGCAATCAAGGAATATGAAAAAATCAAAAAACAAATGGAAGTGACTGCCAAAAAAGCCGAAACATATATGAAAAAGAATCCAGGGAAAGCTGCTTTGATTTCTGCTGGAATCGGCGCAGCCTTGGCTGGCGCAGCAGCACTTTTGCTTTCTGGCGGAGATAAGAAACCAGCCAAAAGAAAGAAATAAAAAACATTTAAACATCTAAACATGCAAACATCTAAACATGTAAGCATGTAATAAAAAGCAAATTTAGAAATTTAAAAGCCTGCTCCGTTTTAACGGTGCAGGCTTTTGTTGAATTCTTTGTCGTTTGTTAGTTGTTTTGTTTTGATAAGCATGGAAGGCAATATTCTTTGCAGCCAGGCGTGTTGTCAATTGTTGTTTGCGAACACCAGCTGTCGACTTTTGTATGACAGTCTTTGCATTCAAAATCGAGATGTTTTTGAGTTTCTCTTTCTGGCCATGGATTTGAACTTGGACGATAAAAATCGTCATAATCATTTCCCATTGCGAACCTCCTTTATTTTTTGCTGGTCATTTTTTTTGGAGTATCTGAACAATTCGGCGCTCCTTATTGGGGCCGAGTTTGACTTTGAGACGGCGTTCAATGAAAAGTTGAATGCATCTTGTGTAAAGAGCGTACTCTGCCTCGAGTCCACGGTTTTTGAAGGATTCAAAATTATCATTATCTTCACGTGTTAATGCTTTTTGCTTTATTATAGGTCCAGTATCTGTGCCATAATCAACAAAATGAACTGTAACACCATAAGTCGTGACGCCATAGTTCCAAGCATCTTTGTAGCCATCTGTTCCAGGGAAAGCTGGCAATAAAGCTGGATGAATGTTGAGTATTCTTGGTTTGAATGGATCTGGTTGAAAGCGATCAAGAAAATATGGAGTGAAAACTTTCATAAATCCAGCCAGGACAAGAAAATCAACTTTGAATTCTTTCAATTGATTAAGCAGCTTATATTCCGTTGCTGCACGAATGTATAGCATGGTGCGTTTTTTTTCGCAGTCTTTGAATCCAGTTTTCTGAATCATGTCCAGAAGATTGAAATCAGGAGGAATGTGAAGGCCAATACGTCCAGGACTTGTTCTGTGAAGATTTTGCAATTCATTGTAGGCAAGAACAAATGTTGGAATTCCAGCATTGTCTGCCCGCTTTAGTCCATAGGCATCGTGCTTATCACTGCCAACACAGACAACTTCACCATCTATTCCTCCCGCTCTGCATGACTCAATGATGTTTTGCAAATTCGTACCATTTCCTGAAATGAGCACCCCAAGACGTTTTTTTTGATTGATTTTCATTGCATATTCCTCCTTTTTTGGGTTATTCTGCTGTAAAATAGCAAGTATTTCAATATTTGTAACTTCAGGCTAGCTGCAAGCGTCAGATTAGTCAATGTTCATGTATTTTGCATTTAGGCCTGAGAAGCTAAAAAGCTAAAGCCTAAGAAGCTGTTCTTGGCTCTCTTGACACTTTTATCAATCTGTGATAACGTTTTAGTATATTCTAGATTTAGGAAAGAACTTCTATTTTTTGCATTGTTTTTGGGTGAAAACAGTGCACAAACTTTTTGTCAAATTAAAGCTCGGAAATGCTTTAAAATGGCGCTTTTTGTCGAAAGTAAAATGACAAAAACACAACTTTAATTAAATAGTCTTAACCAAAAACTCGCTACCGAGCTTTTCTATTCGTAATTAATTTTTACGATGTCGATAAGAACTGGCGAGAGTTGTTTCTATGGTCAAAGAAAAGAAAGCCCTGAAGGTGAAGGAGACGTATGCCTCAACTTCCTCTCTGTCGAAGAGAAAGTTTTTCAAAAAACAATTGATGGTGTCATTGCCGAACCTTATTGAAGGTCAAATTGATGCATATCAATGGTTTTTGGATCGAGGATTGCGCGAACTGTTTGATGAAATCAATCCAATCAGTGATTTTACTGGAAAAGACTTGGAGCTTTCCCTGACTGACTATTATCTTGACGAACCCAAGACAGACGAGCAAACAGCCAAGAACAAAAATGTTTCCTATGAAGCGCCTCTTCGAGCAAAGGCGCGCTTAACGATCAAAAAAACTGGTGAAATCAAGGAGCAAGAAATTTATCTGGGAGATTTTCCAGTGATGACACCTCGCGGAACATTCATCATTAATGGTGTTGAACGTGTGGTTGTTTCTCAGTTGATCCGATCTTCTGGAGTCTTCTTCACCATGGAATATTCCAAAGGAAAGAAATTGTTTGGAGCAAAATTGATTCCAAATCGTGGAGCATGGCTTGAGATTGACACTGATTTGTCAGGAGTTTTGAATGTGCGCATCGACCGAAAACGAAAAATCCCAGTGACCGCACTTTTGCGTGCCTTCGGAATGGAGAAAAACGAAGAAATTCTGAAAGCTTTTGATGGTTTTGACAATGGCGAAGTGAAATTCATCGACGAATCACTTGCAAAAGACATCACCAAAAGTCAGGCTGAAGGATATAAGGAAATTTACAAAAGAATTCGTCCAGGCGATTTGGCTACAGCAGAAAATGCCAAGCAATTGGTGAATGGGATGTTTTTCAACTTTGAAAAATATGATTTCGGCTCAGTTGGACGTTATCGTTTGAATCAACGTTTGAACATTGAACTTGAAGATAAGGAAGAAAACAGAATTTTGCTAGTTTCTGATTTGCTTTTGATCATCAATGAAATCATTCGTCTTAACAATGATCCACATGCAATTGCTGATGATATCGATCATCTTGGAAACAGACGAGTTAGGGGTGTTGGCGAATTGGTGCAAAACAAACTTCGCATCGGTATGGCTCGCATGGCTCGCAACATCAAAGATCGCATGAGTACTTGCGACCTTGAAACAGTTGTTCCAGGACAATTGATCAACTCTCGTCCAGTGGCTGCTGCAATCAAAGAATTTTTCTCAAGTTCACAACTTTCACAATTCATGGATCAAGTGAATCCGTTGGCTGAACTTGAACACAAAAGACGACTCTCAGCGATGGGACCAGGAGGACTTACTCGCGAGCGAGCAGGCTTTGAAGTTCGAGATGTGCATCATTCACATTATGGACGTATTTGTCCGATTGAAACTCCTGAAGGTCCAAACATTGGTTTGGTGGGACATATGGCTTCATATGCTCGCATTAATGATTTTGGATTCTTGGAAACACCATATATCAAGCTGCACAAAGAAGTTCCCAACACTGTGGAAGCTTTGACAAACCGAGTTTTGAACGAAGAGGTGGCTGGGGGAAAAATCGGTGAATATATTACTGTTGAATTGGCCAAGAAAATTGCCAAAACTTCAGCTAAAATCATTCAAATCAAACCATACATTTCTGATGATATTGAATATGTTAACGCAACCGTTGAAGACAGATGCGTTATTACGCATGCTCGTGTGAACACTGATGAGCACCGCAACATTGTGGATGCAACAGTGGAAGCTCGCGTGAAAGGACATCCTGAAATGATTGAAACTGAAAAACTTGATTATATCGATGTTAGTGCTAAGCAATGTATCTCAGTTGCAACTTCACTTATTCCTTTCTTGGAGCATGATGATGCCAACCGAGCTTTGATGGGTTCAAACATGCAACGACAAGCTGTGCCTTGTATCGTGCCGCAAGCTCCTTTTGTGGGAACTGGTATCGAAGACAAAGCCGCTGGAGATTCTGGACAAGTTGTGCTTGCAATGAACGATGGAGAAGTGGTTGAAGTTGATGGAGCGCACATTACAGTCAAAGAGCTGGCACCAATCGGAGCAAAGAAAGACAATTTCAAACGAGAATATCGCTTGCAAAGTTTCCAGAAATCAAATGCCTTCACTTCCATGAGTCAACTTCCACGAGTGGAAAAAGGACAAATGGTGAAGAAAGGTGATCTTTTAGCTGATGGAGCTGCAACCGAAAATGGAGAATTGGCACTTGGACAAAATCCATTGGTGGCCTTTATTCCATGGGACGGATATAACTTTGAAGATGCGATCATCCTTTCAGAAAGACTTTTGAAAGAAGATTGGTATTCTTCTATTCATATTGAAGACTTTTCAATCGACGTGCGCGACACAAAGCTTGGGCCGGAGGTTGTGACTCGCGACATTCCAAACATTGGAGAAGAAAGACTTAAGAATCTTGATGAAACTGGAATCATCCGCATTGGAGCAGAAGTTTCTTCAGGAGACATTCTTTGTGGAAAAATCACACCGAAAGGTGAAGGAGATTTGACTCCAGAAGAAAGATTGCTCCGCGCAATCTTTGGTGAAAAATCTAAAGATGTGAAAGATTCATCATTGTATCTTCCACATGGAGAACATGGAAAAGTTGTGGACATCAAAATTCTTTCACGAGAACAAGGTGACAAACTTTCAACTGGTGTGATCAAGCAGATTCAAGTTTCAGTGGCGCAGCTTCGCAAAGTTTCCGTGGGAGACAAATTGGCTGGACGACATGGAAACAAAGGTGTGATCTCACGTATCGCTCCTGTTGAAGATATGCCATATCTTCCAGATGGAACTCCAATCGATGTGATCCTAAATCCATTGGGAGTTATCTCTCGTATGAATATTGGACAGATTTTGGAAACTCATCTTGGATGGGCAGCTATGAAACTTGGTTATAAAGCAGCCACTCCAGCGTTGGATGGTATTACTGAAGAAGATATCAAAGGCGAACTTCGCGCAGCTGGACTTCCTGAAAGTGGAAAGATTCGTTTGATTGATGGAAAGACTGGAGAATCTTTTGATAACGAAACCACTGTGGGTGTTATGTACATCATGAAACTGAACCATTTGGTTGAAGACAAGTTGCACATGCGATCCATAGGACCATACTCACTTATCACGCAGCAACCGCTCGGAGGTAAGGCGCAGTTCGGAGGACAACGTTTCGGAGAAATGGAAGTATGGGCGCTCGAAGGATATGGAGCAGCCTACACCTTGCAAGAAATGCTCACAATTAAATCTGATGACGTGCTTGGAAGATCAAAAGCATATGAATCAATCATTAAGGGAGAAAAAATCAAAAGTCCAAACATTCCTGCTTCATTCCATGTGCTTGTAAATGAGCTCAAAGGATTATGTCTTGATGTTGAACTGGTTGATTCTAAACTTAAAGAAGATGATCATGATGATGAGATCGGTGGATATGACAAGCCGGAAGAAGACGTTGATCAAATTTAATTAATCTTTTGTAATAAACTTAAAACTTCATACATCCGACTGAGCTTAACCCTCACCTGTCACGAGTACGCGACATCCTCTCCCTTTTGGGGAGAGGAGGAAAAAGAAGAAAACATTATATGGAAAATATTACTAAAGTGAGCGATTTCAATAGCGTCCGACTTCGATTGGCAAGTCCGGACGCAATCATGAATTGGTCTCACGGTGAAATTACCAAACCAGAAACAATCAATTATCGCACCCAGCGCTACGAAAAAGATGGTCTTTTTTGCGAAAAAATCTTTGGACCTTCCAAGGATTGGGAATGTTATTGTGGAAAATACAAGCGAATTCGCTATAAGGGGATCGTTTGCGACAAGTGCGGAGTCGAAGTGACTCGCTCAATTGTTCGTCGCGAACGCATGGGACACATCAAATTGGCTGTGCCAGTTTCTCATATTTGGTTTTTGCGAGGTGTGCCTTCAAAAATTGGCTCAGCTCTTGGGCTTGGAGTGCAAGATCTTGAAAAAGTCATCTATTTTTCAGCTTACATCATCAAGGAAGTGAACGAAGAAGTTCGCGACCGAGTGATTGAACAATTGGAACAGGAGTATAAGATGAAGCAAAAAGAAATCAAAGGTGGCAAAACTGACAACGAACGTGGCGCAGAGGCTATGTTGGATGAACTTCGCGAGCAATATAAAGGTGTTAAAGATGATTTGAAGAACCTTAAGCCGATGCAAATTCTTTCAGAATTGGAATATTTCAATCTTTCATCTCGCTATGGCCAGGTTTTCTCTGCTGGAATTGGAGCTGAAGCAGTGCGCTCAGTTTTGGAATCAATGGATATTGAGAAAATGATCAAATATGTGAAGAAGGAGCTGGAAAATGAAGATACTGCTGACAAGAAAAAGCTTTTCAAGCGCATGAAATTGTTCCAAGGATTCAAAAAAGCTGGTCTTAAGCTTGAATGGATGCTTCCGACAGCAATTCCAGTCATTCCACCAGATTTGCGACCAATGGTTGCTCTTGATGGAGGACGCTTTGCAACTTCCGATTTGAATGATCTTTATCGTCGCATCATCAACAGAAACAATCGTTTGAAGAAATTGATTGATCTTGGTGCGCCTGAAGTTATCACTCGAAATGAAAAACGCATGCTGCAAGAAGCAGTGGATGCACTTTTCGACAACTCTGCTCGCAAAGGACAATCTTCTGTGGCTGCTTCAACTGGACAACGCAGGCCTTTGCGTTCATTGGCTGATGCACTTAAAGGAAAGCAAGGACGTTTCCGACAAAACTTGCTTGGAAAACGTGTGGATTATTCAGGACGATCTGTGATTGTGGTTGGACCGCAGCTTAAACTTCATCAAGCTGGTCTGCCGAAGAAAATGGCTTTGGAATTGTTCAAACCGTTTATCATCAACAAATTGATTGAAAAAGAATTTGCGCACAATGTTAGAACCGCCGGAAGAATGGTTGATGCTGAAGCGGAAGAAGCATATGAAATCTTGGATGAAATCATTGAACACCACTATGTGCTTTTGAATCGTGCTCCAACCTTGCATCGTTTGTCTATTCAAGCTTTCCAACCCGTGTTGATTGAGGGAAAAGCTATTCAAGTTCATCCGATGGTTTGTGCAGCGTTCAATGCTGACTTCGATGGAGATCAAATGGCTGTGCATGTGCCATTGACTGACCAAGCTCGCGAAGAAAGTGCAAACATCATGCTTTCATCAAAGAACTTGCTCAAGCCTGCGTCTGGAGAACCGATTGCGGTGCCTTCCAAAGATATCGTGCTCGGAATATATTTCATCACTCACATCAAAGCTGGCGTGAAAGGTGAAGGAAAAATCTTTGCAACTGAGGAGGAAGCACTTTTGGCTTATCAACTCGGATATATTGCAATCAATGCAAAAATCAAAGTTGACATCGATGGCGCAATCCTGGAAACATCTGCGGGACGCATCATGCTTAATGACATTTTGCCAACCGAACTTCGTTACATCAATGAAGAAATGACGCAAAAAGAAATCAAGCAATTGGTAGCTAAGATGCTTCGCATGAAAGGGCAGGAAGACACTGCAGCGTTCATTGATCGCATCAAATCACTTGGATTCAAGATGGCATCACGCTCTGGTATTTCTTGGGGAATGGACGATCTTAAACAATCTCCAGTGAAAAAGGAAGCTATGATCAAAGCTGAAGCTGAAGTTTCAACTATCAATGGACAATATGCAATGGGACTTTTGACTGAAGAAGAAAGAAAAAATCGTGTCATTGAAATTTGGAATCGTACCAAAAACTTTATTGCTGACGATGTGAAAGCATCTTTGGATAAGGAAGGTTCAGTGTATACCATGGTTCATTCAAAAGCTCGAGGATCTGAATCAGTGGTGGTGCAGATGATGGGTATGAAAGGACTTGTGGCTGGACCGACTGGAGAAACGATTGAATTGCCAGTAAAAAGCTCCTTTAAAGAAGGTTTCAATGTGTTGGAATATTTCATTTCAACTCATGGAGCTCGAAAAGGTATGGCTGATACTGCTCTTCGAACTGCGACTGCTGGATATTTGACTCGTCGTCTTGTGGATGTGTCTCAAGATATCATTGTGCGCGAAGAAGATTGCGGCGATGTTGAAGGAGCATACATGTACAAAGAAGATTCTGATCGCGTTGGACAAAGCTTTGCAGTGCGTGTGGAAGGACGATATCTTGCAGAAGATGTGATTGATCCAAAAACCAAGAAAGTTATCGTGAAAGCTGGCGTGATGGCAACCAAGGAAGACGGTTTGGCTGTCGAGGCTGCCAACATTGAGAAAGTCAAGATTCGCAGCGTGGTGACTTGCAAAAGCAAACGTGGAATCTGTCGACATTGCTATGGAATTGATCTTGGACGCAGCGAATTGGTTAAGATCGGACAAGCTGTTGGTGTGGTGGCTGCACAAGCTATCGGCGAGCCAGGAACACAGCTAACTATGCGTACTTTCCATACTGGAGGTGTTGCGGGTGGATCTGATATCACTCAAGGACTTCCACGTGTTGAAGAAATTTTTGAATGTCGTCCACCGAAGGGAGAAGCGATGATTTCAGAAGTTGACGGAAAAATCACTGAAGTGGTGAGCGAAAACAAGAAAACTGTCACTGTGAAGGTTGAAACCACTGAGGGAGAAATCGTTGAATATCAAGTTCCAGCTGAATCAACCTTGGTTGTTTCCAAGGGACAACTCATTGGAAAGGGAACACAATTGAATGAAGGTCACATCGATCTCAAAAAATTGTTTGAAACCATGGGGCAAGAAGCGATTCAACGCTATGTTATTGGTGAGGTTAAGGAAATTTATGCTGCGCAAGGTGAACCTCTTCAAGACAAGCATGTTGAAGTCATCATTCGCCAAATGCTTTCTCGTGTGAAAGTTTTGACTGCAGGAGACACTGATCTTTTGCCTGGTGATATCGTTGAAAAAGATCAATTTGAAGAATCAAACAATGAAGCGATTGCTGCCAAGGAGGAAATTGCAACTGGTGAACAACTCATCATGGGAATCACAAAAGTTGCGCTTTCAACTGAATCATTCCTTTCAGCTGCATCCTTCCAGGAAACTGCTCGCGTTCTGATTAATGCTGCAGTAACCGGAAAAGATGATCGTTTGCGAGGACTCAAAGAAAATGTGATTATCGGACGTCTGATTCCTGCTGGAACTGGATACCGAAAATAGTAAAAATAGTACAAAACTTTGCTCACTTTTGAGCAGTATGGAAACATTAAACGTCTCACGAAAGTGAGGCGTTTTTTGTTGTCAAAATTTGTCATATCTTAGCCAAAATTAGTGGTTATCCACAGTGTTGTCTTGCAGTGATAAAGCATCAGTGTTAGAATAACATTGTTGAGAAAAAAGTTTATGCAAATTTGAAAATAAAAATAATAAAAAAATAATCTGTTAATCCATTAATCCTTTAATTCATTAATTATTAATAAAAAAATAATATGCAACTAACCGCCAAACAAAAAAACATTCTCGAATCAATTCGAGAACTCACCATGCAAAAAGGTGAAAAACCAACCAGCTATCGTGTGTGCAAGCATCTTGTTTCGCAAGGAGCAAAGGAGAGCATGAAAAGCGTGATGCAAGTGATTGAATCACTTGAAAAAAAGGAACTCATTACACGCGATGACAACAAGAAAATTTATTTGGTGGAAAACGACAGCTATGGCGATGCTCAAAATGTCATGTCCATCCCGCTTTATGGTTTGGCTTCTTGCGGCGAAGCGTTGGCTTATGCTGATGACAGCAGCACTGATGATTTTTTGCAACTTTCTCGCAGCCTTTTCCATCGCGCTGAGCCGGAAAAACTTTTTGCAGTCAAAGCGCTTGGAGACTCGATGAACAAAGAGGGAATCGGCGATGGCGATTATGTCATTTTTGAAAAAGCTGAAGGGCAAAGTGATTTTGAGGGAAAAATTGTGGTGGCCGTGATCAATGGCATGGCAACCATCAAGAGATATAAGAATGTTGGCAAAGGAATCATCGGACTTTTTCCGCATTCCACCAATGAGACTCATCATCCAATTTATTTGTCAGAAGTCGACGTGATTTTTGTGGCTGGAATTTTCAAAAAAGTTTTGCCCGTAAAATTTATAAGCTTATAAGACAACAGTAATCTGTCTTTATCGTCATACGTTTTGTTTTTAGATTATTGAAATAAAAGTAACAGTCATCAGTTAATCGGTCATTAGTCATCAATGTGAGCAAGAAGATGATTGATGACAAATGACAGATTGCTATGGATTTATTTATGGACATCATAACCACAATTGAATGTTTGATGATAACGGCAATTGTATTGTATCTGCTTGGAATTGGAGCGGTGTGGATCTATGAGTTCAAGAAAAGCGCTTTGTATCGTCAGATGAAGCAAGAGTTGGAGCTACTGGAAAGATTTAACCTTAGCAGAGCCGTAATTCACGCCAAATCCTACAGAATTAATGAAAATTATCGTAAAAATTCCTTGAAATTGGAAAGAGTGCAGCAATTTATTTTAAAAAATGTGTTGTTAATAGGCAGTTTTAATCGTTTAGCGTCAGCACCTAATCAAAAGTAAGAAAACCGAATGGGCTGCCTGATGACAAGCGTGGTACTTTAAAAACAAAATGTGGAAATAAGCTGACTTATGTGCTAGAATAAGTGTATTATGCTGATTGAATGATGATTTTTTTCCTCATTTAAATGGCTAATTTCCGAGAGGACTGAATAATAATTACATTTATTGGTGAGGTTATTTTGAGTAAATCTCAGCTTAATTTTCACTGCTTAATATGGGAAGAAGAAAAAAACAACAAGAGGAAGTTGAAAAAGAAGAATCAAAACCTGTTATTCATGGAGATGCGAAACGTTCCGTGGTGGCAATTTTTTTGTTCACTTTGGCTGTATTGTTTATCTTGGGATTTTTGTCTGACAAGAAAATTGTTGATGCAGGAGCAATAGGAGCACTTTTGAATTCTGTTGCGGGCTGGTTGTTTGGAGTTGGAAAATATATTTCTCCAATCGTACTGATCATTGCTGGAATTATTTTGCTTTTTCGCAAAGAGACTTCATTTTATGTTTCAAAGCTTATCGGACTCTCGATTGCTTTTGCCGGTGCACTTGGCTTGATTCATATCCTATTTTATGATCCTGAAAAAATGCTGAAGATTGCACAACAAGGAGAAGGGGGTGGTTTTTTGGGATATGTCTTTGCGTTTATGCTGCTCAAGCTCGCTGGTAAAATTGGAGGTTCAGTGATTTTGTTTGCGTTATTGTCAATCGGTGTTATCGTGGCTTTCAATTTTTCCTTGGTTGCTGTGATTGAAAAATTCTTCAGAGAAAAAATCAAACAAGAAGAATCTGAAGAAGATGAAGAGGATCATGAGCAGGAATCAGAACCAGAGGAAGAGGAAGAGGCTGTGCTGGAAGATCCAACGGTGGAAGTCGAAAATGTTCAAGAGGAGCTGATTGAAGAGTCAGAACAGGAAGTGGAAAAAGAGGATCGCATGAATGATGTCCTGAAAAAAGCTGCTGCCTGGATGCCTAAAGGAAAAGGGAATGGCAAATTGGCAGAGACAAAAAAGGATCAGTCTGATCTTGTTTGGAAATTACCGCCGATTGAATTGCTCAATAATGAAATTGAAAAAGCTCAAGGTGGAGATGTGCAAAAAAATGCCAAAATAATTCAAGACACCTTGCATAACTTTGGAATTGAAGTTGAATTGGGAGAGATAAAAACTGGTCCGACTGTCACTCAATATAGTTTCCGTCCTGCAGTCGGGGTGAAATTGAGCAGAATCACCACGCTCAGCAGTGATTTGGCTCTGCGTTTGGCAGCACGGCAAGTGCGCATTGAAGCACCAATCCCAGGTAAATCATTGGTTGGAATTGAAGTTCCAAACAAAACAAATGCGGTCATCAGATTGCCAGAACTTTTGCAGGCGTTGGAATTTGAAAACAGAAAATCAAATTTATTGTTAGCTCTGGGCAAAGATGTTAGTGGGAATTACATTTTTGGAGACTTGAAAAAAATGCCTCACTTATTGATTGCTGGTTCAACTGGTAGTGGAAAGAGTGTTTGCATCAACACCATTTTGCTTTCAATGTTATATCAAAATTCTCCAGACGAATTGAAGCTCATCCTGGTTGATCCTAAGCGAGTGGAACTCACTCCATATAATGGAATTCCACATTTGCTGACGGATGTGATCGTGGAGAATGGAAAGGTTCTCAGTGCGCTGAAATGGGCAATTGGTGAAATGGAGCGACGTTATAAACTGTTGCAAGGTGTTGGCTCAAAAGATATCGCTTCTTTCAATAAGAAGGTTGAAGGTGGCGAGAAGCTTAAAAAAGTTGATACTGAAACCGGTGAGATTACTGAAGAGGAAATCACTAAACTTCCATTTATTGTTATTGTGATTGATGAACTGGCTGATTTGATGGCATCACATGGAAAAGAAGTTGAAGGTGTGATCATTCGCTTGGCGCAAATGGCTCGTGCGGTGGGAATTCATTTGATTCTCAGTACGCAAAAACCAATCGTCACTGTCATTACAAGTTTGATCAAATCAAACATTCCAACGCGGGTGGCATTTCGAGTTCCATCCTTAATGGATTCACGCACAATTTTGGATGCCAGTGGTGCAGAAAAACTCTTGGGAAATGGTGATATGCTCTTCTCTGCTGCAGAAGCTGTTGATCTGCGCAGAGTGCAGGGTGTGTTTGTTTCAGAAGAGGAAATCAAGAGAGTGGTTGAATTCATTAAGAAACAAAAGTTTGAAAAGATTGAAGATGATCTTGAAGACGAAATTGTTTCAGAGGAAAAAGTTCAAGGCAATAAAAATGGTGAAGTTAAGACTGTGCAATACAGCGATAGGATTGATTTCGATGCAATCGTGGCTAATGAACAAGAAGACGCGCGCTATGATGAAGCCAAGCAAGTCGTGATTCAAGCAGGTAAGGCATCTTCATCGCTTTTGCAAAGAAGATTGCGCATTGGATATTCCAGAGCCGCCAGCTTGATTGACATGTTGGAGGAGCGCGGTATCATTGGCGAAGCAGATGGAGCAAAGCCCAGGGAAATCCTTGTTTCCAGGGATGATCAGCCAGCATATGAGGATCCATCAGCAGATCAAATAGCGAGAGATAAATGGCAAATGTAATTTCATGGTTCGATTCACCACCAAAAAAATTGATTCATTGACGCTAGGCGAGCGCATGAAAAAACTCAGAGATGAGCGCAGACTTAGTCTGAGTGAGGTCTCCAAAGGCACCAAGATTCAGGTGAAATATTTGGAATGCCTTGAAGATGGCGTTTATTTGAAATTGCCTGCCGATGTATATGTGAAAGGCTTCCTGCGAAGTTATGCTATTTTTATGGGGCTTAATGAACTGGCCCTGATAAAGCAGTTTGAAAGAGAGAAGGGGATTCATAAAAACATAAAAAAAGTCGCAGACAATGAAGGATCGACTGAGCCAATAAAATTCTCCAGCATCGTGATCACGCCAAAGACGATTATTGTCTCAGCGATCTTATTGGTTGTCGTTTCGAGCTTCATCTATCTTTATATGGAAGTGAATAATTTCGTTTCTAAGCCACGCTTAAGCATTAACACGCCAGTTGATGGAACAACCGTCACTGGAAGCTCAACGCATGTCACAGGCATAGCTGAAAAGGATGCTTTCGTGTTCATTAATGATCAGCCAGTATTGGTCAGTGAAAAAGGCGAGTTCAGTGAAGATGTTGGATTGAAGTCAGGACTCAATGTCATCAATGTGAAAGCACGCAGTAAATTTGACAAGGAGGATATGAAAGCAGTTTCAGTCAATGCCGTGTTTGAAGATGATGGTGCCTCTCAAGCAGCAAATGATGTTCCAGCTCAAAATGATTCAGCAGTGGCTCCTGAATCGATAAAATTGGATTTATATGTAAATCCAAATCCAACCTGGATGTCAGTTGAGGCTGATGGAAATTTGGTTTATAGCGGAGTGTTGCTTCCACAATCAGTGCAAACATTTAATGCTAAAGAAAAAATTAGCATAACTTCTGGAAAAGGCAGTGAAACTTTCATTAAAATAAATGGAAAAGATCTGGGAGTTTTAAGCAGCGATAATGGTGTCGTCAGGGACATTATGTACGACGCAAAGGGAAAAGTTGATAGTGCTAAGTAAAAAAGAAAATAACATAAATCGTAAGCACTCTGTGCTTGAAATTAAAATCTAAAAAAGTTGATTAGTTGCGTAGTTGCTTGGTTGATTAGGAAAAAATAAATTATCTTTTAAATCCTGTTTAACTAAAAAACTAATTAACTATTTAATTAAAAATATATGGCTTACGCAGCAAAAGAAAAAAAGGCTCCAAAAGAAGCGGTGGAGGAAATAAAGAATGCAGGGAAAAAAGAGATTGATAAATTGGTGGAGGACATGCAGGAAAAGTTTGGGGAAGGGATGCTCATGAAATTGGGAGATGTGAAAAGAGTTGATATTGAGGCAATTCCGACCGGTTCAATTTCGCTGGACATTGCTACTGGAATTGGTGGCATGCCACGTGGGCGTATTGTGGAAATCTATGGGCCGGAGTCTTCAGGAAAAACCACGCTGACCTTGCACGTGGTGGCCAACGCTCAGAAAATGGGTGGCACAGCAGCATTTGTGGATGCCGAACATGCGCTTGATCCTGAATATGCCAAGAAAATTGGGGTGGATATTAAGAACTTGTTAGTATCGCAACCTGACAACGGCGAGCAGGCACTGGACATTGTGGAGTCGTTGGTTCGCTCAGGAGTGGTGGATGTGGTGGTGGTGGACTCAGTTGCAGCCCTTGTGCCAAAAGCTGAAATTGAAGGCGAAATGGGCGACCAGCATGTTGGACGTCAAGCACGTCTCATGTCTCAAGCTCTGCGAAAATTGACAGCGATCATTGCACGCTCCAACACGACAGTTATTTTCATCAATCAGATTCGCATGAAGATTGGAGTGATGTTTGGCAATCCCGAAACGACCACTGGAGGACAAGCGCTCAAATTTTATTCTTCAGTGCGTGTGGAAGTTCGGCGCGCTGCGCAAATCAAAAAAGGTGAGGATGTGGTTGGAAATCGCGTGAAAGTTAAGATTGTGAAAAACAAAGTCGCCCCACCATTTAAAACTGCTGAATTTGACATCATGTATAACGAAGGAATCTCATTGGCTGGAGACCTCTTGGATGCCGGGGTGAAATTTGAAGTGGTGAAAAAATCTGGCAATTCACTTTCATATGGTGAAACTAAATTGGGAGCTGGCAGGGAAAGTGCCAAAGCATTTTTGCGTGAAGACAAGAAAATTGCTGAGAAAATTTTCAAAGAAATTGCTGAGAAAGCAAAATTGGTCGTGCTGTAATTTGGATGCCATTGAATTTTGTGCAATAATAGAAACATCCGGATCTGGTAGAAATCCCAAACTTGACTTTTGTCTAAAAAGGGTGTATACTGTATCTATAGAGATGAGAACCGGGTGATTAATCGCCGCGGTTCTTTTCTTTTAAAAGACAATTTAATAACTAATTAACCCATTAATCAATTTTTGCTCGGGGGAGCAAGATAAAACAAAAACGTATGCCAACAAAAACACACAAATGTGTGCATTGCGCAAAAAGAGCTCACCATGAAGCTCAGCAAGAAGAATTTAATTTCGCAGTGCTGATCGCACTTGTCCCTTTAATGGTCTTCACCTTATTCGGACAAATTGGACTCTTCTAAATCCAAATTGAAATCCTACTTTTTTAGTAGGATTTTTTTTGTAACAAAAAACCATCCTTGCGGATGGTTTTTATGATTGCGTATTTTTTTCTAAAAGCTATGCTCTTGAAACGTAGGCGCCTTTTTCAGTGTTGACGATGATTTTGTCTCCTTCATTTACGAAGAGGGGGGTTGTGACTTTCAATCCTGTTTCCAGGGTTACAACTTTGTCTCCACCTGATGAAGTGTCGCCTTTGACTCCTGGTGGAGCTTCAACAACTGTCAAGGTCACTTTGATTGGAAGCTCAATGTTTACTGGGATTTCATTGAAGTTGAGCACGCTCACTTCAGTTCCTTCCAATAAAAACAGATAAGCATTTCCAATCACATCCTTGGCCAAGGAAAATTGGTCGTAGGTATTCATATCCATGAATACGAAACCATCTTGCTCAGCGTAGAGATATTGTGCTTTGGATTTTGACATGTCAGCTTCATCAGCTTTGTCTGATCCGTTGAAAGTTTTTTCCAACACGCTTCCGTTGAGAAGATTCTTGAGTTTTGTTCGTAGCACTGCGCCAGCTCTTCCAGTCTTGGAATGCTCAGCAGAAAGAACAACATAGGGAGAACCTTCCCAAAGAATGTTTTTTCCGGCTTTGATATCACTTATTCCTAACATAATTTTTTTATCGTTATTTTTATTATTGAAGAATATAAATTTTTTTTTGCGAAATTAAACTCGAGCACTATATTTTTTAACTTCACCCTTCGGGTATATGTTATCCGGACAAAATCATAGATTTTGAAGGATAACTAAAATTTTTCGTGGTCACGCGAGCCCCGCGCAAGAAACAAAAAATTTTAGAAAAAATATAGGCTCTCAAACAGTAATTTCTTAAAAAAACTATATTCTTCAATTTTGTTTAGTTGACACGAAGTGGTCTACTTAACAACGAAAGGTGCAAGTGCCATCACGCGAGCTCGCTTAATTGCTTGAGAAAGTGTTCGTTGATGCTTTGTGCAAATTCCATGTCTCTTTGGTGGGTAGATTTTTCCTTGTGAGTTCATAAATCTGCGAATAAGATAAGCATCTTTGTAGTCGATCTTATCCATTTTTTCATCACAGAAATAACATTGTTTTCGTTCCATATTGAATATAAATTGGTTATTATTTACGGTTGCGTTAATTAGAATGGCACATCCTCAAGGCGAACTTCGTCTTGTTCTTCATCGAGGTTGATGGTTGGAATTTCTTCCATTGGTGCTTGTTGTTGTGGCATTGGTCGGGAAGCAGGAGCTGCGCCCATGGCCATCGGTGCTGGACGGTTGAAATTGCTGTTTGAATTTGAAGAAGCACCTTGTGCGCGTGAACCCATTTGCATGTTTTCAGCCACGATGTCGGTGGTTTTTCTTTCAACACCATCTTTGCCAGTGTATGAACGTGTTTCAAGTCTTCCTTCAAAATATGCTTCTTGTCCTTTGGTCAAATATTGTCCAGCAATTTCTGCAAGACGTCCCCAGATCACAATGTTGTGAAATTCAGATTTTTCTTGCTTTTGACCAGCTTTGTCATTCCAAGTTCTATTGGTTGCGATTCCAATGGTTGCCACAGTTTGTCCTGATGGAGTTGTGCGGATTTCAGGATCGCGAGTCAGTCTTCCAATGAGTTGAACTTTGTTAAGATTCATATTTTTGTTTTGATGCTAAGCCGCGCTACAAGGGCACTAGTTTAGCATCGTGAAAATAAATTAAGAAACTTTAGATGTTCAAGAGTTCATCAAGTTGCTTGTCGATATTTTTGGATTCTTCTTTGGTTGTTTCAACTTTTTTAACCACTGGAGCTGCTGCTGCAGGAGCAGTTGGTCGTTGGGTTGGTCGTTGCATCGGACGTGAATTATTGTCGCGTCTTTCAGTTCTTTGTTGTGGTCGTGGTGCTGGGCGTCCATTGTTGTTGGCTGTTTCCTTGGCTTTTCTTCGATCTTTTGCTCCAAGGTCTGGAAGATCTGGAGTTTTCACAATCATGAAACGAAGAACATCATTGTTCAAGTTCAATTTGTTTGTGATAGCTGCGATTCCAAATTCTTTTTCTCCGTTTGCTTCGTCAGCCCAAAAATCAATTTCAGGAAGTTCAAAACGACGGGTGATGTAGGTTCCTTTGTTTTGGTGCTTGATTTCATAAGCGAGTTTTCTTTTTTCGCTCAATTCTTCTCCAACCATGGTTGCTTGCTCAAGAGCAAGGATTGCGTTTACTCCTTCTTTAATAGCAGGGAGAGTTGCTTCTTGTCGTTCTCCAACAAGGTAAAACAGTTCGTATTGCATACTGTAATGTGATGCGAATCAACGAATGAAACGCGAATCCACGAATTGCGAATAGACCAAAATAGTACTTATTCGTGATTTGCGGATTGGCATCTATTAGCGGATCAGCATCGCTTATAAATTAAAAAATCCACCAAACAAGAAAATCCTTGCTTTTAGTGGAGCATTCCAGCCTATCCACTTTTGGCTTAGTGGCGGGCTAGATTAGGACTTTCTTAGTTGTAGACCAATTATAGCAGGTTTTGGGGATTTGGCAAGGGTTGACATCACCAGAAGAAGTGTTAATATTTATTGTCATTGTTCTTATAAAATTTAATGTTTTTATTGGCAGGCGTGATGTCTGCTATCAACAAATGGCGTGAAGCCATTAAAAAGGAGATAATACCATGAAAACACAGGCAGATTTGAGAAGTGATTTTGTTATGCCAAGAGCAAAAATCAATGGTTTTTTCGATGAATTCCCGTGGTTGCAAAATTTTTATCGTCAATATCAATCAGATCAACATAAATTTAATGGGCTTATTGATCAGATTTATGTGTCTGGTGTGGAGCCAGCATTGCTTGAGCAAAGACCTGAATTGCTTGGCTATGACGAGGACGATGATTATCTTTGTTGCGAAAAAATTTGGTTACTGGATAAGTTTGGAAGCGTTGTAGCTTTTAAAACTTGGGATCTGGTGTGTGAAAAAAGATTTATCTGGTTTGGCAAGAAATTTTATCGAAATGTTGATGTTTTGCAAGAGGGTTTGGTTGAGCCAAATGAGTGCGTCAATGATGCTCTTCATAGGCTGCGCGATAGTGCAAATGAAGTCTATTTTATTTTGTCATATTTCGATGTAAATAAAGCAGTTATTATTTATAGGCCGCCAAAAGAAATGTCAATAATGAAAGTAATTAAGTATAAGCGCAAATTGAACCTTGAAAATGCTCGCTTGGAAATTCGAGCTGAGTGCAATGCTATAGATGCTGAATTTATTTCTTCAATGGGTTTTCCTGAGGATTTATTGACCTATTGATTTTGGTCGTACTATTTTTTGGCGGAGATTTTCTGATAATATCAGATGCTCCGCCTTTTTATTTTTTCTAGACATTTTTATAATAAAATTGTAGTATTAATCATTATGAAATTTGAAATCAATTCAAAATATAAACCAGCGGGTGATCAACCTCAAGCAATTGAGGCGCTTATCTATGGGTTGGAACATCGGGAGAAATTTCAAACTTTGCTGGGTGTGACCGGATCGGGAAAAACTTTCACCATGGCCAATGTGATTGAGCACGTGCAAAAGCCAACTTTGGTGATTGCGCCAAACAAAACTTTGGCGGCGCAGTTGGTACAAGAGTTTCGAACTTTTTTTCCGAAAAATTCGGTGGAATATTTTGTTTCATATTATGACTATTATCAGCCAGAAGCTTACATTTCTTCGTCTGATACATATATTGAAAAGGAAGTGCAGATCAATGAGGAGATTGATCGATTGCGTCATGCGGCCACCAGTGGACTGCTGTCGCGGCGCGATGTGATCATTGTAGCTTCAGTTTCTTGCATCTATGGTTTGGGTTCTCCGGATTATTATCGCGAAGGAACTGCTGAGGTGATTGTGGGTGAAAAGAAGAATCGCGAAGAGTTGATGAAAGGCATGGTGGACATGCAATATCAGCGCAGCGATGTTTTGGCCCGCGGAAAATTTCGAGTGACGGGCGACACGATTGAGGTGATGACACCGAGCAGGGAAATTGTAACGCGCATTGAACTTGAATATGGAATCGTAAAAAGAATTTATGAATACGATTTTCTGACTGGCGAAAAATTGGGCGAGCTGGAAAAGACACTCATTTTTCCAGCCAAGCATTTCGTGGTGCCGGAGGAGATCATGCAGGGAGCTTTGAGTGAAATTGAAAAAGAGGCAGCAGAGCGAGTGAAATATTTCAGGGATAATAATAAGTTGTTGGAGGCGGAAAGAATCGAAAGACGCACTAGGCAAGATTTGGAGATGATGCGCGAAGTGGGATATTGCAATGGAATTGAAAATTATTCTCGCTATTTGACTGAGCGCGAAGCTGGCGAGCCACCGTACACTTTGGTGGATTATTTCCCGAAAGATTTCTTGATGATCATCGATGAATCGCATGTGACGATTCCGCAATTGAATGCGATGTATGCCGGAGACCGTTCGCGCAAGAATGCGCTGATTGATAATGGTTTTCGTTTGCCGAGCGCCTATGACAACAGACCACTGCGATTCCCTGAATTTGAAGAGCGAATCAATCAATTGATTTTCACCACCGCCACCCCGGCTGCCTATGAAAAAGAACATTCAAGCTCGGTGGCGCAGCAGATCATTAGGCCAACTGGCTTGCTTGATCCTGAAATTATTATCAAATCCGCCAAGGGCCAAGTGAAAGATGTGCTCAGCGAAATTGAAAAAGTTGTGGCCAAAAAAGAGCGAGTGCTGATCACTGCACTGACGAAAAAAATGGCAGAAGATTTGTCAGAATTTTTGAAAGAACATGGAATACGCTGCGAATATCTGCATTCCGATGTGGACACGCTTGATCGCGTGCTCATTTTGCAGGGACTGCGCAAAGGTGATTTTGATGTGTTGGTGGGCGTGAATCTACTCCGCGAAGGTTTGGATTTGCCGGAAGTTTCTTTGGTGACAATTTTGGATGCTGATAAAGAAGGCTTTTTGCGCAGTGAAACTTCGCTCATTCAAACAATTGGACGTGCCGCTCGAAACATCAATGGTCGCGTGATTTTGTATGCCGATAACATCACCGGTTCAATGAAAAGAGCGATTGATGAAACGAATCGCAGACGAACTCTGCAAGCTGCATATAACAAGAAGCATCATATTACGCCAAAGACGATTGAGAAAAATATTAAATCAATTGTGGATCATGAAATTAATCCTGAAGTTCCATTGGATTTTTCCAAATTGGAATCATTGGAAGACATTGCTGGATATATTAAGCAAAAAGAAAAAGAGATGAAAAATGCGGCACGCTCAATGGAATTTGAAAAAGCCGCCCTCATTCGCGATGAGATTTCCACGCTGCGGAAATTGCAGCTCAGGTGATGCTGTTGTTTGTGTTATCTTTTTTATTCTGGATCCCGGATCAAGTCCGGGACGACATTGCTATGTCGATTTCTTAACGCTCATCACTTACATTTTACCTACGCACTTCGCAATGTGTTCATAAAATCCAAAACCCCATTGTATTTTGTATATTGCATTTTGTATGTTGAAGCTAGCCTTGTGCATTTTCAAATAACCCTGTAAAATAGGGCAAGTGTCAGAAAAGACATTCTTTTACTAACAAATTAAGTATTAATATAAATATCCTATGGAAAACATGGAGAAAACAGAAGAAAAAGAAATTGTGGAAAATGAAACCGATGTGATTGAAGAAAAAACTGAGAAAGCAAAAAGCTCAGCAATGATCGCAGTAGGCAAAGCATTGGAATGTGTCAAGGGAAAAGTTAAATGTCTGAAAGACGGTACATGCAAATGTGATAATAAAAAATGGATTATCTTAGTAGTTGCTATCTTGGTTATTGCTATTAGTGCAAGCTATGGATACAAAGTGTATCGACAAAAAGTTGATGTTGGATCAGAGGCTGTTAAAGCAAAAGTTGAAAAATTCTTGAGCGAAAATGTGCCACCAACTGCCAAGACTGAAATTAAAGACATCACTGAAGATGGAAGTTTGTATAAACTTACGGTCGTTGTTGATAAGCAAGAAATTCCAGTATTTGTGACACGCGATGGAAAGAAGCTTATGCAAGCGCAAACAGTGATGGAATTGGATAAGGCTCCTGCGGATCCTGCTCAACAAGCACAAGCTCCAGAGGAACAGAAGGAAATTCCAAAAACTGATAAGCCAACAGTTGATTTGTATGTCATGTCATTTTGCCCGTATGGAAACAAAGCAGAGGATACCTTGAAGCCAGTGTATGATCTGTTGAAAAATAAAGTTAATTTTAACTTTCATTACATTGTAAGTACTAGTGGTAGCGATATCAAGTCACTTCATGGACCTAAGGAAGTTACTGAAAATGAAAAAGAAGCTTGCGTGCTGAAAACATATGGCAAGGACAAGTGGATGGCTATTGTGACATATGTGAACACGAACTGTGGAAGTGATGGTGCTTGCTTCGAGGTTGGTGCAAAAACATTGGCAATCGATCCTGTAAAAGTTAATAATTGTGTTACTGCGCAAGGTCTTACTTTGATGCAACAAAATGAGAAAGATTCAAATGCAGCAAACGCAACCGGTTCACCAACGATGACAATTAATGGAGTTTCAAGTAATGCTGTGTATAAATATGACAATGCTGAGGCTTATAAGCAAGCAATTTGCTCAGGATTTAAAACAGCACCGAAGGAATGTCAAACAACTCTTACTGATAAGACCGCTACTGGAGAAGCAACGCCAGCCGGTGCTTGCACAACACCTCAACAGTAAAAATAGATTTTAAATATTTAAAAGAGGGGCAATTGAGCCCCTCTTTTTTTAATGATTAATAATATGAAAGTGTTTTATTTTGATCATGTTTAATATGCGGTTCTGGGAATAGAAGAAAACCGTTTTTGTTTCACCTGTTTTCTCTCGAGAGCACATTCGCAGCCGAAATTCATGGATGCTCACTCGGACCCCACTGTCGTTCGCTACGGCTTCAAGAGAAAACAGGCTCACAAAAACTATATGTCGAGTATGATCTTATTGGTTGATAAAAATCGGAATGTGTTATATCGTGGATGGAAAGTAATATGATAGTTTGACGTAGTAACTTAAGTACCTCAAAAGGGGAAGCTTTTTGCGTTTATGAATAAATAATTGAAATTTTTATGGAAAATAATAGGATAATCATCAAAGGTGCGCGAGAGCACAATTTGAAAAATATTGATCTAGAGTTGCCCCGAGACAAATTTATTGTCTTTACGGGTCTTTCAGGCTCTGGAAAATCAACTTTGGCGTTTGATACGATTTTTGCCGAAGGGCAAAGGAGATATTTGGAAAGTTTGTCGAGTTATGCGCGGCAGTTTTTGGGGCAAATGGACAAGCCTGATGTTGACTATATTGAAGGACTTTCACCAGCCATTTCGATTGACCAAAAATCAACTTCGCACAATCCGCGCTCAACAGTTGGAACAGTGACGGAGGTGCATGATTATTTGCGACTGCTGTATGCGAAAATTGGAATTCCTCATTGCAGTGTTTGCAATCGTGAAATTTCCAAGCTTTCCACGGATGAAATTGTGGATAGGATTTTGGAGATGGGAGAAAAAAACAAATCGCAAGCAATTGAGATTTCTTCGCCGATTGTCAGGGAAAGAAAAGGGGAATATTTAGCACTGCTGGATGAAATGTGGAAGAAGGGATTTTCTGAGGCGCTGGTGAATGGAAAACTTATTCGCCTGGAAGATTTTAAGGAAATAAAATTGGAGCGTTACAAAAAGCATAGTATCGATATTATTGTTGATAAAATTGAGGTTAATGAAGAAAATCTTTCTAGAATTTTTGAAGGAGTGGAGAAAGCGCTGCGACTTTCAAAGGGGATTGTGAAAGTGAAATGCGTGCAAGAAGCTAAGGGTCAAAAGCTAAAAGCTAAAAGCTCAGACTCATTTGAGGTTGAGCAGATTTTCAATCAGAATTTGTCATGTCCGATTCATGATGTGGAATTTCCTGAAATGGAGCCGCGACTTTTTTCTTTCAATTCTCCCTATGGCGCTTGCGAAGCTTGTGAAGGCTTGGGGCTTAAAAAGGAAATTGATCCTTTGCGCGTGATGCCAGACTTAAACAAAACCATTGGCGAGGGAGGTATCATGCCATGGAGCTTCAAACCGAACAATTATCAAGGCACAGTGCTGAAAGCGGTGGCCGCATATTATAATATTCAAGACAACAAGCGCCTGCGAGATCTGTCGAAAGATAAGCTGGATATTTTGATGTATGGCACAGAGGATGAGGATTTAATCAAGGTTTCATATCATTTCAAAAGCGGTAGTGGGCATTATAATGTGCGCTGGAAAGGCGTGGTGGCATGGCTACAGGAAAGATATCGCACCACAACTTCAGATGCTGTGCGCACGGATATTGAAAAATATATGTCGCAAAAACCTTGCTCTGCTTGCAAAGGTAGTCGCTATAAGAGTGATGTGCTTTTGGTGAGCGTGGGCGAAAAGAATATCTATGAAATTTCGACGCTGAGTATTTGGCAAGGCATTGATTTTTTCAAGAATTTGAAATTGACACATCGCGAGGATTTGATTGCGGGCAGGATTTTAAAGGAAATCATTGCGCGCATGGTTTTTTTGAACAATGTTGGTTTGGATTATCTGACTTTGGGCAGAGCAGCTTATTCTCTTTCAGGCGGAGAATCGCAACGCATTCGCTTGGCTTCGCAAATCGGATCGCAATTGGTGGGCGTGCTGTATATCTTAGATGAACCATCCATTGGACTTCATGCGCGTGATAATGCCAAACTCATTGAAACCCTTAAGCATCTGCAAAAGATCGGGAACACTTTGATCGTGATCGAGCATGATGAAGAGATGATGCGCGCTGCTGATTGGTTGGTGGATATTGGACCAGGAGCAGGCAAACATGGCGGCGAAGTGGTGGCTGAAGGCTGTCCTGAGGATGTGATCAATAACCCAAAATCGCTGACTGGAAAATATTTGCGTCATGAACTGGAAATTGAGGTTCCAAATTTTCGTAGGCAAATAAAAAGAAAAAGAAGCATCACAGTGCGTGGAGCCAGTGAACATAATCTTAAAAATGTGACAGTGGAATTTCCACTAAAAGTTTTCACCTGCGTGACTGGAGTTTCTGGCTCTGGAAAATCAACTTTGGTTGAAGAAACTTTGTATAAAGCGTTGGCCAATAAGTTGCATCGCGCCCTGGATGTGCCAGCCAGGCATAATGAAATTATCGGCATTGAAAATATCAACAAGGTGATCATGATCGATCAATCTCCAATTGGTCGCACGCCGCGCAGCAATCCTGCAACATACACAGGATTATTCACGCACATCCGAGAACTTTTTGCGCAAACCAAAGATGCCAAAATGCGCGGCTATGGGCCAGGCAGATTTTCATTCAATGTGGCAGGTGGGCGCTGTGACAACTGCAGTGGTGAGGGATATCTTAAAATTGAAATGCAATTCATGCCTGATGTGTATTTGCCATGCGATGTTTGCAAAAGCAAACGTTACAACAGTGAGACACTGCAAGTTAAATATAAAGGAAAAAATATTTCACAGGTATTGGCCATGACAGTTTCAGAAGGAGTTGAATTTTTTGGAGCATTTTCCAAGATTCATGAACCGCTGAAAGTCTTGGAAGAAGTTGGCCTTGGCTATATTGAGTTGGGACAAAGTGCCACCACTCTTTCTGGCGGCGAAGCGCAGCGCATCAAGCTCGCCTCTGAGCTTTCAAGGCGCGCCACTGGTGACACTTTATACATCTTGGATGAACCAACCACTGGACTTCATTTTGATGACATTAAAAAATTGTTGGTAGTGCTTAATCGCTTGGTTGATGCTGGAAACACAGTGGTGGTGATTGAGCATAATATGGATGTGATAAAAACAGCTGATTGGATTATTGATATGGGGCCAGAAGGTGGCGACGGTGGCGGAAAAGTTGTGGTGACTGGCCCACCAGAGGAAATCATTAAATATTATAAAGAAAGTCACACGGCTAAATATTTGCGACAAGTTTTGAAACCGAAAAGCCTAACTTAAAAGTTCCTAAAGTTCAAAAAGAAGAAAAGAAAAAAGCCAATACGTTTTTACGTATTGGCTTTTGTTGGGGCAGCTCGTTCAGTTCTTATTTAAAAGAGCTGTTATTTCTGAGCACCTCAAATCCAGTAGAATGTCTGAGAGATGTTCATAGGCTTCGTTAATAAGTTTGCTTGCAATTAGGATTAATTCAATTTGTGTTTTATTTGCGAGCGTCTTTTTTATTTCCGGCCATTGCTTGATGTGAATGCAAGTGGATTCAAGTTCTGGATTTCTGACAAGTGCACAACGTTTTCTGACACAATTGCGCACGAGCAGCGCAAAGCTTTTCAAGCGTGTTGGATAGTAGAGGCGAAAATTGGGATATGACTTTTGAAGGGTCTTTTTTAAATCCCTGATTTGTTCGGTGGCCAAGCTTTCCTTGCAGAGATCAGGCAAATATGTCTCTAGGAATAGCACGATCTCTTCTAGAAAAAAAATGAGCTGATCTCTTTCAATTGTTGCTACGGACTTGGTTAGAGGTCTCTTCATTGCTTTTCCTCCCTCAATAAGCTAGTTTGAATTTTTATAAAGCCATTCGTTCTTAATAAATTAAAGAGTTTGTGAAAAAGTTCATAGAACGCATCTGCAGTTGAAATATATCCAGATATATCGAGACGAGCATATTTCCCAAGAATCGTTAACATTTTTGAGGCTTCTTGCGGCGGATCAATGACTGACGGATCTGAATTTTTAAGCTTTGAAATCATTTCTGAAAGTTCCCTATGATTAGATCCGCAGGCATGAGGAAGCAATAAGGCTTCTTTGACTTCATTCAGATAGTCTTGAGCTTGCTGGGTTAATGTGAAGTGCATATCGCTTCCTCCTTTGCATTTTGGCGCATTCTTATGCTATGTTGTTGTTAAATAGCCATGGTTTATAATTATATTTCCAAATCCCCAGGATGTCAAAAGTAGCCGAGAAAATCAAGAATTTGCCACTGGCGCCTGGCGTGTATTTTTTTTGTGATTCAAAAGGCAAAATCTTGTATATTGGCAAGGCGACAAACTTAAAAACTCGCGTGCAGTCATATTTTCGCAGTGACATTGCGTCCTCGCGAAGTCAGTGGATTGCTCAGATGATTGCGCAAGTGGCAAGCATAGATTTTGAACAAACAGACTCAGTTCTTGAGGCTTTGATTTTGGAGAGTAATTTGATCAAGAAACATCAGCCAAAATATAACACCTTGGAAAAGGATGATAAATCTTTTTCATATTTCGTAATTACTAAAGAAGATTTTCCAAAATTTTTGATTCTTAGAAAAACCGATATTGATCTTGAAAAGCTAGAAGCTAAAAGTTATAAGCTAAAAGCTATCTATGGTCCTTACATTTCCAAGCAGCAGATGCAAACTGCGCTTAAGATTATTCGCAGAATTTTTCCATTTCATAGTGGCAAACAAAAAACTGAAAAAGGTTGTTTGGATTTTCAAATCAGTCTTTGTCCTGGGCCATATGCTGGGGCAATTTCCAAGATTGATTATAAAAAAAATATTCGTGGGATCGAAATGATTTTGCAGGGCAAGAAAAAAAGTTTGGTTTCAAAATTGGAAAAAGAGATGTTGTTGCATTCAAAGAAAAACGAATTTGAAAAAGCGGCTATCTTGAGAAATAAGATTTTTGCACTTAATCATATTCGCGATGTGGCACTGATGTCGCGAGACTTTGAAGAAAAGTCATTAGTCATCGGTCATCAGTCATTCGGCCTGCGCATTGAGGCGTATGACATCTCAAACATTTCCGGAGAGCACGCAGTTGGCTCAATGATTGTTTTTGAGAATGGTCAGGCGAATAAAAATCAATATCGAAAATTCAAAATTAAAACCGTGGAAGGTTCAAATGATGTGGCAATGATGAAAGAAGTTTTGTCGCGGCGTTTCAATAATGATTGGGCAATGCCAGATTTAATCTTATTGGATGGCGGGCTTGGACATTTGAACATGGCAGAGGAATTGTTGCATCAGGAATTGGGATTAGTAGTCGCAATTGTTGGTGTGGCAAAAGGACCAACAAGAAAGAAGCTTGATCTTAGACGTGATAGCAGGTTGCGAGCAGATATGAATAAACGGATGGAAAATATCTTGGAAAATGAGAATCTCATGAAATCTATCATGGATGAAGCGCATCGTTTTGCAATTGGATACCATAGAAAATTGAGAAGTAAGAGCTTCTTGGGATAGCTGAAAGACATTTGAAAACATCGCGTATTATTAGTTGCAAATCAAGACTGAGATTCGGGAAGATAATCGAAGCTCAGTTTTGTGCAATTGTTTGAATAAAAAAAGCTACATTCTTAGAAAGTGAAAAATGTTTGTTTTTCGAATATTTTTATGTAAAAAATAGGATCAGCCAATTGGTTGATGCTGTTTTTTTGTTGTGCCTGCATTAATATTGCTCAGGCTTTACTTTCCATTGTTTTCCTGCTACCATTACCCGCAGTAGAAATTCGAAACATTTTAGATTGATAACGCTAAATACATAATACTTTCCCTCAATATGGCTTCAAAAAAAATAGCATCATCCAATAACAATGAAATCGTAATCAAGGGTGCGCGCGTGAACAATCTTAAGAATATTGATGTGAACATCCCGCGAGATAAATTCGTGGTGATCACTGGACTTTCAGGCTCAGGAAAATCTTCTTTGGCATTCGATACTATTTACGCGGAAGGCAATCGTCGCTATATGGAGGGACTTTCTTCATACGCTCGCAACTTTTTGGATCCATCAGTGAAGCCTGACGTGGACAAAATTGAAAATCTTTCGCCGCCAATTTCAATTGATCAAAAAAGTATTTCACGTTCGCCGCGCTCAACGGTGGGAACATTAACGGAAGTTTATGACTATTTGCGCATCATGTATGCAAAAGTCGGAATTTTGCATTGTCCTGAGTGTGGGACTTCCATGCAAAAAAGAAGCAATCAAGAAATCTTGGATGAAATTTTGACTTTTTCTCATCACACTCAAATTGCAATCTTGGCAAAGCCGAAAGAAGCTGCGGTTGGCAAGGAGCTTTTAAAGCACATTGCACAAATGGGATATGCCCGCGTGCGTTTCAATGGAAAAATGTTCACCGTGGCAGAAGCCATGATGCTTGAAGAAAATGAAATTGAAACTGATGTTGAGATGGTTATTGACCGAGTTATTTTGGACAAGAAAAAACCTGATACAGAAAGAATGTTGGATAGTGTGGAAACTGCCATGAAAATCGGTGGAAATTCAATGAAAATTTTGTTCGACAATGTGGAAGAGCGCGGATATAATCAGGATTTCTTTTGCAGTGAGTGTGGAGTGAAAATAAAAGAGGTGACGCCAAGACACTTTTCTTTTAATAGTCCTGAAGGAGCATGTGATACTTGCGCTGGTTTGGGTTACACCTTGAAAGTAAATGAGGAATTGATCATCCCTAATAAAAATCTCTCTTTAATGGAGGGTGCCATTCAACCCTGGAGCAAATCTGGCGGAAAAATAAACGGGCAAAGTGCCGCGCTTTTGACTTTGAAAAATGTGGCCAAGAAATATAAATTTTCCATGAATGTACCAGTAAAGAAATTCACTGCGGTGCAACTGGGAATTGTTTTGTATGGCAATGAGGGATTTGAAGGTGTGATTCCTGCTCTTGAGAAAAAATATCAAGAAACGAAATCTGATTATGTGCGCAGTGAAATTGAAAAATATATGACCGCGCATACTTGTCCGACTTGCGATGGCAAGCGTCTCAAAAAAGAATTCTTGGCAGTAGAAGTTCAGGGAAAAACAATTGACATGATGGTTTCAATGAGCGTCACGCATTTGCGAGAACTGTTTGAAGATGCTGAAAATTGGACACAAACTCAGCAAGAAAAAAGCATTGCCAAATCAATTGTGCGAGAAATTTTGCAACGCTTGGGTGCACTGGAAAATGTTGGTTTGGAATATTTGAATTTGGGTCGCTCTGCTCAGACAATTTCTGGAGGAGAAGCGCAGCGCATTCGCTTGGCTGCACAACTCAATTCTCAATTGATGGGAATTGTCTATGTTTTGGATGAGCCATCAATCGGGCTTCATAGTAGAGATACGGAAAAACTTATCAACACGATTAAGGCCCTGCAGGGCGTTGGAAATTCACTAATTGTGGTTGAGCATGATGAAAGCATCATCAGAGCTGCTGATTGGATTGTGGATATGGGTCCTGGTGCTGGAGAAGAAGGTGGAATTGTGGTTTTTGAAGGTGACTACAAAAAATTAATGAAGTCTAAAAATCTTACCGCTCAGTATATTTCAAAAAAGAAAAAAGTTTCTGACAAGAAAAAAAATCGCACTGGCAGTGGAAAATTTATTGAAATTATTGGAGCTGAAGAAAACAACTTGAAAAAAATCGACGTTTCAATTCCATTGGATAAATTTGTGGTTATTTGTGGTGTTTCAGGCAGTGGGAAATCAACATTAGTAAAGAATATTTTAGCTAAAGCACTATCTCGGCATTTTTATAATACCAAGGATTTGCCAGGCAAGCACACTAAAATCAAAGGATTTGAACATGTTAAAAAAGTCATCAGCATCAATCAAAATCCAATCGGACGCACGCCGCGCTCAAATGCTGCAACATATACTGGAGTGTTTTCTCATATTCGCGACTTGTTTGCCGGAGTGGAAGAAGCTAAGAATAGGAACTATACTGCCAGCCGCTTCAGTTTCAATATGAAAGGCGGACGCTGCGAAGTTTGTCAGGGAGAAGGATCAAAAAAAATTGAAATGCATTTGTTGCCTGACATGTATGTGAAATGCGAAGCTTGTGACGGAACCAGGTTTGGCAAGAAAACTTTAGAGATTGAATATAAAGGATTTAATGTGGCACAGATTCTGGATATGGATGTGCGTTTGGCACTACGCTTTTTTGCTCGTCACCCACTCATTGCTGAAAAACTTAAGACCATGGAGGATGTGGGCTTGGGTTATCTCAAGCTTGGACAAAGTGCAACTAATCTTTCTGGTGGAGAGGCGCAGCGCATCAAACTGGCCACCGAGCTTGCACGCAAATCAACTGGAAACACTTTATATATTCTGGATGAACCAACGGCGGGGCTGCACTTTGATGATATCCGAAAATTGCTTTTAGTTTTAAATGCATTGGTTGACAAGGGAAACACGGTGATTGTGGTTGAACACAATCTGGATGTGATTCGCGACGCTGATCATGTCATTGAGCTTGGGCCAGATGGCGGTGAGCTTGGAGGACATCTGACTTTCGCTGGCACACCAGACCAATTGAAGAAGGATAAGAAGAGTTGGACGGCAAAATACCTCTAAAGAGAAATTTTGAATTATGAATTTCGAATTTCGAATAAAATCTGAATGATTGAACGTTTAAATCATTAAAAATTGAGAAATTAGAAATTGGTTCAAAATTAAAAATTGGAAATTCAAAATTAAAGAAAAAGAAGCATGATGGCTATTGCGGAAAATAATATGTCATTGGCTGCATTTCGCATTGTCCAGGCTCTCTCTGGTGACCCATCAGCAAAGCGACCATGCACGAATTGATGAAATTGATAGATTTTTTTGAGGAATTTGAAATTAAGCTTCCAATAGAGTACTGTTAATAGGTCAGGAAACATGGAAATGATGGTGCCAGTGATCATGGAGATTGAAATTGCTGGAGATATATTTTTGGCATAAATGGCAAGAAGGATTATTGCTCCGCCAATAAAAAGATCCAGGGTTACTTTCCAGGTCGTATCTTTGAATGTTGATTGCTTGTTTAAATATTCTCCATGGCGAAAAATGTCCAAAGTATAGTGCAGGGGAATTAAGATGAGAATTTGCATGGCGGGATTGGACACGTATTTTCCAAGAGCGGCTCCGACGAGAGCGTGAGTGGTAAGAATCATATTGTAAAAATTATTTATTTCTTATTAACGCATTAAAGGATTAACGCATTTAAATTCGTTAATTCGTTAATTCGCTAATCCATTAATAATGAATTCCGGAATTCTATACATAGTTGCCACGCCGATTGGAAATCTTGAAGACATCACGCTTCGGGCTCTTCGAATTTTGAAGGAGGTTGATTTGGTGGCTTGCGAGGATACTCGCGTCACCAGAAAACTTCTGAATCATTATAACATAGAAACCAAGGCAATTGTCTATCATCAGCATACCAAAGACGATAAGATTCAGAAAATCATTGATGAAATTTTGGCTGGCAAAAATGTGGCAGTAGTCACTGATGCTGGCACTCCTGGTGTTTCTGACCCGGGGAATATTTTGGTGGCTGAGGCAATCGTAAATAATATTATTGTGCTGCCAATTCCTGGCGCTTCTGCCTTGGCATCAATTGTTAGTGTGGCTGGCATTGATATGCAGCAGTTCACATTTTTAGGTTTTCCTCCCCACAAAAAAGGACGAGAAACATATTTCAAAAAAGTGAGTGCCTGCGAAATTCCGGTGATCTATTATGAATCTCCACATCGCGTGATTAAGAATCTAGAAATGCTGGCAAATTTTTCAACTGGCAAGAAGATCATTCTTGGTCGCGAGCTGACCAAGATGTTTGAAGAGGTGGTGCGCGGCGACATTTCCGAGGTGTTGGAATATTTTGTCAAAAATCCTTCGAAAGTGAAGGGGGAGTTTGTGATCGTGGCGTGTTGATATGATGTGAACGAAAAAAAGAATTTCATGAAATTCTTTTTTTTGCTATTTGTGATATAATAATTAATATGAGTTGCTAATCTATTTTAAAATAAATATGGAACAAAAAAACAAAAAAATGTTGCTGCTCGTGGTTGTGCTGGTGATTTTATTGATCTCGGTGTTTGTCATTGCATTTATGATAATGAATGACAGAAAAAATCCAAAACAAGTTGAACAGACACAAAAACAAGAACAAGTCGTGGTTCAAACAGCTGATGAAAAAATGAAAAGTGATCTTGCCGAGCTTGAAAAACTTCGCAAGCAGCAAGAATCAACTCAATCCCAAACAGATGCTGACAAGGTTGTTGAAGATCAATTGAAACAATTGGAAGATCTTCGCAAGCAAGCAGCTCCTGTGCCAGTTGAAATCAATCAACCACAAGTTCAAGATCAGCTTAAACAATTGGAGGCATTGCGAGCTAAATAATATTTTTTAATAAAAATAAAAAACAATGAAATCAACAAAAGTTTCCGCTCAAGGCGGATCCGCCTTGAGCGGAAAAGAAAAAATAAAAAAAATCACATATTGGGCGGGTGTTTCCGCAATTGGAATTGTGGTGGGCTTTTCACTGCAATTCACCAAGGCCTGGACTGAACCAACTGCTCCTGCACCAGGTGGAAATGTGGGCGCACCGATAACCACAGGCCTTCTTGATCAAGTTAAGAATGGCGGCTTGGCAGTTTCCAATGGAATCGTGACTTCATTTTTAGGTGTGAATGGAAACGTCACATTTTCTGGGGTTGGAAATGGGATGGTGTTTCCAGATGGAACAAAGCAGACAACTGCTGCAGCAGCACAAGCTGGTGACAATTTGGGGAATCACACTGCAACTGCACCTCTTAATATGAACGGAAAATCAATCAATGGTGTTGATGTTGTTAGTGCTACAACTTTGAATGCAACTCAAATGACAATTAATTACAACGGTAAAATTTTGGCTTCACAATTAGTCAATATTAATGGGAGTGAGGATGTTTATAGCACATCGGTGGAAATGAGCTGGGCACTTGGCAATACCACTTCTGATACTTGTAATGGAGATTTTACTACTAATTACGGATGTGCACTTTCTGATAATAAGACATGTATTGACACAAGCACAACGTATGTTCTTGTGAAAGGAGAGCCTTCTCCTAGATATTGGAGAAGAAACATTACTTGTAAGGTTGCAACGGCTCTTAATTTTGTTCAGCAATAAATTTTAAATAGATATGAAAAAAATAAACTTAGTTATCATCGCTGCAATTGTTTCAATCGTTTTTTTGATTCTGGTGTTTTTACTTGGAATGAAATATGGTACTCAGCAAATGCAGGGTCAGTTGGCAGTTATTTCAGGACAACAACAATTGTGTTCTCAGGATAGGAGTGCGCAAAATGAGCCTGTCAACAATAGCATGGTGAGACTGTCTGTTGTTGGTGTTTCAAATGGTTATATTGAGGCTGATGTTATTGTGAACAAGAATCCTGATCCCAGCAAGGCTGTGAAGTTGCGAATGAAAAATTCTGAGAATGATAGTGTTGAAAAAGTTTTTCTGGCTGAGGAGAACACTCCAGGAAATGAAGAACAGGGCGTTATAAACACGACCATGCGAAAAGTTTCATTTGGCGACATCGTTGCTGGCGATCTCATCTACATACCAAGAGTTGAATATAAAGTTGGAGTCTCAGAATTGATGGTCTCGAACATAATCATAGATAATATTTTCAAATGAAAATATCGGAATTATCCATGATAAAGCGTTTTTCAAAACTGCACATAATATATTTCATTTCCTTTCTGACTGCTTTTTGCAGTTTGGTTTATGAATTGCAATATTCACAACTCCTTTCCGTGCTGTATGGAAATTCCGTGCTCAGATATTCATTGACCATCGGAATATATCTTTTTTCTTTGGGGCTAGGTTCACTTTCTTTCCGTCTTTTTGCAGGGATTGAAAATGCAAAAACACTTTGGATTTCGCAAATGGCGCTTGCCATCATTGGCCCGATTGGAATTGTGGGAATTGTTTGGTTTGACGGCTTGTTGTTTGAGCTTTTTCAATTGAAAGCTCAAAGTTTTGCTCTTTTTGTGGCGCATGTCCCGATTGTTCTGACCGGCGTGCTGGCTGGAATTCAAATCCCACTGCTTTCTGTCATTGGAAATTCCATCAAAAAGCGAACTGACATGTTCGTGGAGGTTCTGGGTGTGGATTATTTTGGAAGCTTGGTTGGCGCAGTTTTATATGGACTATTTTTATATCCAAGAGTTGGGCTTATTAAGACTGCATTCTTGATTGGATTGATAAATGTTCTCCTGGCATTGTCTTGCGTTGTTTTTTTGAAAAATAGAAAAATATTTTACTTCGTGATAGTCTCATTGCTTGTTATTTTTTCGGTTTTGAATTTTAAAGGTGCTGAAATTGAAAAATCCATCATGCGTCTGTATTTAACTGTTTCAATTGAGAAGGAGTTTGCGATTAAAAACGAGCATTTATTGACAATGATGAAACAAGATGGAGTGGTAAATGCGTCGCTAAATATTCCAAGGGAAAAAATAGAGGTGGATACGCATTTCAACACTTCATATCAAGAGGTCACTAAATATTTCATAGACAGGGGTGATGGAAGCAGTGATGAATGCTTGAAGCTTTCAAATCACACCAATATGTGCGACAGTTGGGCAAACATATATCACGAGGCACTGGTGAATGTTCCAGTGTCTTTTTTGAAAAGACAGGATGAGCCGTATGAAGTTCTGCTGTTAGGTGGCGGGAGTCTTTTGCCGGTAAGGAACTTGCTCAATTACAATGTCAATATTGACCAAGTTGATATTGATTCACAATTTGTTGATTATGCTAAAACTGACCCATATTTTTCAAAATACCATCAAAATGCCTATTTGGATGCGCGTTGGCATATTTTTTATGAAGATGCGTACACATTTTTGAAACATAATCAAAAGAAGTATGATTTAGTGGTGATGACGCTGCCTGGCTTTGGAAGTGACAAATTGATTCACTTGGGATCTGTTGAATTCTTTGATTTTTTGAGCAGATCAATGACAGATGATGGTCTGATGGTCACTTGGGAATATGGAAAAATTAATAAGGATGATTATCCGCAATATCAAAATTCCGAAGTTAATGACAAGCATTTGAAAGTTCTCTTTAAGGACATGCTGGAGGGTGGACTGAAATCATATACGATGTTCTATGCTTTTGGAAAACCAATGCAAATAGGCGGGTTGAAGATTGATGATGGTGCAGTTTCTCCATATGACACTTTTTATTTGTTTAGCAAGAGGTATGAAAATGTTCAGCCCGACTTTGATGCAAGTCAGTATATGCAAAAAAACAAAAAATATTATGAAAACATGCAGTGGCACAGCTTGGAAGATCTTGATTTGTCTGAAGTGAGAGCCAGTCATATTTTTGCTCCAAATTATGATATTATGACCGCATTTTAATTTTTTGTACAACTATGAAAAATGTTGTAAAATATTAGTAAGAATATTTCTCAGTTAAAAACTTGGTAATAAATAATAAATAATGAATCTTAAATCAACCAACATGAAAACAAAACTAAAGGAAGCAATCTATTGGGTGGGGGTTTCCGCAATTGGAATCGTAATCGGCTTCTCACTGCAATTCACCAAAGCTTGGTCTGAGCCAACAACTTCTGCTCCAAATGGAAACGTGGGCGCACCAATTAACACCAGCATCATTGATCAAGTCAAAAGCGGAGGAATGGTGGTATCTAATGGAATTGTAACTTCAGTTCTCGGAGCCACCAAGATAACGGCTGGCACTGGAGGAGTCGCTTTTCCAGACGGAACAGTTCAAACCACTGCTTCTGCCCCAAGTCTTGGTGTATGTAATAAATCATACGTAAATGGATCGGAGGATAAATATTCCTCATGGATCGGTGTACGTTTCTGGGCACCTACTTTTACATGGACAGGGACGCGTTTGGATACTTGCAATGGTGATGTTGGCAATGCATACACCTGTAGTTTGACGGAGACGCGAACATGCAATGATGTCCAAGGATTCACTTATTACAAAGATTATTGGAGGAGTTATAATTATCGGACTGTTACATGCGTGAAGCAATATGTTTGCAGTTACACAGAGTGATCATTTCTTTTCACGCTAAATTATAATCATCAGTAGTGAGAAACATATTATGGAAAACAAAAATATGACACAAAAACAAATATTTATTTTCGGAGCCATTGTTGGCATGATTGGAACGATTATCATTATTGGATTTGGGATATATACATATGTCATGCGTGGAGGCAATCAGGAGATTTCACAACAAAGAGAAGTTGTGAAAAGTGAAAATGAGGTTTCTGCTTCAAAACAAGAAGAAAGTGACTATGCCAAATCTGATGAAGAACTTGCCTTGAATGTTGCACGCAAGAACGCATCCTTGATTAATGATGCATATCTCACTGCTAACATGGCTCATTGCGATTCTTTTTCAGGCGAAGAGTCTTTAAAGCAAACATGCATCGATGGTGTCTTATTTGCGCAATCAGTCAAGGATGATTCCGTAGCTGTTTGTGAAAAAATTGCAAACATTGAAACTAGAAATGATTGCGAAGAATTTTTCTGGAATTCTGTGTCACAAAAAAAGGGAAAGAAGGAGCTTTGTTTGAATATTTCAACAGAAGAGGGAAGAGTTTTTTGCAATAATAATTTTCAGTTTAAAAAAGAATTTCTTCTCAATCCGGCATTGTTTGATTGTGCCGCCTTTTCTGATGATCAGATGAAGTCTGATTGTGTTGCTTTTAAAGCAGATCAAAAAAATTGCGAACTTTTTGTATCAACAGTATTTAAAGAGCATTGCCTTTCTGAGTAAATGGATAAAAATATTGTAAAATATTGGTAAGAATATTTCTCAGTTAAAAATTTAGAAATAAATAATAAATTTTCAATCAACCAATATGCAAACAAAAAAACAAAATTTAATTAAATTTGGGGCGACAATTGTGGTTTTTTGTGCGGTTTTTGCTGCGGCAAGCGCCACCAGGGCTGGCATTGGCAGCAGTGTCACTGGTTGGCTCTGGGGCGGAAGTGATGATGGCGCTGGAAATTCAAGTGGCGTGGGCTGGATCAGTATGAATGACACCAACTTGGGAACAGGTGCAACATATGGTGTTAATGTTCCACTTACTGATGGTGATCTGGTTGGCTCTGGTTGGAGTGAGAATCTTGGATATCTTGCCTTTGACAATTCTGGTGGATATCTTAATGGATGTCCTGATGGAAACTGCATAGCCAAGCGCGTGGGTAGCTCCTTGCAAGGCTGGGCAAGATTTGTGGAAATTGCCCAGGCTAGCGCAGTTGGAAATTCAGGTGGATGGCTGGGTTGGATAAAATTGAGCGGTGTTGATCAAGGCGGTTCAGCTTATGGTGTGACGATTGAAAGCGATGGCAAATTAAATGGCAGTGCTTGGTCAGATGAGCTTGGTTGGATTAAATTTCAAGGTGTGACAACAGGCGCTACTCCCGCTGCCTATGGCGCTGTCATGCCAGCTTTGCCAAATGTTGCACTGACTGCAATTCCTGGGATAATAAATGTTGATACTAATCCAAATTGGTCAACATCTGGCGTACCTATAGTTTTAACATGGAGCGGTGTGACCAATGCAACAACCTGCACAAAAAGTTGGGATGTTGCCAATCCAATTCCGGCAGCAAATGGAACAGAAACGGTTTCACAAAATACACAACTAGTGACCTATAGTATTACTTGCACTGGTCCTGGTGGGTCAAAAACTGCAACAGCAATGCCTGTTTATTCTGCTTGTTATGCAAAAGAATGCGCTGTCGGCAAGTGTGTTCCATCAGGAACGCCTACTCCTGCAATGAGTTCTGCAACATGCACACCACTTAACACATGTTCAATTGACAATGATTGTAAGGCTAGAGAAGTTACTGATTGGAAAGAAGTGGCACCTTGATGAGTTTATAAAGTTAAAAAGTTTATCAAGTTCATAAAGTAATTTGATACATAGAAAATCCCGCGAAAGCGGGATTTTCTATTGCCCAAAAGCATTTTATGTGGGTATAATGAAGATATGAAAGAATCAATTCAAAAACTTATATCCAAAGCTGTTTTAGCGGCAAAAAAGGCTCATTCTTGGGCTGATTTTGAGATGCCAGAAATAACAGTGGATTATCCCAAGAGTGAACAATTTGGCGATTATACGACCAACATTGCCCTTATTTTGGCTAAAAAAGCTGGGAAAAGCCCGATGGAAACGGCAAATTATCTCAAAGAGATTATTTGTCATCCTGAACTTGTTTCAGGATCCCGCAAGGTTACTAATGGCGAGCAAAGCACAGAGATCCTGAAACAAGTTCAGGATGACATGGCGGGGATTTTTGAAAAAATTGAAGTGGCGGCGCCGGGATATTTGAATTTCCATCTTTCCCAGCAATATTTGCAAGATTTGACGAAAAAAATCAATATTGAAAAAAACAGTTTTGGAAATTCGCAGATTGGAAAAGATGTTAAAATCAATAATGAATTTATTTCCGCCAATCCGACTGGGCCGCTGCATCTTGGAAATGGTCGCGGTGGATTTTATGGCGACTCACTTACGAGGGTTTTTAGAAAAGCTGGATTTGAAGTTACTAATGAATATTATGTGAATGATGCTGGCGGACAAGTTGAAAAACTTGGACACAGTGTGCTTAAAGATGAGGAAGCTGCCTACATAGGAGAATATATCGATGACTTGAATGTGAAATATGCAGAGCTTGGCGATGTGCGAAAAGTTGGTCAACTGGCGGCCAAGGAAGTTTTGGAAAATATCATCAAGAAAACTGCCAAGGAAAAAATGCAGATTGTTTTTGACGTGTGGATGAGCGAACAAAAATTGAGCGATGATGGATATGATCAGCGTGCAATTGAAATGCTCAAAGAAAAAAAAATGACCTATGAATCAGAAGGAGCACTGTGGCTGCGAACAACTGATTTTGGCGATGATAAAGACAGGGTGCTGATCAAGAAAGACGGTAAAAATGCCTATATGGCTGGCGATTGTGGATATATGCTGAATAAGATTGAAAGAGGCTATTCTCGCTTGGTGATGGGGCTGGGAGCTGATCATCACGGTTATGTTTCGCGGCTGAAGGCAGTGGCTTTGGCGCTTGGTTTTGCAGGAGATTTTCGAATCATCATTTCTCAGATGGTGCGGTTGGTGAAAGATGGAAAGGAAGCTCGCATGAGCAAACGCGCTGGCAACGTAATTAATTTGGATGATCTGATTGATGAGATTGGGCATGATGTGACTAGATTTTTCTTCTTGATGTATTCTCCGGACACGCACATGAATTTTGATTTAGGATTGGCAAAAGAACGCAGCGCCAAGAATCCAGTTTTCTATGTGCAATATGCGCATGCACGCATTTGCAGTATCCTGGAAAAAGCTGAGCATGGAACAGAAAATGCAAAACTCGAATTATTGGTTCATGAAAAAGAATTGAGCTTAATCAGGGAGCTCAACAAATTTCCAGAATTGATTGAAACAATTGCTGAAAATTATGAAGTGCATAAACTGCCACAATATGCCATGAAATTGGCTGACAAATTCCATTCTTTTTATGATGCTTGTCGGGTGATTGACGAAGAAAATCCGCAGCTGACAAATGCTAGACTTTTCTTGATAAATGCTGTTAGAATAGTGCTAGCTGAGACCCTGGGCCTTATTGGGGTGGATGCGCCAGAAAAAATGTAAGCGCTGCTGTAGCGCTTGAAATTCCGTCGCTCACCACAAATGAAAGCAAGCTTTCGCTTGTGGATTCACTAGGAATTATAAATAATGCGAGCTTTTAGCTTTTAGTCGTTAGCTTATTAGGTAGATCCTAAAAGCTATAAGCTAATGAAGCTATAAGCTGGTTAAAATCATATGAAAATTGGAATTGATGCCCGCTCAATCTTGAACCCTGAAAAAGGAGATGCAATTGGGGTGGGGCACTATACTTACCAATTGATCAGGCATTTGCTTAAAATCGATAAGGAGAATGAATATGTCATCTTCTTTGATTTTCGGGTGCGCGAAAAAGATGTGAAGAAATTTGCGGGTGAAAATGTGAAAATAAAATTCTATCCCTATTCTGATTACAAGAAATATTTGCCAGGAGCATATAGTGAAATTTTGGGAACAGCGACATTGCAAAAAGAAAACTTGGATGTACTGCATTCAACTTCAGCTTTCAATCGCATTCCAATGGGTTACAATGGGAAAACGATGGTGACCTTTCATGATATGTCGATGTTTAGCATCCCACAATATTTGTCAGCTGTGAAAAGAACCAAGAATAAAGCAGTGGCACGTTTGATGGCAAAAAAAGCTGACAAGATTGTGGCAGTTTCGCAGTCGATCAAAGATGATTTGGAAAAGTTTATCGGACAAGCTGCTGAAAAAACACAAGTTGTGTATAGCGGTTTGGACAAAAGATTTTTCGATGAATCTGAAATGACTGATGGAAAAGTGCTTGGAAAACATGACATTACCAAGAAATACATTCTTTTTCTGGGAACACTTGAACCTTCAAAAAACATCGCACGCTTATTGGAGGCCTTTTCAAAATTCAAAGCTGCGCAAAAACAGAAAAATGCTGGCAAATTTGAATATCAATTGGTTTTGGCTGGAAAGCGTGGTTGGCTTTCACAAGAATATCTGCAAATCATCAGGGATTTTGGTTTGACGAAAGACGTGGTCTTTACAGGCTATGTGATTGGAGATGAATTGGTGCCACTTTTCCATGGAGCTGAATTTTTTGTGATGCCATCTCTATATGAAGGATTTGGCATGACAGTGCTGGAAGCTTTTGCAACCAGGACTCCAGCTATTGTTTCAAATGTTGCTTCGTTGCCAGAAATTGTGGGTGATGCAGCTTTGATGGTCAACCCAGTTGACACTTTGCAACTTGCTGAAGCCATCGGTAAATTTGCAGTAGATAAGTCTCTTCGGGATGAATATGTTGCAAAGGGAATTGAGCAAGCCAGGAAATTCAATTGGGATAAGACTGCACAGGAAACATTAGAGATTTACAAAAGTTTCAAATAGGAATAAGATAGGAATATAAAAGCATTGAAGGAGTCATCACTCCTGAGCTGCGAAAAGAAACGACTGCTGTCGTCCTGAACTTGTTTCAGGATCTACGTAGATTCCGGATCAAGTCCGGAATGACATGCAATCAGAGTAGAATTCGTCGGGTAAGCCCGTTATAGCCAAAAAACAAGGGTAGAATGTATAATGTAGAATGTATGACGTATGAAAATACATAATACATAATACTAAATACATGATACTGAAGCAAGGTGGTACCACGTTTTACGACGTCCTTATGCATTTATTTGCATGGGGATTTTATTTTATAATTTTAAAAATATATGAGTTTTAAAAAAGTTGATCCAAAACAATCACTGCCGAGAATGGAAGAAGAAGTGCTGAAATTTTGGAATGAGGAAAAGATATTTGAAAAATCTTTGGAAATCAGGAAAGGTGCTCAAGAATACACTTTTTATGATGGTCCGCCGTTTGCCACGGGAACTCCGCATTATGGCCATTTGGTCGGCTCAACCATGAAAGATGTTGTTCCGCGCTATTGGACGATGCGTGGTTTTCACGTGGAGCGCAAGTGGGGCTGGGATTGTCATGGACTTCCAATTGAAAATATTGTGGAAAAAGAATTGGGCAGCAAAGCGAAAAGTGAAATTGAAAAACTTGGAGTGGAAAAATTCAATGAGCTTTGTCGCTCAAAAGTTTTGGAATATGTGGATGTCTGGAAAGTGGTGATCAATCGCATGGGTCGCTGGGCTGACATGGACAATGCTTACAAAACCATGGATTTGCCATATATGGAATCAGTGTGGTGGGTTTTTAAGGAGCTTTGGAGCAAGGGGCTTATATATGAAGGTTATCGTTCAATGCATATTTGTCCGCGCTGTGAAACCACCCTTTCTCAACAAGAGGTCAGTGAAGGTTATTTAGACATCAAGGATTTGTCAGTCATTGCAAAATTTGAATTACTGGAAGAGCCTGGCACTTTCGTGTTGGCTTGGACCACCACTCCATGGACGCTCATTGGAAATGTGGCTTTGGCTGTAAATCCCGCAATTGACTATGCCTATGTGGAAATGGTTAACATTCAGGATGATGGAAGTTTCAAGGAGGAAATTTTCGTGGTGGCTAAAGACAGAGTGGAGAGCTTATTTAAAGATAAGAATGTTGAGATTGTGCGCGAAATTTCAGGTGCGGAGTTGCTTGGAAAGAAGTATAAACCGGTTTTTGACTATTATGCTAAGACTGAGACTGAAAATTTTGCCAATGGATGGAAGATTGTGGGTGGAGATTTTGTGGGAGCTGAAGATGGCACGGGAATTGTGCACATTGCTCCAGCTTTTGGAGAAGACGATTTGAAACTTGGACAGGAACATGAGTTGCCCTTCGTGCAACATGTTGGAATGGATGGAGTGATTAAGAAAGAGGCAGGTGAATTTGCCGGTCTTAGTGTGAAGCCGATTGGCGACCACACCACTACCGATGTGGAAATAATCAAATATTTGGCTAAAAATAAAACTCTTTTTGCTAAGGAGAAATATGAACACAGCTATCCTCATTGTTGGAGATGCGACACACCACTCATCAACTACGCGACGAGTTCTTGGTTTGTGAAAGTCGCTCAAATAAAATCAAGCGCCATTGATTTAGCAAAAGAAATAAAGTGGTCTCCTGAAAACATTAAGGAGGGACGTTTTGGAAAGTGGTTGGAAGATGCGCGCGATTGGTCAATTTCACGTCAACGTTTTTGGGCTTCAGTCATTCCGATCTGGCGTTGTGAGTGCGGGGAAACAAAAGTTTTCGGCTCAGTGGCTGAATTGGAATCTGTTAGCGGAGAAAAAATCACCGATCTGCATAAACATTTTGTTGATAGAATCGTGCTTAAGTGTGAGGCTTGCGGGCAAGCTATGCATCGCGTGCCTGATGTTTTGGACACCTGGTTTGATTCTGGTTCAATGCCATATGCGCAGCAGCATTATCCTTTTGAAAACAACGAAAAATTCGATCAGAATTTTCCAGCTGAATTTATTGCGGAGGGTGTGGATCAAACGCGCGCTTGGTTCTATTATCTGCATGTCATTGCCACGGCCATCAAACAATCTCCGGCTTTTAAAAATGTGATTGTAAATGGTATCGTGCTAGCCGAGGACGGAAAGAAGATGGCTAAGAAGCTTAAGAATTATCCAGATCCAATGCTGATGTTTGATAAATATGGCGCTGACACAATCAGGCTGTATTTGATGGGCTCACCAGTGGTAGCTGCGCAGAATTTGAATTTTTCTGAAAAAGATGTGGCAGAAATCATGCGAGGCATGATGCGTATGCTTTGGAATTCATATTCATTTTTCGTGCTGTATGCCAATATTGATAAGTGGGAGCACCGGGATTTCTTCAAACATTCAACAGCCACAAATTTGCTGGATCGCTGGATTCTCTCGGAACTTAACACTTTGATAATCTCAGTGCATGACGGTATGGAGAATTATGAGATCCATCGCGCGGTCAGAGCCTTTCCAAAATTCATTGATGATCTTTCTAATTGGTATGTGCGGCGTTCTCGCAAGCGTTTTTGGAAAAGTGAAAATGATGTCGATAAAAATGAAGCGTATGCCACCTTGCATCATGTATTAGTGAATCTGTCTAAAATGATGGCTCCGTTTGCGCCGTTTATGGCGGAGGAAATTTTCAGGAATTTGACCGGCAAGGAGTCTGTGCATTTGGAGGAGCTGCCAACCGGCGATAATCATCACGTGGATGAGTTCTTGAATGATGAAATGAGAAGAGTGCGTGAAATTGTGACGGAAGGTTTACAGCTGCGCGCTCAAGCCAAAATTAAAGTTCGCCAGCCACTGGCCAGTGTGACCATTAAAGGCGTGTTTGCTGATGAGCTTGTGGAAATCATCAAGGAAGAACTAAATGTGAAAAGTGTGGCAATCGATGCTGAGCAAATTGAAAAAGTTTTGCTCGATACAGTTGTCACGCAGGAGCTTGCTGAAGAGGGCGTGGCGCGCGAGATCATCAGACACATTCAAGAGATGCGCAAGGAAGCTGGCTACGAAGTTGACAATAGAATAAAAATATGCTATAATAGACAATCAAGCGTCTTTGAAAAATTTGGCGAACTTATTGCCAAAGAAACCTTGGCTGACAGCCTTGTGAAAGGCTTGATGGATGATGCTGATCTGACAAAAGAAATTGAGCTTGATGAAGGAAAAAATGCAATAGCCATCAAAAAGCAGTAAGCTTTAATAGCTATGTAGGTTGATGTTGACTTATTTGGGACTGGTGGTATGCTTTAGATAAGAAAGCATCAGTTCTTTACATGAGGACGTTCAACGATAGTGGTTCACACTAACCATGCCTGAAAATGAGTCAGGAGAAGGAGGCTTATCATGGGAAAAACAGTTGGTTTGTCTTTGGCCAGGATAGGACTTTTATTTGTCGCAGTTATCATCACTATTGCACTTATTGCACTGTATGTGGCGACAGCAATCTGGATTTGGCAATATGCCGTTGGTCATCCAGTTTTGCTTGAAGCTGCTGGACGTGTTCTGTTGGCAATAACTTTTGTCATCTTGTTATGCAGCATTTTGCCAGGAACATCCTCCGGGCGTCGCTATTACATCCCAGGTTAAAAAACTCAGCCGTTGCATTGCATATGCAGCGGCTTTTTATTATCGAACGTAGTGAGCGAAATGATTTGTCAGCAGACAAAATCATTTCCGTCCGCCAGCTGGCGGAGAGTGATGATAACAAATTGGTTTAATACCTTGCGGCTTGCCCCGGGGTTAATACCTGTTTATTATTTACAGACCGCGTATAATGGATATATGGAATATAGATATACGGGAATCATCTTAAATAAGCGCAATGTGGGCGAAACTGACAGGATTTATACGATCTATACCCTTGAGGGTGGAAAAGTCAGGTCGCTGGCCAAAGGAGTGCGAAAATCACAGGCCAAACTGGCAGCCTCCTTGGAAAACATCACCTTGACTGACATCACAATCATCAAGAGCAGAGGACTGGGAAAAATCACTGGTTCAATTGTGGAAAACAATTTTTCCGAGCTCAAAAAGGATTGCGATGCATTATTGGAAACATTTGCCGGATTGAGTATTTTTGAAAAATTGGTTGATTTTGAAAATCCTGATGCAAAAGTTTTTTCGTTGCTCAAGAATTATCTGGAAGTGGTTGATTTTATTGCGCGCAGTGGAAATGTTGAAAAGCAGTTACTACTAAGACTTGGTTTTGTGGTGAAGCTTTTGGATCTGCTGGGTTATTCCATGGAAGTTGATCATTGTGTTGCTTGCGGAAAAAAGATTTCCGAAAAATTTCCTTGTTTCAGCTCGCAACATGGTGGAGCGCTTTGTGAAGATTGCGCCAAGGACAATGCCCAATGTTCATTGTCGGTGCGCGTCAATGTCATCAAGATGTTACGCTTGTTTTTGAAAAATAATCTGCAAGCTCTGATCAAGATTAAGGCGACTCAGGAGGATTGTGACAGTGTACGCTTGGTGGTGGATGATTTTGTGAGATGGAACAGTTAAAAAAACTCAAATCCAAAATCTAAATGTCAAATAAATTACTTAAATCCAAATGTGTTAATCATCCCATTTGGATTTTTGTTATTAGGATTTTATTATCTAGCAAAACGAGCGAAATGATTTGTCAGCAGACAATCATTTCCGAGTGAGTGACGATACCAAAAGGTTTAATACCTCGAGGCTTGCCTCGTGAGCCCAAAGGGTCCAGGGCTTGCCCTGGGGTATTAATACCCTTTTATTTGACATTTGGTATTGAGATTTTTGATTTTGCTTGTTTTTTGTTTTAACAATACTGCATTTTGTGGTACAATATTATTGAACATAAAAATAATATAGAAATAAAATATATGCCGCTCAATAATCTTAATCGGGAATTGTATAGTCAGCGTGAAAATGAAATTTCAAGTCGAAAGCATGAGCAGAGTGCTTATGATCCGATGATTAATAATGCAAATGGATCTGTCAGTCCTTTTGATGAGCAGCAGCGCTGGAATCAGCCTCAAAAAGGTCTTTCTCCTGAGCAAAAAAAGAAATTATGGATTGGCATTTCAATTTTCTTGTTTGTTGCACTTGTGATTGGAGGAATATTTTTCTATCAATGGTGGGCTAAAAATGCTTTTCATCAGGATCGTGTCAGCATTTCTTTTGAAGGTCCACTTTCAGCTGATAGCACGCAGCCAACAAAATATATCATTCACTACACTAATAACAATCGTGTGACTCTTAATAATGCTGAAATTCAACTCAGTTATCCCGAAAATTTTCAACCAACTGAGAATTTGAATTTGAAATATTTAAGTCCCTCTGCGAGCAAGATGTTTATTGGAGATGTGAAGCCCATGGCAAGCGGGCAAGTTGAATTGAATGGAGTCTTTTATGCTCCTAAAGATTATCCGGTTTATTTACGCGGCGAAATTCATTTCATTCCTTCTAATGGAACGGAGGAACTTTTTATGGATAAGCAAATTGCGATCAATATAACGGCGGCACCAGTCGTGCTAAGCGTGGTCGCACCACAACAAGCAGTCAGTGGAGATGGATTGGAATATGTGGTCGATTACAAAAATCTTGATCAAAAACGCATCAGTGACGTGCAAATTCGTATTGATTTTCCCCAGGGATTTGAAATGAGTTCTGCCACACCTAGGCCATCAGAAAAAGAGTCTTATTGGTATATCGGAAACCTGGAGCCAAATCAAGGCGGAAAAATAAGCATTACTGGGAAAATTAAAGGCAGTAGCAATGAAGGCAAAAATATCATTGTTTCTCTTGGTCATATTGGTGGAGATAATCAGTTTGTGGTTTTCAATAAACAAGAATTGGCGACGCGCATTGTTTCTCCTGTCTTGACCGTGGCACAAAAATTGGATGGCAAAGACACTGGAGTGGCCAGTGCTGGCGAGCTTTTGAAATATACGGTGACATATCAAAACACGGGAACAATCGGGCTTCGCGATGCCATTGTCACAGCAGAAATCAAGGGTAATGTTTTGGATTTTTCCAAAATAAGCGTGCAAAACGGCTCATATGACAGCGCAAAAAATAGCATCATCTGGAAAGCTTCGGATGTTCCAGCATTGGCCAATATAAATCCTGGTGCTGGCGGCAGCGTGCAATTCAGCATTCCAGTGAAAGCGGTTATTCCAGTTGAAAGCAAGCTTGATAAGAATTTCGCCATTTCTTCAATTGCAAAGATTGACAGCCCTGACATTCCCACGCCCCTTGATTCCAATAAGATAATTGGCAGTAATAAGCTTGAAGTGAGGCTTGCTTCAAAAGTTCTCTTTGAAACGAAGGGATATTATACGGAAGAAAAAATTAAGAATTCTGGACCGATTCCTTTGGAATCAGGCAAAGAGACGACATTTACACTGCATTGGCAAATCACTAATGTCTCCAATGATCTCACTGAAGCTTTGGTTGTTTCAGCATTGCCGTCTGGAGTGCGTTTCACTAATAAAATTTATCCATCCAATGAGAAGATTTCATATAATGAAAGAACAAACCAGCTTATTTGGAATGCTGGTGATGTCCCTGCAGGCGCTGGTGTGCTTGTGCCGCCGCGTGAAGTTATTTTTCAGGTAGGTGTCACTCCGCAAACAAATCAAGTTGGAAACATGCTGGATTTGCTTAATAAATCCATTCTCACTGCCAAGGATGATTTTGTGGGACAAGGTGTAACACTGGATGGTGGAGCTAAAAACACAACTCTATATGAAGATCCTGCTATTGGATATACTAATGGCAAAGTGGCTAAGTAAAAAAACAGAACAGCTGTCGGTCATTAGTCATCCGTCATCAAAAAATTCATCAAGCCTTTGAGGCGCGATGACAGATGACGGATGACTTTTAATTATACGAATTAATATATTTATTCATAACAAGTATGGAATCATACGCAATATATGGTTTTGAAAAAGGTAAGTAATGTTTTTGATTTGCCTATTTCCTCTTGAGAGCACGCTTCGCAGCCGAAATCTATGGCTGCTCACTCGGACCTCGCTGTCGCTCGCTACGGCTTCAAGAGAAAATAGGCAAATCAAAAACCACATATTGCGCTTGATCCTAAGTATGCTGGACTTAATTGAAATTTGGTTTATAATGGGACGATATGTTTACATTGATTTCACAGCAACAAAAGAAGCGCATTGGATTGCTTAAAACTAAAAACGGTGTAATTAATACGCCGTTTTTCATGCCGATTGCAACTAAGGGCGCGGTAAAAAATGTTTCTCCTGAAGATTTGCTGGCTTTGGGCGCGGAAATTGTGCTGGGAAACACTTATCATCTTTGGCTCAGGCCAGGAGATGATCTTATTGCGCGGGCAGGTGGACTCCATAAATTCATGCATTGGAGTGGACCAATTTTGACTGATTCTGGTGGTTATCAAGTTTTTTCACTTGGCGCGCGAGCCAAAGAAAAATATGGGACCAATGGCGTCAAACTTAGTGAGCAAGGAGTTGATTTTGCTGATCCCTTAAATGGCAGCCGACATTTCATGTCGCCGGAAAAATCAATTGACATTCAACTTAATCTTGGTTCTGACATGATCATGGTGCTGGATGAATGTCCGCCATATCCATGCTCACACAGTGCTGCCAAAAAATCACTGGAACTCACCACGCGTTGGGCTGCTCGCTGCCTGACTTATTTTCAAGAAAAAACCAAGCATCTTTCCAGGGAAAACCGTCCCTTGCTTTTCGCGATTGTGCAGGGAAGTGTCTATGAAGATTTGCGAAAAGAATCAGCCAAGCAATTGACTGCCATGGATTTCGATGGTTTTGCAATTGGCGGTGTGGCAGTGGGCGAACCTAGAAAACATCTCTATGAAATTTTGCAGTGGGTGGTGCCCTTTTTGCCTGCTGACAAACCGCGCTATTTGATGGGACTTGGAAAACCTGAAGAATTAGTGGCAGCTGTTGAGGCTGGAATGGATATGTTTGATTGTGTCATTCCCACGAGAGAAGGTAGGCACGGAAGACTTTTTGTTTGGAAAGAGGGGAACAATTTGAGTGGAGATTTTTATGAAACAATAAATATCAATAATGAACAATTCAGGGAAGACTTCACACCGATAGACTCAAATTGTGATTGCTATGCTTGCAAAAACTTCACCAAAGCTTATCTCAATCATTTGCTCAGAACAAATGAGCCATTCTTTCTGAAGCTTGCTTCAGTGCATAATTTGAATTTCTATCTGAAATTGATGAAATTGCTCGGCGAAAAATGAAAGAAAATCAAATAGCAATACGTATCATATCAATAGGTGCGTAAAATTATAAAAAGCGGAAATTTTTTAGGCTCAGGCCTATTGCATATTTCTAACAAATGACATGGCAAAAAAAGAAAAAAAAGTCATAAAACAATCAACTGAAGCTGGTAAGCAGTTTTTGGAAGTGAGCAAGTTTTTCAAGATTGTGGCTGATGAAAATCGCTTGAAGATCTTGGTTTTATTGGAAGGCAGCAGCATGAATGTCACCGACATTCATAGTAAATTGAAGCTTCCGCAAAATCTGACTTCACATCACATTTCTAAGTTGAAAACTTTGGATCTTCTGCTGGAAAAACGCGAAGGGACTTTCAGGAATTACAGCGTTAATACTAAGAAGCTCAAGGAATACAATAAAATGTGTAAAGAGCTGTTTAAGATCTAGTATTTTTAGTTGCAATTGCATTTGAAAAAGCCCAGCGCAAGCTGCGGCTTTTTTTGATTATGTATAATACTGGATCATGTGCAATATTTTTTTTGTTTCACCTGTTTTTTCTTGAAGCCGTAGCGAACGACAGTGAGGTCCGAGTGAGCAGCCATGAATTTCGGCTGCGAAACGTGCTCTCAAGAGAAAACAGGTGAAACAAAAAAATCCTTCTTTTGCTCCTGGAATATTATATTGCGAGTGACCCACAATACCTGGTTCTTCTGATTTACTCATCTCCTTTTTTGGCACATTTTTGACTGAAAATCATAGTCAAAAAACTTACTCGCTCTCGCTGCGTAGGTCCTAAAAAGAAAATAAGCAAATCAGAAGGCATCAATCTTGCTTTAAGTGTATTTGCAAAAAAAGCTTATTTTAGGTATTATTGATTCATAAGTCTTATGGATATTACATCTTATGAATTCTAAGAAACGCATTTTTTCAGGAGTACAGCCAAGCGGCAATTTGCATATTGGCAATTATTTGGGAGCGATTGCAAACTGGGTTAAATTGCAGGATGAATTTGATTCCATTTTTTGTGTGGTGGATATGCATGCCATCACCGTGCAGCAAGATCCTGAAGAATTGAGAAAAAAAACCATTGAAATTGCCAAGATATATTTGGCAGCGGGAATTGATCCAAAAAAATCATCCATCTTTATTCAATCGCAAGTGAGTGAGCATGCAGAACTTTGTTGGATTTTAAATACAATTGTGAAAAATGGTGAGTTGGCAAAAATGACACAGTTCAAAGTTAAAACTGGAATTTTCGATGAATTATCAGAGAGTGAGTCTTCTAAGGAGGTAAAGGAGAAAGCAAATGAAATTGGCGGTGTTGAATCGGAAAAAAATGCAAAATATGCCGCGTTTCAATTAGCAAAAAAGATATTCGAAATATACAAAAAAGAATTTAATGATGCTGGTACTGGGCTTTTTGACTATCCAGTTTTGATGGCGGCTGATATTTTGCTGTATGGAACTGATGTGGTGCCAGTGGGTGAAGATCAGAAACAACATGTGGAATTGGCGCGTGATTTAGCCAAAAGATTTAATCAAAAATTTGGTGAGACATTTGTTGTGCCAGAGTCGCGCATCAAAAAAGAAGGGATGCGTGTGATGGGCTTGGATAATCCTGAAAAGAAGATGAGCAAATCCGCTGAGTCTGTTTATAATCGCATTGAGCTGTTGGATAGCGCTGAAATAATCCGCAAGAAAATCAAAAAGGCTGTGACTGATTCTGGCTCAGAAATTGTGTATAGCGATGAAAAGCCGGCCTTGAAAAATCTGATCAATATCTATGCAGCATTTTCAGAAAAAACCCCTAAGGAAATTGAAAGCATATATGCCGGCAAAGGTTATGGAGATTTTAAGACTGATTTGGCTGAGATTATCGTGGGATTTTTGACTCCCTTTCAAGAAAGATATGCTGCAATTTCAGACCAGGAGGTGTTGGAGATTCTTCGCGCTGGAAAAGAAAAAGTTCAAACACTTGCAAAGGCGAAGCTTGATGAGGTTAAAACAAAAATTGGTTTTATCGTCTAGCCATTAAATATGTGCTGAATTGCACTATTTGTATTAAGTCGTAAAAAGTTATATAATATATAGTATAATAGTCCTGAGTGATACTCTTGTCATGCAGTTGTTTGTTTGAAAATAAATAAAATAAAATTTCGAATACTTGTTTTAATTTCAGTTGGTTTAGACGCTCATAAAAATAAAAATAGACACCATAGCAATATGACCACTAACGAAAATAAAAAAAAGATTATACTTGCCGTTGATGATGACGCTGATTTGTTGGAACTAAATGTCATCGCTCTTTCCGCAAAAGGTTTTGAGGTGCTGGAAGCGGGGAATGGTAAGGAAGCGATGGAATGGTTGGACAGAAAAGGGGATGAAATTGAATTGATATTGCTAGACATTGTCATGCCAATCATGGATGGTTTTGAGGTGCTCGAAAAAATACAGAAAAGTGAAAAATATCGAAAAATTCCAGTGATCGTGGCTTCAAATCTGGAAAGCGATGCTGACAGGCAGGCAGCCTTTGCCTTGGGAGCTAAAGATTTTTTTGAAAAAGTCAAAATGAATCCAAGTAGTGTCGCTGAAAAGATTAAGGAAATAATTGAAAAAAAATAATCATTATCTAGCGAAATGAAGAAATTACTTAAAAAATTGTCATGTTGTCTTCCGCCAGTGTTGCTGGATTATTTTGAATGGCTTTTTGCTGATGCGGCCGAAAATCAATTGAGAATCACAAAGGCAAACAAAAACAAATTTCGTTCATACACCCAGCTGAAAAGACATCAAAAGAAACTCAAATTTTATGTGGGCGGTTTTTTCTTGGTGCTGATTTCCTTATTTATGGGCTTGATTATTGGGCCAATCATATCTCCCGCCCCAATTCCTCCTGAGTTGTACATTCCAAATGGAAGAGGTGATATTTTGCTGGGAAATATTTCCAAGAATCAAGTGACGATGATTTTCAAGACCTTGGATAGCGCCAATAATAATGAACCACTTGCCACTAAAGCTGTGGTGGAAGTTTACAATGATGAGAATTACACGAAATTGGTACGCAGAACAACTGAGGATGATTATGCTATTACGCATATTATCCCGGTAGATTCTTTGCAAGAAGGAAATCTTTATTATATTCGCATTGTCGCCAGACATGATGCAATAACTGGTAGTCAGACCAAGGTTGTTTCTTCTTGGGGCGACGGACGAGATCCGATACGCGTTTACACAACAGGTGAGATTGCTCAAAGCTGCATCCCAGTTAAGCAAGCTGAGTCTCCGCCAATTGCGAGTGACGAGATTGATGCGGTTAAAATTTCAGATGTCATGAATGAATCTCAAAATCAAAATGCAATTGTCGCTAATAATAGTTTGCAAATTTCAAATGTGATGAATGAAAGTTATTTGCAACCAAAAAACAAAATTCAGACAATAATTTCTTGGAACACAAACAAGCCAGCCACGACAGTGTTGCTATATGAGGAGACTGCTTCAAGAGAAAAAATTGAAATTATCATCAATAATCAATTGCAGGATAAGCATGCGGCAATTTTAACCACCTTGAAAGCTGGAACTGCATATTTGTTTAGTGTGAAATCAGTTGATAAGGACGGCAAGACTGTGATTTCAGAGCAATATTCATTGCGCACTCCAAAGCCTCAGTCAACGATTAGTGAAAAAATCAAGGAAAGTTTCAAGTCAATCTTCAAGAAACAAAAATAATCATTACAACAAGTCTTTCAACAAAAACTCCAGAATGATTCTGGAGTTTTTGTTTTAAGTATTTCTATTGCCATGTGCAATATATAATTCTTTATGTTAAGTTTTTTTGCTACCCACGGATGATGGCCAGCAGCTCATCTCGTTTTTCCTCCATCAATTTATTATTTTTTGCTTCTACATTTAGTCGTATGAGTGGTTCAGTGTTTGAGCCTCGCACATTGAATCTCCAATTGTTCAAGTCATTAGTAGTGTCGATAAAATCAAGAGAGACGCCATCTTGCAGATCGCTTTTGGATGACTGTGCGATGTATTTGAATCTTATTTTCTCAATGACTGCTGAAACGTCAGCAACTTCATTATTGATTTCTCCACTGACATGATAAGTGTCCCAAAACATTTCCTGAATGATTTGAGAAAAAGGTTTTTCCTGCTTGGAAAGGAATTCCAAGATCATCACAAGTGGTATCATGCCACAATCACAGAAAAAATAATCACGGAAATAATAATGCGCACTCATTTCACCTCCAAAAACAGCATTCTCTTGGCGCATACGCTCCTTGATGAAAGCGTGTCCTGCTTTGGTTGGCACATTGGTTCCTCCATTTTGACTGGCGATATCTTCAATTGCCCAGGTTAGGCGAGTGTCATGCAGAATTTTTTCGCCGTTTTTTCTGTCCAGAAAAATCTTGGCCAGCAGCGCTGTGATGAAATAACCCTCAATGAATTCCCCCTTTTCGGTGAAGAAGAAGCAGCGATCAGCATCGGCATCCCAAGCAACTCCAAAATCAGCGCCTGTTTCCACCACTAGTTTGGAAATTTCTTCCCGATTGGTCGGGATGAGCGGATCTGGTCTGCCCTTGGGAAAATTTCCATCCGGTTCGTAATTTATTTTTACTATATCAAGCTTGGTTCCTTCGAGAATTTTTGTCAGGGCGCGTCCACCGACTCCGAAATTGGGATTGGCCACGATTTTGAATTTTTTGAATTTGGAAAAGTCCGCAAAGGATTGAATTTTTTCGGCGTAATCGTTGAGGATATCTTTTTTCTCAACCAAGCTTTCATTGATTTCGCCATCCAGCACAACCGGATCGACGTCCAAGGCGAACGCCATATCGCGGATGTCGTAGATTCCGGTGTCGCCGGAAATCGGCTTGGACTGTTCACGCACGATCTTCATGCCATTGTATTCTCCTGGATTGTGTGAGGCAGTCAAGGTTATTCCTCCAGCATAACCATAATTGGCCACAGAGAAATATAACATGTCAGTTGAAATTTCTCCCACATCAATGACTCTGATTCCCTGATCGGTGATGGCCTTGATGGCTGCTTTTTTCAGGGCAGGTGAGGAAAGGCGAACGTCGCAGCCGACAACCAATTCTGTCGGTTTGAGAAATTGGCACAAGGAAGTGGCAATCTTGTAGACATCAAGCTCATTGATCTCGGTGGGATAAATTCCGCGGATGTCATAAGCTTTGAAAATATTTTTATTCATATAGTCTTCTTTTAATTCTAAAGTCTAATTCTTAAGGTCTAAAACAAGTCTAAATTCTAATTTATAATTTTACACTTTAGATTTTTAAAGTTAGTCTTTAGATTTATGGTTTTTATTGGCAAATAAGATACTTGTGTATTATAACCTTTTTTGTTTTTTGCCTCAAGCGCAATGTGCGATTTTTGTTTCACCTGCTTTCTCTTGAGAGCACGCTTCACAGCTGAAATCTATGGCTGTTCGCTCGGACCTCGCTGTCGCTCGCTACGGCTTCAAGAAAAAACAGGCGAAACAAAAATGCTTCTTTCTTTTATTCAAGATGGATGTTAGCTTGAAATTTTCCAAGTTCTTTTTGCAGGAGAGGAAAGTTGCCAAGGTCGGGACTATCAAGCAAGGTTTGCTCGGCGTAGTCATGGGCAATTTCAATCAATTTTGCATTTGCCAGGTGCTCCATGGCGATGTCTGGCAACCCTGATTGCCTGGTGCCCAGGAATTCTCCTGGTCCTCGTAGTGCAAGATCTTCTTCAGCAATCTTGAAACCGTTGGAAGTTTTTTCCATCGCCCCCAGGCGCGATTTAGCTTTGGTGGTTTTGCTGCCAGTGAACAAGAAGCAATAGGATTGCTTGTCGGAGCGACCGACGCGCCCACGAAATTGATGTAATTGCGAAAGACCGAAACGTTCAGCATCTTCAATGATGATAATGGTGGCATTGGGAATGTCGATGCCAACTTCCACCACTGAGGTTGCAACCAAAATGTCATATTTTTTATCTTTGAAATCCTGCATCACTTTTTCCTTTTCGGTCGATTTCAAACGACCATGCAAAAGTCCAAGACTGAGTTTTGGGAAAATCTCACGGGACAAATGTTCATGTTCTTGGGTTGCAGCTTTGAGTTCAGTGAGTTTTTCTGATTCTTCTACTAGCGGAAAAATGATGAAAGCCTGATGACCACTGGCGATTTCTTTTTCAACAAAATCATAAATTTCTTTGCGTTTGCTGTGAGTGATGATTTCAGTGACGATGGACTTTCTGTTTTTTGGCATTTCATCCAGTACAGACAAATCAAGATTTCCAAAATATGCCAAGGTCAAAGTGCGGGGAATGGGAGTGGCTGTCATGGTCAAGAAATGAGGAATTTTACCTGGCAGTCCGTCATTGATTTTGGAAATTTGCTGCTGCAAATATGCGCGTTGAGCGACGCCAAAACGATGTTGTTCATCCACAATCACCAACGCCAAATTTTTGAATTTAACAGCCTCTTGAATGATGGCATGGGTGCCGATAATTATATCAATATTGCCATTGCGCAGTTCAGCTATTAATTGTTCTTTAGACAACTTATTATTTTTTATGGATTGTAATTTTGAATTTTTAATTTCTAATTTCGATTGAATTTTTAATGTTTTAATTTTTAAACATTCATCATTCTGATTTGACTCAAAATTCAAAATTGGAAATTCAAAATTATTAATAAGCTTGTATGCATTTGTCAGCAGTCCAATGTTTATGTCATATGAGGCGAATATCTTGCAGATACTCTCATAATGCTGGCGAGCCAAAACTTCTGTGGGAGCCATGATCGACACTTGAAATCCAGCTTTGATGGCATTCAGGCTTGCGATGGCAGCCACGATTGTTTTGCCGCTGCCCACATCTCCATTTAAAAGGCGATTCATTGGCAGTGGCTTTTCCAGATCTTTCAAGATTTGAAAAGCAGCTTTGCGCTGAGCATCGGTCAGGGTGAAGGGGAGATCGGAAACAAATTTTTTGATGAGTTCTTCATTAAAGTGCATGGAGACAGCATTTTGTTTGTCCCAAGAGATTTTCACTTTTTGAGTTGCGAGTTGCACTAAAAATATTTGCTGGAAAGCAAAACGTTTTTGAGCCAGTTCAAATTCTTGCAGTGTTTTGGGAAAATGCAAGGATTTCACTGCTTCAGACAGCTTGGGCAGATGCAGGCCTTTGAGAATGTTTTCAGGCAGTGGATCAATCAGTGCGTCGGCATATTTGATCAGGTTCTGCATTTGCCAGCGAATCCATTTGGAAGTGAGACCTTCGGTTTCGGGATAGATTGGCACCAGGCGCCCAGTGTTGGTGGGAGTGCGCGAAGAAAGTTCCCAAGCTGGACTTCCAAAAAAAAGACCATTTCGATCCTCGGAAACTTTGCCAGAGAGACGCACGCCCTTGCTGACAGTCAGTGAGTCGCTAATATATGGCTGATTGAACCACACGGCGCGCACAGTGCCAGTTTCATCGCTGACAAAACATTCCGTGATCATCATTTTCTTTTTCCAAGTGCGCACCATTTTGCTTTGAGAAATTTCGCCCATCACGGTTGCTGCTTCTCCTGCTTGTAAATCAGCAATTTCAATCCTTTCGGAATAATCTTCATAGCGAAAAGGGAAGTGCAGCAAAAAATCCTCCACCGTTTCCAGGTTGAGTTTTTTCAAAATTGGCGCATATCTAAGGCCGATGCGCGGAATTTTTTCCAGCTTTATTTTCAAATAATCCATGACTTAAGTATAGCCCATTGTATATATCACATCTAGTGATAATTCAAGCAAGAAAAAAGCCGCTCACATATGTTATGTGAGCAGCTAAAATTTTAAGCTGGAATATATCTAGCTCAGTGTTGATTTCCCACAGGCCATTCCGGCATGCGCAAATTTTTTCATAAACTCGCGCATGATTAATGACTTGGCCTCATTAATTGGAATTCCTTCCATGAGGCTTGTGACGATCGCGTACTGTTCGCTTTCAGCAAAAGCCGCAATCCTAACCTTCATAGGCAATGTGTCAGAATTATGACTAATTGACACTAGTGCATGAATACCTAGCCTCTCAACTTCTTCCAGGTCAGCAGCAAAGATTGTAACTTTGGCGCCATCATATTGTCTGACATTGAGATTAGCCATGATTTGTAGGTGTTCCGGCAGGAGGTCCTTAAAGATACTGCTCGACTCAAAGGACCCCCAAGTTATTTTTTCTTCGTCCACCTCTTTTTTTGCCAGCTGGAGTTTTTCTTCGCAGCTGTCGGAGCAAGTTGTCCTTAGGAAATGGTCGATGTTATCCACAAACAGTGGCATCGCGCCGTTACATGTTTCGCATGTGCAACCATTGCCGCTTTTGATGCGAGCCCGAATTGCGGCATACTTATCTTTGACGCAAGTGAACCCTGCGCCTCTGGATAGTAGAGTTTCTCCCATCCGAATAGCTCTTTTGCTGAGAGCTACTTTTACTGCTTGATCTGACTTTTTGGACATAGTGTCCTCCTTTGGGTTTTTTATGTGGCAAATGCCACTGGGTAAATGTTAAATAACTACGATATTATATTCTAGCACCTTTTAAACAAAAAGTCAAGCAAAATTAATGCATGACTTTTCGTTGATATTTCTTTGTGCGGCCGGCAGCCTGCCTGCCGGCAGGCAGGGAATCGGCCTCGACTAATTTTTTGCCGTCGCAAAAAATTGTCTGGCCACCGTCTCGCCCTTTTGTCTGCTGACAAAAGTGGCTCCGACGTCCGATTCCTGACGTGAGTGAAATCATTCACTCACTCCCAGCACACAAATAAACCCACCTTTCGGTGGGTTCTTCTTGTGTGCTAGGCAGGAATCGGACCTGCGACCTTCTGGACCGCAACCAGACGCTCTATCCACTGAGCTACAAGCACGTCGTCGTTAACACTCTTCCTTGAAACCTTGCGGTTTCAATACTTCCACTCCGGGGAAACTTCCGTTTTCCCGACCCCTTTCCCATTTGAACTTTGCAAGTTCAAGCATCTCCATCTCCATTCAAATCACTCAAAGGTCAGTATACAATATACAGTAAAAAAAGTAAATACTTAGTGATGAATGCTTGTTGAATTTTGAATATTGAATTTTGGATGTTGTTTTAAATATGCAAAACCCTTTCAATGGCATCAATAAGTCCTGGATCCTGTTTAATTTCAGGGATGTCATGAATCAGGAATTCTCGTATTTTGACTGGATCTTCATCGCGAAGGGGAATGTGAACAAATGGCAACATGGATGCTTTGGTGTGCAGGCTGATGGTTTTGGTGTGCGGCGGATCATAGAAAATCCAAAAAGAATTGATGTTTTCAAAAAGATACATTTCTTTGTCAGCAATGATGCCCTTAGTTGTGATGGAGAAAGTGATCACGCGAGGATCTTTTTGTAGATAGATATATCCTACAATGCCAAGCAAAATGAAGGTGATGGCCATGATGGGACCATTGGTATAGAGAGCATAGATCACCATTAGGACGATGAAAATGGCAAAAATTAAATACCAACGGGCACTTTTTTCATAGACTTCAAATTCCGGCGCTTTCCATTGATGCAAAATTTTGCCGGTCTGCGAACTTTCTTTGTGCGCAGCATCATGCTCATGGCTGGCGATTGCTTCTTGGTGTTGCTCGCTTGCAACTGGCCTTGGTGGCGCAGCATGCTGCTGAGTGGCAAGCGCTTTTTTTAGATCAAATGACATAATATGTATATGTGAGTTTAAAATTCTCCTAGCTTGATTCTAGCATATTTACAAATACGTTCAAAATATAAAAAACAACCGCCATATGGTAGTTGTTTTTCATTTGAGGAAGCGAAGAGATTCCTTCTCGCTCCGACTCGAAGTCTGGGCGCTACACACAGAATGCTCGTATTCCTCGCATTCGACTCGCGCCCTTCGAATCTCTCTATTTTAAATTTGAGGAAGCGAAGAGATTCGAACTCTTGATGGGTCGCCCCATGACAGTTTTCAAGACTGTTGCCTTCAACCGCTCGGCCACGCTTCCTTACTCATTTTCTTCGAAAAGGGCATAGCGCGTCATTTGCTCGTCGTCACTCGCTAATTCCTTGTCCGCGGTGGCGCCAAATGCTCATCCGCATTTGTCGGCGTTCGCTGCGAAATTTTCCTTCTGAAAAATTTCTAGCTTACTGCCACCGGTTCGAATCCTTTTTTTTATATAACACAAATAATCCATGAATGGATTCTTTGTATTTTGCGGAGAAGGAGGGATTCGAACCCTCGAGGGGTTTTATCCCCTGCCTCGTTAGCAGTGAGGTGCTTTAGGCCTCTCAGCCACCTCTCCGTAGTAAAAATACATACAATAAGCTTCGAAACTTATAGTAACAGATAATAATTGAAATATCAATACCTTGGGTGTATTTATAATCTGACAATATGAAGTTAGGCATGATATTGTGTATGTTGTGTATATTGAGTTATGCACATGTGTAGTGCATAAAAAGCTTAAAAACATAATAATGCCTTGTTTTAGCCATTATTATTTTAAAAATATGTGTACATTGTGTGTATAACTTTGGTATTGTTACACTAATACAAAAAATGTATAATGGGAAAATGCTACGAAAAAAATCTTCAACTTTAACGTCAAAACAAAAACGAGTATTCGATTATATTTGCAATTGCTTGGAGAACAATGATAAATCTCCAACGATTTTGGAATTGGCAAAATTCTTGGGCGTGTCATCCTTGCGAACCGTGACGCAATATCTGGAAAGTTTGGAAAAGAAAGGGTTGATTGTTCGCTCTCATCATCAAAGTCGCGGCATTCGCTTGGTCAAGGTTGTTGATAGTGTGCTTGCAACAGTGACATTGCCGATTGTCAGCGCCGCCGGTTGCGACAATATGAATGTTTTTGCTGAGCAAAATTTCGATGAGTTTGTCACGATTGATCGAGATTTTCTCAATGGCACGAAGCCTGAAAATGTGGTGGTCTTTCGCGCCATGGGAAATTCGATGGTGGATGCCGGCATTGAGACTGGTGATTTGGTTTTGACGGAAATGACAACTGACATCAAATCCAAAGACAAAGTGGTGGCAATCGTGGAAGGCATGACCTTGATCAAACAGATCAATTTTTCTCCCAACGCAGTGATTCTTTCACCAATGAGTCATGATGCTCAATATCGCCCGATCATCATGAAAAAAGATTTCAAAGTTTTTGGAAAAGTCATCGAAGTGATCAAAAATTCATTTGGCGGGGAGGAATTGGTATATGAAAATATTTAATTTTTTTTTGATAAATTTTTTTGTCGCGCTTGTTTCCTTTTGAGGCATGCATTTGACTGAAAACTATAGTCAAATGCTCTGATTGGCTCTCGCTGCATAGGTCCTCAAAAGAAAACAATCTCACAAAAAAATATTCACACATTGTTGAATCTGTAGTTAAATTATTTTTTAAGATTAATAAATATGACTGAAGTGATTTTTGAAAAGAGTTTGGAAATCAAGGCGGCGCAGGCAAGTTCAATTCCCACAATTGTTAGTGCATGGTGGAAGGAAATTTCCAAAGAGGCAAATTCTCCAGCCACGCCTGGGAAGCTGTATGCAATTGGAAATTATCTGGTCGAGTTGGTGAAAAACTCCTTGAGCGATGGAAAAAGTGATGGCAAAGTGACGGCGATTTTTGACGGCGAGAAAATAAAAATCGTGATTGATGATCTCAGCAGTGAAGAAAAAGAAATCAAGCTCAATGTGGGCGGGGAGTATGGCATGAAAGAATCAATCGAATATTTTGACGTTTTCAACATTGAATCGAAAGGTAAGTTGTATGAAAAAGATAATCGCAATCACATTGAGGAAACGGACGGAAGCGATGTCTATGTGGGTTCAAAAGTGACACTAGTGAAATATCATGTGACTCCAGTTGAAGAAGAGGAGGAAACATGGCAGTCAGGGAGAAATTTTGGTCAGAGAATGTAAATTAATGAAATTTGAAAATAACTTAATGAAGTTTGAAAAGGTAAAAGCGATCATAATTTTGACGGTCTTGATTGATGTGATTGGTTTGGGAATAATCATTCCGGTGCTGCCATATTATGTGGAAAGTTTCGGAGTGTCTTCCTTTGTGGTGTCATTGC
>JAAXUC010000010.1 GCA_013336225.1 Candidatus Moraniibacteriota bacterium
AATTGTTTGGCTCCAATGATCAAGGTGTTGGATGACCTTTGCAATGTTGAGCAAGGATTCATGACCACCACGCATTCATATACCAATGACCAGAACTTGTTGGACTTGCCTCATCGCGACATGCGCCGCGCTCGCGCTGCAGCTCTTTCAATCATTCCAACCACTACGGGAGCAGCTAAGACGGTTGGAAAAGTGATTCCGCATTTGAAAGGGAAGTTGGATGGAATTGCACTGCGCGTGCCAACGCCAGTGGTTTCCATTGTGGATTTCATCTGCACTGTTGAACATCCAAAGACTGTGGAAGAAATCAATGCGGCTTTTGAAAAAGCCGCTGAAGGAAAAATGCTCAACATTCTTGATGCGACCAGAAAAGAATTGGTTTCTATGGATTACAAAATGAATCCACATTCTTCAATTGTTGATTTGCCACTGACCATGTCGATGGGTAATCAGGTGAAAATCGTGGGTTGGTATGATAATGAGTGGGGCTATTCAAATCGCTTGGTTGAAATGGCAATCTATATCTGCAAATAAAAAGAGCTAGAAATATTTGTTGTTCTCAATAATCAGGAGCTGAAAGGCTTCTGATTATTTTTTGGTTTTTCGTGGTATAATTGTCGTATGTTTAAAGAAATTATAAAAACTTTTTCTTTCTTGACAGTATTTTGTATGCTGCCAGGTTTGGTAAATGCGGCACCCAGCATCAGCGCTGCAGTTCCGGTCACAACCTTCTCCCATGAAGGTGTGGTGAACATTTCCGGCAGTGGCTTTGGCGTAAAATCTCAACCTGCGCCATTGCAATGGGATTCTGTTGGTGGACAAATTTCATATGCAGGATTAAATAATGGAGATGTGATACCTTTCGGAGCTGATAAACCTTGGATGGACTTTGAGGGTGAATGCCCGGCGTATTATAAGAATACTAATTTGCGAGGTAAGGCTATGGCAAATTACAGTAATCAATGGAACATAAATCCCACGTGTTATGGAAAAGCAACAATAGGTGGCAATGATTATCCTTCTGCCAGTGATAAGCTTTATTTATCGTGGTGGATATTCGTGGGTGGTCCAGCTGAGAATCCTGACACAAGCAGCAATAAATTTATCAGATTAACTGCGAGCAATGGTTGGGACTCTGGCAATCCAAATGCATTCGGATATTTTTTTGATGAATCACATTCTCAATTATTTGACATGGATGGCTTGTATTATAACAGCGTTTGGGGTGGATTTGGATCATGGGGAGTTTGGCAAAGAATAGAAGTCATAGTTGATAATATGAATCTACCGCAGCGGCCAAGGATCCAAACACTATCGAATAATTCCACGTTGTATGATTATTATCCTGGAAAATTAAATTCATGTTCAATCGGTAGTTGCGCGTCAGTGTCCACATCTCTTCCGTTGACTAAAATTGGAACTCTTGGATACGATGATAGTGGCACAGGATCTGGAAACCCTACGCCAACAGTTGATTGGGGAGAAATCTATGTTGACAACACGTTGCAACGTGTTGAGATTTGCAATGCTAGCACTAAAGCAGCCAGCAACCACTGTGAAATTCAAATTCCACAAGCCACTTGGATTGATGTGCAAATCCAAATCAAGGTCAATCAAGGTTCCTTTGCTGATGGTTCCACACAATATCTTTACGTGATGGATGTAAATGGAAACACGAATGCAAATGGCCATGCTGTGTCTTTTGCTGGATCTTCTGACCTAATCGCACCCAGCGCACCGCAAGGTTTGAGCGTGATATAAAAAAGTCTTTGAATTTTACCTCAAAAAATGGCTCTCCGTGGCCATTTTTTGCTTGTTAGGGTTGTTTATGTTTACAAAATTATAAAAATGTGCTATAATTAAAGATAAATTTGTTTGACAAATATCAATCTTGATATATGATAAAGGTGTCAGAGGGGCTGGTGTGTATATTTTTGTAAAAAGAATACTAACACAGAAAACCACCTCTCTGGCGTTCCATTCTTGCCAACTTTGATTTCAATCTTGCTTTCTCTAGTAGCTTGCTTGAAATCTCACAGCCGGGTGCGTATAGTGAAGACGAGCCTTATATCGGCAAAAATCAACACTAAACGTACTCCGGACCAATTTGAAGGAGTGAGATATGAATTTGATTAATCCTTAGGCGCGCCAGTGGCACATTCTTGTAATGTCCTGACACCTGCCTATGGAAGATTGATCAAATTTGGAAAAATATCTTTCTTTCATTGAAGAGAAATAACTTTCTCCTTCAAACCTAACACGCGACTATCATCATTGATGATAGTCGTTTTTCTTTCCCAAAATTAAAAAGTATAGTACAATTAAAAAGTTATCAAGTTAACCTCGTTAAATCTGACGAAGTCGGTGCGAAGCAATTTAACAGGGTGAATCAAGTTGAAAGCTTATGAAGTCCAGGAGATGGATTTTGTTTGCATTTTGCTTTACAATCTTTATAACTTTAAAAACTTTATGAACTATTGTGTATCTAAAAAAAGTTGAAATAGCAGGATTCAAATCATTTGCCAATAAAACCACACTGGAATTTCTGCCAGCGGGGAATTTTAATGCTGGCTCAGATGCGCGCGGAATCACAGCGATTGTGGGACCAAATGGCTCGGGGAAATCAAATGCTTCAGATGCCATCAAGTGGGCATTAGGAGAGCAATCCATGAAGACCCTGCGCGGAAAAAAAGCCGAAGACATCATCTTTGCAGGCTCTGGCACCAAGGCGCGACTTTCTAGTGCTCAGGTGACGCTGCATTTTGACAATTCAGACAAAAGAATCCCGTTGGAATTTACGGAAGTCATCATCACCAGGAAACTATATCGCTCAGGCGAATCAGAATATTTGATTAATGGCAATCGCAGTCGATTGTTGGATGTGAGCGACCTTTTGGCTAAGGCTGGGGTGGGCAAAGACAGTTATTGCGTGATTAATCAGGGAATGTCTGATTCACTTTTGAATGCCTCGCCAACTGATCGTCGCAGCGTGCTGGAAGATGCGGCTGGGGTGAAGCAATATCAAATCAAAAAGGAACGAGCGGCCAAGAAACTTGATTCAACCAGGGAAAACATGGAGCGAACGGCGGGACTCATTCGCGAGATTGAACCGCATCTGAAAATGCTCAAGCGCCAAGCTGAAAAAGCGCAACTTGGAAAAGCGGTGGCTTCTGAGCTTCGGGAAAAGCAAACCAAATTGTTTTCATTTTTGTGGCATCAATTTCAGAGCGAAAGGGAGAAATTTTCTCAGGAAAAAGAAACAATGGGGGCTGGCATGATGAACATGCAACGCGAGGTGGATAAGATGAATGACGAGCTCACGCGCGAATCAGGCAAGGCGCAAGATGGTGGCGCAGAGCAGGAATTGGAAAGAAAGAAAACTCAAATCAGACATGAACTTAACAATGTTGAGCGCGAATTGATCATTTCTGAAGGACGCGTCGTGGTTGAACGTGAAAAACTGGCCAATCAAAAAGTGATTGAAATCATTCCAGTTGATTTGAAATATGTGCAAGCCAAGCTTTCCAACATTCGCATGGCGCAGGAACGCTTGATTTTGCGCGTGGAAGAAGCTGAAAACATGGAAGATTTGCAAGACATCAAGGAATCAGCACGAGCCATTCAGCAACAACTTTTTGATCTGTATGAGGAATCTGGCAAAGGTGAAGTTTCAATCAAGAAAGACAATTCCAAAGAAGTTGGAGAAATCAATAAGAAAATTGAGGAGCTTGAGGAGAAAAAGAAAGGTTTCAAGCTTGAAGAAATCAAATTCAGGGCAGAGTTTGAAAAGATTGAAAAAGAAATTTTGGCAGAAACTCAGCGCATCAGGCAACTTAGGGAAAGATTTTTTCAATTGGAAAGAGAATCTCGCGTTAAACAAGAACAGCTTAATGTGCTCAAAGATCAATTTAATGATGCCAAGATAAAGTTGGCACGCGTGGAAGTTCGTGAGGAGGATTTGACCAATGAAATTAAGAATGAACTTAAATGCGAAGTTGCTGAATTGAAATATGACGGAACTGCAATTGACAGGGAACAATTGGATCGCGAAATCATGAAGCTTAAAAATCAACTTGAACAAATTGGCGGAATCGATCCGATGATTGTGGATGAATATAATGAAACCACGGCGCGCTTTGATTTTCTGACGCAAGAATTGAAAGATTTGGCTGACGCTTTGATTTCATTGGAAGCCATCATTAAGGAAATGGATCAACGCATCAAGATTGAATTTGAAGAAGCTTTCGAAATGATCAACAAGGAATTTACCAAATATTTCAAAATTATTTTCGGTGGAGGAAATGCCAATTTGATCAAGATGAAAGTTAAAAACAGAAAATCTAAAATTGCAGAAGATGAAACTGAAGAGCAGCAAGCTGGAGAAGAAAATCAAGAAGAGCAAGATGACCAAAGAGATGAAGTGGGCGTAGAAATTTCTGCTTGCCCACCTGGAAAAAAGATTGCCAATCTTTCCATGCTTTCTGGCGGAGAAAGATCACTCACCTCTTTGGCATTGTTGTTCGCCATCATTTCGCACAATCCACCGCCATTTGCGATCTTGGATGAAGTGGAGGCAGCCTTGGATGAAGCCAACTCAGCCCGTTTCAGCAAAATTTTGCAGGAACTTTCTGGCACCACGCAATTCATTGCCATCACACATAATCGCGAAACCATGCGCCAAGCTTCACTTTTATATGGAGTGACCATGGGGGAAGACGGAATTTCAAAACTGCTTTCAGTTAAGCTTGATCAAATCGGACAAGGTGGAAAAATCATAAAATAGCGTTTTAAAAACAGAGCAAGTGCTCTGTTTTTAAGTGAATTATTTTTCTCGGCATTTGTATTATCAGTGAGAATTAATTTTTAATCTAATTTAAAAAATATGGAAACTCAAATTGAAAGTCAGCAGCAGATAAAACAGGACAGTAATGCTCAAGACTTCTTTCTCTATTTGGTGACTTTCTTGTCACTGGCATTTGTGTCCTTCGGTGAAGGCTCAATTTTGTTTGGTTTTGTTGATAAATTCGTGACTGATCTGGAAATGCGGACATATCCAGCTTTCAACCAAGAGGCGGTGAAATTTGGCATTGCGGCACTCATAATTGCTGGACCGATATATTTTTTAATTTCGCGAATCATCACCAGGAGAATAAATAATCAGCAGATCTTGCTGGAATCGGTGGTCAGGAAATGGCTGACATATATCGTGCTGTTTTTTGCCTCAGCCACAATCATTGGCGACCTTATCGCACTAGTGATCAATTTTTTAGGAGGGGATTACACTGGCAGTTTCTTGTTGAAAGTTTTGGTGATTCTGCTGATCGCTGGTGGAATTTTTGGTTATTATTTTTGGGATATGCGCAGGACAGAAATCATTTCCGATATTAATAAAAAGGCCATGCTTGCTTGCGTGAGTGTTGTGGCAGCGACCTTTGTGGCTGGATTTTTCATCATCGATTCGCCAACGGTGTCAAAGCAGAAAAATGTTGATCAGCAAATGATTGATAATTTGGTCACAATCGACAGTGCAATTCAAAACTATTTTAGTGAGACTGAAAAACTTCCTCAAAAATTGGAAGATTTGCAGCAAACAAAATTTTCCTTCGGAACTCAAAATGTTAAAAATATAATATATAAAATTAAGGATGCAAATTCATATGAATTGTGCGCAGATTTTATGCGTTCAAGTTTGGATGATCAAGTATCGCAAAATGGCCCATATATAAACGATTGGAAGCATGTTGAGGGCAACCATTGCTTTGTTCGCACGGCTCTCAAGAAGGTGGACACCTTAGTGCCAAGCAGCAAATAGATTGCAAAAAAGCTTGCTTGCCCCATGACTATTGACAATATTTCGAAAAGGACTAGCAAAGCTTTTAATAATGGTGTATAATTAATTTATGCATGAGTCAACATGCAGAAAAGAAAAATAATTAATAAATAGTTTGTTTTTAACTCCGCATTATTGCTGGATTAAAAATGAAAAAAAACACTATGGCAAAAATGACAAAGTCACAACTAGTGACAGTCTTGTCTGAAAAAACAGGCTTGGCAAAAAAGGAAGTAACTGGATTCTTTGATGAACTAGTTGCAATCGCATATAAGGAAGTTAAGAAAACTGGAGAATTCGTTGTGCCTGGATTTGGTAAGATGGTTAAAGCAAAACGAAAGGCACGTATGGGAGTTAATCCTGCAACTGGAGCAAAAATTAAAATTGCTGCAAAAACTGTTGTTAAATTCCGTCTTGCAAAAGCTGCTAAAGAAGCAGTATTGTAATATCCGCGATTTTCAATATCTCAAAACTCTCCTGCTTTGGCGGGAGAGTTTTTTTTTGATTTCAGGATTACTTCGGCAAGGTCATTATAACTGAGTAATTTAGCTACGCTTGGTGTTTCGGTAGCGAATTAGCCTTTAAATTAGGGCAACTATTGACAAAATATGTCAAAAGTCCTATACTGGATGAGTACTAAAAAATAGCTTGTTTAAGGCTTAAAAGGGTATTGTAGATACCTTTTGATTTAATTGTAATAAGAAAAGGAAATTATGTTGACTATTAGATTCTCACGCGTTGGACGAAAAAACAGAGCTCAATTTCGAGTGGTGCTTCAGCAACACACAGCAGCCCCTACAGGTCGTCACGTGGCAGTGCTTGGAAGCTATGACCCACATCAGAAAGTGGCTGTGCTTAAGGCTGATAAGATCAAAGAATGGATTGCAAAAGGAGCGCAAGTTTCTGATAGTGCTTACAACCTTTTCGTTAAAGAAGGTGTGATTGAGGGGAAGAAACGAGCTGTTAAGATGGTGAAGGCTGTAGTTCCAGTTGTTGAGGAAGAAGTTAAAGCTGAGGAGGTTGCTGCGCCAGCTGTAGAAGAGAAGAAAGCTGAATAATTATCAGCGTACAAGGAATTTTGGGAAATTTAAATAGAAATAGTATCCGCAGACAGTAGGCGTCTTGAAAAAGTTTAAGACCTATCGAGGAACTATGAAGATATTTGTAATAAATATTTTTGTAGTTGCAAAGGTCGATCTGCGGAAACGCAGATTTTTTTAATTGCTACGAATTTACAAACATTAAAAAATTTTTGTAATTAGTAGGAAAAAGCAAATGCTTACAAAAAGTCAGAAAATTGAGCTTGTTAAAGAGCTTACAGAAAAAATCAAGGCTGCAAAATCAACAATTTTTGTTGATTATAAAGGGCTTGCGGTTAAAGACTCAACAGAACTTAAGAAATCCTTGAGAGCTGCTGGTGTTGAATATATCGTTGCTCGCAAAACACTTTTCGACATTGCACTTAAAAATGCAGGAATCGAAGGTGTTAGTATCAAAAAAATGGAAGGTCAAGTTGCTTTATCTTTTTCAAACACTGATGAAGTTGCTGGAGCTAAAATCATTGATACGTTTGCAAAAACCAATGAGCATGTGAAATTCCTCGGTGGAGTTCTCGGACAACAAGTCATGAGCGCTGCTGAAGTTAAGGCACTAGCTAAGATTCCTTCAAAGGAACAATTGTTGGGACAATTGGTTGGAACATTGAATGCTCCGATCTCTGGTTTCGTCAATGTATTGGCTGGCAACTTACGCGGATTGGTCAATGTGCTTAATGCTGTAAAAGAGCAAAAAGCGTAATTGGTGTATATAATTTATTTTAATTTAATGTTTAAGGTTTTGTCTTTAAAGCTGAAAAGCTGAAAAGCTAATGCCTAAAAAGCTACTATTATGACTGAAGAAAAAAAGGACGTTGTGGTTCCTGCAAAATTTGAAAAACTTGTTGCAGAAATCGAAAAGATGAGTGTTTTGGATCTTTCTGAGCTTGTGAAGGTTCTTGAAGAAAAATTCGGTGTTTCAGCTGCTGCTCCAATGATGATGGGAGCTGCTCCTGCTGCTGCAGAAGCTGCTGAAGAAAAATCAGAATTCGATGTTGAATTGACATCAGCTGGTGCACAAAAAATCAATGTAATTAAAGCTGTTCGTGAAATCACTGGTCTTGGACTTAAGGAAGCAAAAGACTTGGTTGATGCAGCTCCAAAAGTGATCAAAGAAAAGATTGCTAAGGCTGCCGCTGAAGATGTTAAAAAGAAGCTTGAAGAAGCTGGTGCAACTGTAGTATTGAAATAATCCCACAGTTTTCACTGAGTTATTCCGAAAAAGACCTCGCAAGAGGTCTTTTTTTTTGTTTCTCTGGCTATTATCATGCCATGGCTTGACTTTGGAGGGAATATATTGTTAACTTGAATGTACTAAAGTCATATCTAATTTGGTTGTTCTTTAACAATTTCATATAAAATCAAGCACAAGGGGAGGTTTGTCATGAGAAAAATAATGTTACTAGTAGCGCTTTTCTGCGGGATGTTTATGTTTAATATAGCTTTTGCTCAAACCATGGAGTTTACTGTCAAAAAAGGTGATAATTTTTGGACATTGGCAAAAAAATATCAGGTCAATCATGCCGAGCTTATTAAGTTAAATCATAACAAGCTTCGAAAAGCTGGCAACCCAGACCTGATTTATCCCGGGGATAAATTCCTTGTTGAGATTGCTGACAATGTCAAAGTCGAAAAGCAATCACAAAAAATAATTAGAAATGGCAATGTTGAGGATATATCAACAAATGCCATCTTCAGCTCTTATGGAACAATGAATGCTGCTACGTCTTCAAATCAATCCAACCAGGGACCTGTTGTAGCCCAACAAAAAAAATTGACTGACGGGAATAAACTTTTCTTTATAGCTATCGTTGGAAGTTCACTATTGACCGGTCTTTTCTTGATGAAGCACAAAAGAAAGCGGATTTTTTGGCACAGCAGATTTAAATTGCCTTCCAATGAGTTGAATCCTGTTGAAATTATTTGTGTGGATGATCCTTTTGAGATATTGCCAAAGCAGCAAATGCAAACAGGAGGAGTGCTGGATACGCCTAAACCAGAAGTCATGATTGTTGAGAATTTATTTCCTGATGTGGATTCTTTGGGTAAAAAGGTTGTTGGCATCACTGGTAAGAATGAATTTTGTCTTACTGATGAATCAGGAGGAATGAAGGGTGATTGTAAGCATGTGGCTAGATTTATTGCTGATTTATATGGAAATAGATATAAAGAATTTGTCTTATATATCAAAAAACCAGTGCACAACATCTTTCAGATGCAATCGTTGAATGTTCAAGAAAGAAGTCAACTTGAAGGCTATATAGACATTATTTTGTCTCAAAAGATGCAAAAAAATGAATGTGCTTAATTATTACTTATCGGCCATGCGAAAAAATTCGCATGGCCTTTTGTCTTTTTAAATGCAGAAGATGGTGTTGAGTTCTATTTTTTCGTCAGCTGAAAGTTCAATGATGGTGGCAAGAAATTCTGGAATTTTGTTTCTAGTCTCACTTTCAAGTACGACGCCTAGCAATCCAACAAGAAGTTTTTTTTGTTCTAAATTTAGAGAAGTGAAAATTCTGGGTTGCATTTCATAGAGAATTTTGATTGTCTGTTTCAGATTTTCTTTTGCATCTGGTGATATAATCTTTTTTTGTTCATATTCAAGCAGGAGTTGCTCGGCAAAACCCTTGAGAAATGGTCTTCTTTTGATGCGCAAAATGTTGGCCAATTTTCTTCGCATGAATCGAAACTGCGTGTCAGAGCGAGTGCCAGCAATGAGTGCTTCTTGTGATTGTGCAGGGTCGCTTTGAAAACTGAAGCCATCAAAATATGCGCTTTCAATAAAAAAACTGTGATAGAATTGCTCACCTTTATTCTTGATGGCTGTAGGCTCCTTCCAGCGTTCCTTGTGCTCTGAATTAAGATAGTAATAGCGAGACGGTTCATTGTTGAGACGCTGATCCCAGCGAATATAATACAGAAAAAATACCGTGTTGGTTTCAGGATGAACAAGCTCAAATTTTTCACTGTCTGCAATGTTTTTCGTATAATCAACAGGTACGCCATTAATGATAATTGCAAAATCTCGATGTCTGTTGAGAGCTAGAAACCAAGAGAACTCCTTGAGAATATATTCCTGAAACTTGTCTTCCATTTGCGGGGCAGTGAGCGTATGAATGCCAGTGAAAGTCACAGTGGTACCAGTCTGCTCTGTGGTTTGATGGGGAGTGGCATTCACTCCGGTATAGAGATTGATATTTTCAGCATTGGCATAAATTTCATAGGTCATTTTCGCTTTATTTTCAGTGTAAGTTGTTTTCCAAGAAGCATTCCTTGCAAAAGTGAAGAAGGTCAGTCGGCCGATGCCATTTTTGCCATGGATGGCTGAGAGATTTTTTTTTAATTTGTTTTCCAGGGCCTTTTTTGATTCGAAAAGCGGCTCAAATTTGTCTTGCAATTTGCCATGCGGAATGCCATAGCCGTTGTCAGAAATTGTGAGCAAGTCAATGTTCCCAAGGGCATCCGCAACGTAATCAATTTTGATGATTGAGGCTTGCGCGTCAAAACCATTCCAAACATATTCAATCAGTGATTGGTGAGGTGCATATTTTTTCAGTGCAGCGCGGATGCCTTTGGCGGTGATTTGGATTTTTGGACACATTTGATTTTTGTTTACTCGAATTAGGCTGACTTTAAGCGTGGTAAATGAAATATTTTTTTAAATACCTTTTAATAATAAGGTTTTTATGGGTTTTAGGCAAGAGAAAGCAATAAAAATGGGGCTGGCAAATTTTGCCGCCCCATTAAATTTCATTTGTCTACAATGAGACCCTCAATTTCGCTTGGCTTCTTGGGTTTTTGTTTCTTTGACCAAGGATTCTTTTTTTGATTTGATTTTTCAGCAGTGTTGATTGCATCTGGTTTACTGGTCGAATCTGCTGGCTCAGTTTTTGCAGCTGTTGTTTTTGGCAGCATCTTTGGCTTTATCGGTGCCAGTGCCATAGACATGATCCCAATCAGCAGCGCCATGACTGACAGTAGTATGGCAGAATGTTCCATCATCTGAAAAAAAGAATCAATTTCGCGGTCAAATGCCAGACCAAATAATCCAGCAATAGCCATAATACAGCCTATGCACTTTTGAATCATTTCATCCTCCTTTATAGGATTGGGTAGAATATCTTGCTGAGAATCAAGATGATATAATCGATGAATCGCATTTTGTATTTTTGTGGTTTGAATAATTCTGAATTTTGTTTCCATTTTTTCACGACCAATGCAAGTTCTGACAATAGACTTTTTTCTTTGAAGAATATTCCAACTTCTGAGTTCAATTGAAAGGAAGCCAAATCGACATTTTGCGAACCGATGAGGCCTTCCTCCTCATCGATAATGAGTAATTTAGCATGATTCATTTTTTTCGCCAAATAAAATTTGACGCCCAGCGGGGAAAGCTTGTTCATATAATGCAAATTGATCGGATTCATGATCTCCAAATCAACCTTTTTGGGAATCAATATTTCCACACTGACGCCTCTGCGAATTGCACTGTCCAGCAGGGAGCTGAGCCAACGTGGCGGGGTGAAATATGGAGTGGCAATCAGAATGCTTTTTTTAGCATGGGAAATTTTTTCCACGTAATGACTTTTGAGTGTGTGAATGTTTTTTGTTGGCCAATGTTCAATGAGCCAAAATTTCAATTTGGAAGTCAATTTGCCATTTCTGAATTTCAAAATTTTGGGATTTTTCCCGCCAGCCATTTCGTAGGTATAGGCAAATGAACGCAGGAGTCTGCTTGTGATGCGTCCACTTATCTTTAGTTGCAAATCATTCCAATGCGTGAAGCGTTTTCCGATGTTGACCCCACCAATGAAAGCAATTCTTTTGTCGACAATCAACACCTTTCTGTGAATGTGCCTCAGCCAATGACTGAAAAAAATGAGTTCAATGCCAGAGGCTTCCATGGAGTGTGCGATTTCATTTCTCAGATTCTTGCTGCCATAGGCGTCGGCCACAATCACCACTCGCACGCCTTCGCGGGCTTTTTGTTTCAATTTGCCAATAAAATCATGACTGGTTGTTGTGTCACGTTCAAAAATATACATTTCCAGATAGATGGATTTGGTGGCTTTGCCAATCTCTTCAATCATGGCATCCCAAGCCTTTATTGAGGTTGTATATAGTTTGTAGTGCATAGCCCCAGTTTAGCTGAAAAAGATAAAAAGCGCCATGTGTTGGCGCTTTTTGGTGTTTACTTTTTTACTCTTTTTCTTCCCATTTTTTGCCTTCAAATGTTTGATAGAGCAATGGAAAAATGATGAGCGTGAGGAAGGTTGAAACTGAAAGTCCAAAGATAATCGCCCAAGCCAAACCTTCCCAGACTGGATCGGCAATAATGGTGAGTGAACCTAAAATTGCCGTCAGAGAGGTCAAAAGAATCGGCAGCAATCGCACGCGCCCGGCTTCCATTAAAGCGGCTGAGAGTGGCATTTTTTGCTCCTTAAGCTCATCAAGATAAGCCAGATAGATGATGGCATTTTTAACCACAATACCAGCCAGCGCAATGACGCCGATCATGGAAGTGGCATTGAAATAAGTTCCTTTGGTTGCTCCTAAAATTGCAAATCCAACCAATACGCCAATTAGGGCTAGTGGAATGGTGGCCATGATGAGCAGGGGAATGACGATTGAACGCAATTGAATGACCAGCACGAAATAAATCAGCAGCAGAGCAACACCCATGGCAGTTCCAAGGTCGCGGAAAATTTCCAAAGTCAATTTCCATTCGCCATCAATGTGCACGCTGACTTGCTGTCCAGCTGCACTTTCATAGGTCACACCCAGTGGAGACCAAGCAACAATTTTTCCGCTGCCATCACTGAGATGATAACCAAGAAGTTTTGGAAAAAGATCAAAGACTGCATATATGACACTGCGCGCTCCCATTTCTCCGCTGACATAGACAACTTGCTCGCGAGAATCGGTGGCAATTTCACTTTGCATTGATAGCGGCTGCTCAATCAGTAATTCAGAAATTGGAACCGTGTTTTCATGGGCAGCCCTGACTGTGATGCGCGAAAGATCATTAGTTTCTTTGCGATCATCAGCTTGCATGCGCACAATCACAAACTTCTGTTCGGCTTGTCGTTGATCGTTATCAGTTGAAGAATAGCGGGCAACATTTAGGCCTGACAGGGAACTATGCAGCGTTTCAATGATGGTGGCTGGCGCGATTCCGAGTCTGCCAGCTTTTTCAATGTCAATGCTGTATTGTTTTTCACTTGAGCGCTGCGCAATTGTTGTTTTCAAATCGACGATGCCAGGAATGTTTTTGGCAAATTGCTCGAGGTCTTGCGCGGTTGAATTCAGCAGCTGCTGGTCATTGCCTTGAACTTTGAGAAAAAAAGTGCTGCGCACTGGTGGTCCTGGTGGATCTTCAACAACAGTGATTTTTGCATCAGGTTGCTTGGCCAAAACTTCTGCGGTCAAAACATCTCGCAAACCCAGTGCTAATTGTTCTGAAGTTTGTTTGCGATCTTTGTGAGAAGTCAGATTTATTTTCAAAGTTGCTTGATTTTCGCCTGAGCGCATGAAGCTTCCCTTGAAAAGACCATTGAAGTCTGAGATGGGAGCAGTGCCAATGAAATTTTCAACACTGACAACGTCCGCTGAATTCAATGCGCTTTTTTCAAGTTGCAAAGCCACTTCATTTGTTTTGACATAAGTGGCATAGCTAGGCATATCCAGATAGATGTAGAATTGCTCTTTGTTTGCTTTGGGTAGCATGCGAAATTGCACGATTTTAAATAGGGGCAACAGTAGTGATAGGAATAACAACACTGCAGCTGAAGCGAGTACGATGTTTTTCTTACGTTTATTCTTGGTAAGCTCTCCAATTAATTGGGCATAGCGGTTTTCTATTTTATGAATTGATTTCACAAAAATGTTTTCTTTTTCTTCTGATTTATGCGAAGAAAAAATTCCAGTAAGAGCGGGATTAATTGTGAAGGCAATTAAAAGTGAAACCAACAAGGTCACGGAAACAAAAAATGGAATCGGACTCATATATGGCCCCATCATGCCACTGACAAATGCCATTGGAATGAAGGCAAGCAAGATGGTGATGGTGGACATGAACACGCCCATACCAACTTCATCCACTGCTTGCACGATCAAGGAGGATTTGTGTTTGCCAGGATTATTTTTGATGGTGCGATGAACATTTTCAATGATTACGATGGCATCATCAACCAAGAGGCCAAGCGCCAGAATGAGAGCAAAGAGTGTGATGCGATTCACTGTTTGTCCAGCCAACAGCCCAATTCCAAAAGAGGTGAGCAGGGTCAGAGGAATTGAAATGGCTACAATCAATGAATTTCTCATCCCTAAAAATGCCATCAGAATGATCACCACAATTAAAATTGAAAAAATTAGATGCTTTGTGAGCGTGGAAATTTCTTCATGGGCCACTTCTCCATCATCGCGCATGACTGAAAAATTAACCAAAGAAAATTGATTTTGTTTTTCAGCAGTCGCAAGTTTTTCTCGCACAGCGCTGGTCACCGAGCTGATGTTGGCTCCTTTTATTTTGGCAATGGTCACATAGGCAACTTCTTTGGGCGCAGAATTTTTTTCGCTGACATGCACACTGCTGCTTATTTCACCGGGACCATCTGTGATGGTGGCCACATCTCCAAGGAGCAGCGGTTTGTCTTGACTGGCAATAAGCACGATGTTTGCAGCATCTTTGGCGGATGAAATGCTGCCATTTACCCTAAGGATTTCTTTGTCAGTATTATTTTTTAATGACTCAGCTGTATAGACGCCATTGGCGCTGCGCAGCACGCCTATCACATCTGAAACTGCCAAATGATATTGCGAAATTTTCTCGCTGTTTAATTCAATTTGCAAGTTATTACTAAGTCCACCGATAACGGAAATTTTTGAGGTTCCATCGACAAGCTTAAGTTGATCAGCCAAATCAAAAGCCAAATTTCGTAGTGCTTGTGGAGAACGATTTTCTGAAGTGAGTGCAATGCTGATAATGGGAACATCATCAGGATCCATAGTGACTAAGGATGCTTCACTAGCACCAATTGGTCTTTGATTGGCATTGTCTCGCAATTTCTGCGAAAGTGAAATTTTGGCATTTTCAGCTGGCGTGCCAACTTTGAATTGCACCATGGTGACACTTTGTCCGCCATCAAATGAATGAGAGCTGAGTTGATCAATGTTTGGAAGTTCACTGATAGCATCTTCTGTTGGACGCGTGATCAATTCTTGAACTTGCTGGGCACTGGCACCAGGAAAGCTGGTGGTGATAGTGAAAGCGGGCGCAACGATGTCAGGGTTGTACGCTTTTGGTATCAAGATGAAACTGCCTATTCCCCAAACAACAATAAAGAGCATGGCCAAAATGTTCAATTCCTTATTTTTGACGAATGTCCTGGCTAATTTTCCAGCAAAACCTATTTTCTTCTGTTTTTCTTCAATTGGCATATTAATTTGTTGCATAAGGTGTGGTTGTTATGCCATTTATGAGATATTGTTGTCCTTCGGTGACGATTTTTTGATTGGCAGTTATGCCTGAAATAACATCAGCAAATCCATCATGTTCACCAATTGTTCGAATTGCTTGCTCCTTGGCAACATTATTTTCATCTATAATAAACACTGTAGTGTCGCCACCTCGAGAAATAATGGCCGACCTTGGAATGGAAATTGCGCTTTGCTCGCGTGGAAACATGATTTTTCCATGCAAGAAATCTCCCAAGTAGACATTTCTTGGAGCGTCATTGAGATGAATTCGAATGAGTGTTTTGAGGCTTTGTGAATCAGCGCCGGTTGAAACGGTGGTGACAATTCCAGATATTGGGGCGTTGTCCGTGGCTTGCAAAGTGGCAATGTTGCCAACTGCAATATTTCTTCCATCAGTGGCGGAAACATAAGTTTCAATTTCAAAACTATTCTTGGTGCTGATACTTACAATTGGCATGGAAAAATTTGCAAAGCCTCCTTCGCGTCCATTGACGGCGGTGATTGTTCCTGCAAAGGGAGCAAGCACGGTTGAATTTTTTCTGCCAGCTTGAGCAATGCTCAAAGCTCCTTGAGCTGCAATTAGTTGATTCTTGGCCGCTTGAATTTGCAGGTCGCGACCACGCTTGGCACTTTTTATTGCCTCGTCTGTTGCGTCTGAGCTTGGAGCTTCTTTGGATTGACTGACAAGTTGATCATAATATTTTTTGCTGTCATTTAAGGTGGCTTGGAGTGCTTGGGTGCTGGCCTCGGCTGCTGCAACTTGAGCGTCAGCTTGACTAGAATCAATTGTCGCGAGCACATCGCCCTTTTTAACTAAATCTCCTTCATGCTTAAAGATGCGCAGAATTCTGCCACTGGCCTGGGGTGAGATGTCAGCTCGGTTTTCTCCCCGCACAAATCCGGAGATTTCAAGAAAGGAATTCTTGTCAGCTTCCTTGGCAATGATTGTTTTGACAATAGGGGCGGGCGTTGGGTTTTGAGCCTTAGTTTTCCTGAGAAAGATTGTCCCAGTTGTAGCGGCTATTGAGATTATTATTACAAGTATGATGTAACGTTGTTTTTTTGATTGTTCTTGCATGTTGTTTTGAATAAAAATTTAGATAACTACCGTATATCCACTATACCCCAGGGGGGTATCTTGTGTCAAGTCAATTTGTGTGATAGCCTGCTTGATGGAAATGAAAACAAATTATTTCAGATACGTTGTATTAAGTATTCGCATTTCTTAGTAAATTATTAAAATAAATTAAAATGAAAAATGAAGGATTTGTGGAGCGGGGAATTCAAGCTTCAATCAGTGCGGTTTTGTTGATTGGTGCTGTTTTTTGGTTGGCAGGAACTTGGTCCTACGTTATTGGTGGACTTTCAGTGCTGATTGGAATTTTTGCGATAATCGGTTTTTGTCCACTATATGTCGTGTTGGGGATAAAAAGGCAGCAATCAGTTGAACATGTGCTCAGAAAAAGCTCAATAATCGTGGTCATCTATTTGTCATTGTTGATTGCAGGAGGATATGCGAGCATTTTTTTCAGCAAGAAATTTTTCATTGAAGATTTCAATGTCATGAATAATGATTACAAGCAAACTCTTTTCAACACGGGACAGGAGAAGAGAACTGAATCAATTGAAAATTATGATAAACTGGTAGCGAGTTATGCTGTTTTTGAAAATAAGTATTTGGCATATCGACCATACGCACTGCGCTCGGATAAACTTTTCGAGGGAGATTTGAAAAAAATCGCAAAAATTATTGCTGGCGCTAAAGACGGTGTTTATGGTGGCGACCTGAAAGCTATGCATTTGGAATTTGAAAAAGTGCGTCCAATCACTCAGGAAATGTTCAAACGCAATGGATTTTCAATGCTGGCCATCACCTTGGTTGATTTCCATGACTCCATGGAGAAAGTTTTAGACAAGGCTAATGTGAAAGATACCAGTGGTGTCATCGCCGCCTATGTGGAAGCAGATGACAAGCTTGTCGAAGTGGAAAAAGAAGCTAATGACGAAGAAATTAAGACAATCAGAAAAAATTTGGAAGATCTTTTGCAGATGGCAAAAGACGGAAAGCTGGATGGTCTGCCAGCAAAATCAGCTGAACTTAAAAGCAGTTTCGTGAAAGTTTATTTAAAAAGAGGCTAATATATAATAAAAGTGTATTAATACCCCAGGACAAGTCCTGGACCCAATGGGTTTTCGAGGCAAGCCTCGAGGCATTAAACCTTTTGGTATCGTCATTCACTCGGAAATGCTCGTCTGCTGACGAATCATTTCACTCGTTTCACTAGATAATAAAAAATATGAAAAACATCCTTACCCCGCGGAGAATCTCACAAGCAATCGTGCTTGGCATCGTTTTGTTTCTGACAATCAGTCATTTGCGCTTTGGCATTGAAAAAGCTGCTCCAATTGACGCCTTTTGTCCCTTTGGTGCAGTCGAAGGTTTTTTGACCTATCTCACTACGGGACAATATTTGCAAAGAATCTATACAAGCTCTTTTATTTTGATGGGAATAGTGATTTTGCTGACATTGTTTTTCGGTCGAGTTTTTTGTTCATTTTTATGTCCACTAGGAGCTGTCCAGGAATGGCTGCGAGCACTTGGGAAAAAGCTTGGAATTAAAAAAGATCTTGAACTTCCAGCATCAATAGATAAATATGCCAGATATTTGAAATATTTAATTTTGATGGCAATTATCTATTTTTCCTATAAAACAGGGGATTTGATTTTCAGGGGCTATGATCCTTTCAATGCATTGATGCATTTGGGTGAGGAATTTGATGAAAAGGTGGCTGGGTATTCAATTTTGGGTGTCTTGTTGTTTGCTTCAATATTTTCCAAGAATTGGTGGTGTCGCTATTTTTGTCCATTGGGCGCAGCGCTGGGAATCATTAAAAAGTTGAGTCCATTCAGAATCAAAAGAAATGAATCCAGTTGCATTAGTTGCGGCAAGTGCGACATTGTTTGTCCAGCCAAGTTGAATGTCAGCAGTGTCAAAGAAGTGAATTCAGCAGATTGCATCAGTTGTTTGGGTTGTGTGAAGAATTGTCCAAACAGCAGTCTAAAAGCTACAACTTTTGGCAAGGAAATCTCCAAGAAAAATTTCGGCTGGATTATCATGTTAGCCTTTTTCATTCCATTGGGTATTTTAACTTTTACTCCAATTTGGAAAACAAAATATCCTTCAAATATCGTGACCGATACTGGAGAATTGAATGCTGCAAACTTGCGTGGCAGTAACACGCTTCAATATGTGCTTGATACAACAAAAATTCCCTTTGCGGTTTTTCAAGAAAAGCTCAATCTGCCTGACAATATCGACAAGACCATGAAATTAAAGGACATTGGGATTAAATATAATCTCAAAAATGAGGCGGGCGTTCTTATTGAAGTGGAAGATTTTAGAGCGGTCATTGAATCGATGAAATAGCTGTGAGATGTCTACTTGCCGAATATGATTTGAAAATATATCAATCTTGAAAGTAAAGTTGCTTTTTGGTGTAGTAATTGATGCATTAATCATCTAATTAAAACATATGAAAAATGAAAGCAATTTTGATCGAGGGTTGAGAGTTGTTTTGGGTGCAATCTTGTTTCTTGTTGGCACAACCATGCTTACTGGAACAGCGAGCATTATAGCTTATGCCTTGGGATTCGTGTTATTAGTGACTGCGGCCACTGGATTTTGCGCGCTGTATAGGCTTTTTGGCATTAATACTAATAAGGATAATAAATAAGCGTTACGATGCTTAAACAGTTGTGAAAACACAGCTAAAAAGGCTGTGTTTTTTTGCATGAAAACAAATGGCTCAAAAAACGTATTATGTTAAGTGTGTTATCATGAAATTATGAGCGAAGAAAATGTCCGTTCGGACGCTGATTTAATTGAGTTGTCGAAAAAAGACCCAGAAATGTTTGGTCTTTTAATGGAGCGCTATCAGGGGCCACTTTTTCACTATATTCGGCGCCTAACTCAACTTGGGAGTGATGACATTCAGGATTTGTTGCAGGAAGTTTTCATCAAGATCTATCAAAAGCTAAATGAATATGATGAGGAATTGAAATTTTCCAGTTGGGCCTATCGCATCGCACATAACCATATTATTGATCATTTTCGCAAGGTTGGCGCCAGGCCGCAAACAAATTCTTTGGAAGATTATGAATGGGAGAAAATTATCAGCGCCAGTGTGCATATTGAAAAGGAAATTATAAATAAGGATTGTGTGGAAAAGGTCAAGGGTTGCATCGAACAATTGCCACTAAAATACAGGGAAGTGTTGATCTTGCGCTTTGTGCAAGAGTTGGAATATGAGGAAATTATGGATATTTTGAAAAAACCCAAAGGAACTGTTGCGACTTTGATTAACAGAGGAAAAGATTTATTGGTTAGAAATATGAAAGAGCAAAAAATTAATTGTTTTTAGAAAAAGTTATGAAAGATCTAATCAAGGATACAATTGGAAAAATCAAAAAAGAACATATTGAACCTGAGTCAAAATGGAAGTATTTGATCAGGAAATATGGCATGTGGTTTCTATTTGGAATGATTGTGGTTTTTGGTGCAATGTCATTTTCATCAGCATATTATCTGTTGGCCAGTTTGGATTGGGATTTGTATCGTTTTGTGCATAGCAATAGGCTGGGTTATTCATTGTCAATTTTCCCATATTTCTGGGCTGTATTGATCAGCATCTTTATGTTGGCTGCATTTTTTGAAATTCGCAAAACTGAAACAGGCTATCGCTTTAGTTTGCTCAAAATTTTTCTCATAACAATAGGGGGCATTATTGTTCTTGGACTCACAATGTCTTTTCTTGGGTTGGGAAATAGGTTCAATATGATGATGGCCGAAGGAGTGCCATATTATGGACAACATATGATGGTCACTAAGGAGTCGCAATGGAGCAATCCACAAGAAGGTTTTCTAGCTGGAAAAATTATTACAAGCTCAAGTGACGAAATGAAAATCACGGATTTGAATGGAAAAAGTTGGAATGTGCTGCTCTCTGAAACAACCTTAATCAGGCCAAAAGCAAATGTTTCAGTGGGGCAAATGATTAAAATCATTGGAAAGTCTTTGAGCTCCAGCACCTTTCAAGCAACTGAAATCCGTCCTTGGATGGGCGGCAACATGATGGGCGGCGACAGTGGTGGTCAAGCATGCATGTCAGTGCAGACTGATTGTCCTATGCAAAAAAAATAAAAGAGTATTAATACCCCAGGGCAAGCCCTGGACCCTTTGGGTTTTCGAGGCAAGCCTCAAGGTATTAAACCTTTTGGTATCGTCACTCACTCGGAAATGCTTGTCTGCTGACAAATCATTTCGCTCGTTTAGCTAGATAATAAATTGAAAACTTTTCTGATGGCTTACGTTTTATGTAATGTTGGCAACAATTAATAAGTAAATTATAATCCCAGTTAAATAATGTGGATTACCACAATTTAACAGGACAAGAAAATATGATGAACAAAGGAATCGCCTTGGGAGTGCTAAGTCTCGCAATCGTTGGTGCTGCTGCTTATGGTGTTAGTGCCTATGCTGCTCAAGGGCGCGCAGCTGGTCAATTTGGCCCAAACTACACTCCAGAGCGTCATGCGCAAATGCAAACAGCTTTTGAAAGCAATGACTATGCTGCTTGGAAAAATCAAATGGGAAACCGTGGAGCAACTCGCGTTGTGAATGAGCAGAACTTCTCACGCTTCACTCAAATGCATAATTTGATGCTGGAAGGAAAGACTGCTGAGGCTGCTGCAATTCGCACAGAGCTCGGACTTGGCCAAGGTCAAGGCAAGGGTCAATGTGGTGGACAAGGTGGATGCGGAGCACACAAACAGCAAGGACAAAATAAGGGGGGAAATTTTGTTGATGCTAATGGTGATGGGAAATGTGACAAGATGAAATAATGTTGCATTAAGAAACAAAAAAAGAAGCTTCACGCTTCTTTTTTTGTTGACATGACTTGGGCACTATGTTAATATACCCCTTGGGGGTATATTAATTAAATTAAAGAAAAATAACATGAGCAAAGAAATGGAATTTACTGATCAAAATTTTGATCAAGAAGTTATTAATTCGCAAGTCCCAGTGTTGGTTGACTTTTGGGCACCTTGGTGTGGACCATGTCAAATGATGGGGCCAATTATTATTGAACTGGCTGAGGCCATGGGCGAAAAGGCGAAGGTTGGAAAAATAAATGTTGATGAGAATGGAAAAGTTTCTTCAGCCTATGGAATCATGTCAATTCCAGCACTCAAAATTTTCAAAGGAGGTGTTGTAGTTAAGGAGTTTATTGGCGTGCAGTCAATAGATGTTCTCAAGAAAGCCTTGGAAGAATTGGCTTAATTTTTTTCAAAAGTTCTTTTTGAAAAAGTTGCATGAAAAAAGCCTGTGGAAATATTTTCCACAGGCTTTTGCTGTGCTTAATTTTAAACACGCACCGGCTTTCCTTGTCTGATGACATCAATCCTCTCTTCCTCGATTCTCGCTGGCAGAATTCTCCAGATATGTCCACACCCACATTCCTTGATGGGATTTCCTGATACATATCCTCCTGCCTCATAGACCTCAAACACTCTGCTTTCACAATTTGGACATTTCATCGCTTTTCTATCTCCTTTTGTTGGGATATTTTACTGTCAAAGAATAAGTGTTTATTTTATACTATTTTGAAAAAAAGTCAACATTTTATCGTATCTCTACTCTATGTGGTGTGATATAATCTGCTTAATGCTTGGGGAAATTTAGTGTCTTTTAATTTTAAATTTGATAAGCATCTTTGTATGTCAATAATCCTGCTGGCGATCATAAATTCAATAATCTGGACGCTGCTATCCATTAGATGGAAAAGTCTCAGAAAAAAGGACATTTCATCAATCAGTTCTTTTGGTCTGCTTTCGGCTGGTTTGCCGCTTTGGCTTATTTCCTTTGTATATCTATATTATCAGCATAATTTCATCTATTCAGAAAGATATGCCGCCAATTTGTTGCTTTGGATTGTGCTGTGCATTGCAACCAACCTGGGTATTTTGTATATTTTGAAATTCAAGGCACTCTCTGAACTTGGCATCTATCAATTGGCAATTTCCACTTTTGTGGCAATGCTCATTGACGTCATCTTTTTCAAGAGCAATTTCAATTTGCCAACATTATTGGGTGTGATGATGCTTTTATTGGCAGGATTTTTATTGTCAAAAAATAAGATCAGTCAAAATAAAGATCCTAAATTGAGCTCAACCTTATTGTTAGTGCTGTTTTTAAGCATTGCTGGTGTGGTGCAGTTTGCTGCCTATAAAAATGCTTTAATGGTTCAGTCTATGCCACTGCTGCATGTGATGTTTGCGCAAGTGATTTTGCATCTGGTTTTCTTGGCAGTTTGCCTTAATAGTTTGAAGCGTGATTTTGTTGGTGGAAAATTGAAAATTGCCGATTTTGTTTTTTTTGGATTTTTGATCTATGTCTTCACGATCATTGAAGCTTTTTTGTTTAAGGAGCTTCCAATCACACTTTTGATTTCTTTGACAGTTTTGAACATCTTGCTGTTCCAAATTTATGACATCAAAAACAAAGATCTGAAACATTCCTGGCAGCTCTATTTGGCTGCCTGTCTGGCTGTAGCGGCAATAGTCATGATCAGATTAAGATAAATTACAAATGCAAAAAATTCCATAAAATGAAAGTAATTTAAAAGGGTAGACATGTTATGTCTACCCTTTTGCGAATGTAAATTTATGACAGCCGTCATTGCTCGCAATCAACTTCAGTGTCTAAGCTATTGTGATAATCAACAAGGTCAATGCTGCTTCTGAACCACGTTTTGCCTTTTCTCCAAATCCCGATACCTGCTTTTTGGGAAGTTGGATGCTTGAGGCGAAATGCCAATGCTTCAAGTGGAGTTGATCCTGCTGGCATAGGTGGTTGCTCCAGTAGTTTGGTTATAATGATGCAATCATAGTTATAGCCAAGCGATTTAGCTGTGAATTCATCGCAGCGACAATCATGACGTCTTTCGCGGCAATAGATGCAATCTCCTTTGCCATTGTCAACAAACTTTCTGTATTTCATCTCCATAGCCTTTCTTCTCCTTTTGCAAAAAAGTTTTTAAGTTCATGTTTTTTCATCTCTTTCATAAATCACAAACTGCAAATTATCTGCGAAGAATTTGCGAAATGTTTTGTCTGAAATATCCCTGTTGTCATTTTTTTCCGCCAGCACAGCAATGAAATTGCTGGCAGCAATTGTTCTTTCGATCTTCTTAGCCCTAGGAGTTTCTTTGGCATTATGTTGAAACTCAATGGTGCATTTTTTTGAAAGTTCAATGTTCGGTGGCAGGTATCCAAGGCTGCGAAGAGCTCTGGACAATTCCCTGAGTGTCGATTTGTCTTCTTCTTTTTGCAAGACTTCACCATTCTTGAGTGCAATGATGCCACACAGTTTTGTTCTCCCTCTTTGCGTTTTTGTGTAAGTTTTAACCAAGAGTGTATATGCTGGCATGGCAAGCCTCCTTTGAAAGTTTTTACTTTGAGTTGTTAAATTGCTAGTTTTTTTGGTTGGTTTTTAATGATACAAGACGGTTGAATGAAAGTCAATTGATGTTTATATTTGGATAAAATAGATGATCACCCTTGATTAGCAGATAGAAAAAGCGCTTCAGTTGCGAAGCGCCTTATTAAAAATTTCATCAATAAATTGTTTTAACCCTGAGGCTAATAGCACATTGGCAGGCGATGCCTGATTCGTAGCCAACTGGCGAAAGTGATCCAGTTATCTTCGAACTGCACATATGTTTCTTGTTTGATTGTGAAGTTGGCAACCGTGTGCCCATTGTTATCATCCACGCCAAGAATGTTTAATATTTCCTGGACAATATTAATAGCCATGTCGCAGAAATTTTCTCCATTGTCCATCTGGAACTCAATTGCATAAACACCAGAATGATCATTTTCATTTTTAATGATGATATGATCATTATTGTTGTTAAGGCGAAGCAATTCCTTTTTCTGCTTCCAAAGTCCTTCGGACAATAGGGTAAGAATGTTTTTTCTTTCCGTTGTTGGACTGATGCAAACCCTTCTGATGCACACCTCTACTTGTCCTCTTCGATCAGGAAGAGCAGTTGCTTTGATTGAACTAACCGTGTGGATATGCTTTTCGCTTTGCTCATGCCAGTCGGTGACGGGCACGATTGTCTTCAGGCCAAGGTAGCAATTCCATTCCATCGTCGTCTTCTGATATCGCTTCATTTCAACCTCCAGGCTGTCGCATGGGACTTGGACAATCCAAGTGCTCGGCATTATACCGAATCTTTGGTGACAGCATCCTGAGTCCATAAAGGCTAAAGATGCTATCACCAATTTAAGGAACTATAAATATCCTAGAGAAAATGTGATATAAAGTCAATTGAAATAATAACTGTCAGCATTTGAAGGTAATCCTGGATTTGAATCCAGACTTTAAATGCAAAGATACCAACCATGAATGTTCGGTATCTTCTTTATCTATCGATGCTGTGGCTCAGCAGAGGACTGTCCTCGGCTGAGTCTTTATTTTAAATTATTAACTATTCCCAATACCCAGCCCTTAATTCGTCTGTTCAAATCAGTGCTTCTTGTAATATCTATTCTTAATAAACCATTGTAATCATTGTGTGAATTTTTCCAAATCGTTTTTGGATTGTGATTTTTTAAATGTACTTTCTCGATTTTTTCATCTAGGAGTTTGCTCCAGAATTTTTTTGCTTTTTCTATATCAGCTGTATTGTGTATGTAAATCCTATAATCAAATCTTTCTTTTGAAACATTGCAGCATTCTTGCATCCATTTATGAAATAATAAAATCATTTGCGGATCAGAATTTCCAAATGATACGCCTTGTGAAACATTGGTTTCTTTTTGCTTTGAACCTTCAGCCCAGTACAGTGCAATTCCAATCAGCCAAAGTTCTTTTTGTGAGATTTTTTTTACTTCAGATCTTGCTTGAGAGATGATGTTTCTCTCTTTTTCTATTCTATTGTTTCGACAAGTTTGATGAGCTTTTTGTTGTGCAACCTTTCTTTTTTCTGTTAATCTTTGAGTTTGCTTTTTTGCAATTCCAATATCTCTTAGCCAAACAGAGAGGGTTGATTTGGCCACTGGAATTTTTTGAAGAATTTCATTATATGAAAATCCTTGCTTGCGCAAAGCTATCGCTGCTAATTTTTCTAAGTTCTTTTTAATCATATAAAAACCATAGTTATTATGTTTATATAATATATCTGTGGTTCGATATTGTCAAAATATTGTTGCATGTTTTTTTGTTTGTTAAATAGGCAACATTAAAAAAATACGTAACTGATTACGTATTTTTTATTTCGATAGAATTCTGTGCGCAGTTGGGCCGCTAGGATTCGGACCTAGGTATGACGGGATCAAAACCCGTTGCCTTACCGCTTGGCTACGGCCCAACTTCACACAAAATTTTTCAAAAAAGCTTTTTTTATTGTTTGACTACTCAATAATCTGTCCGCCCATGATTCCCATCGCATCTGAAAGCAGGGAGCTGGTTTCATGAGGTGTTTGTTCGACGCTGCCAGTTGAAACGTGTTGGTTCAAACTGGATGCAATTGTGATGCCAGCTTCCTCGGCGGTGATCACTTTCATGAGCAATCGCAACCCCAGTATTTTAGCAAAAACTTCTTCCAATGTCAATTTGTTGCCATATTCATTTAATTTGTCTTTGTGGAAAGTGAATTTGGTGGCCACGGTGACAATTCCAGCGGTGACATCAACAGGTTGGCAGCTTTGCAGTACAGCTGAAAGACTGTGATTTTTTTGTTTTATTTCAATGATGAATTGACCCCAATGTTTCTTGACATCATTGAGAGTGAAACCAGAATCTGCAATTTGGGCTTCATTTTTGACCAAAGTTGGCTCAACTGAAGGAGAAATTGGAGCTTTCTCGCTTGGCTGAGATTTTATGGGTGCCACTTCAGCACTTTGAGGGGTAAATGGTGAAATGGGATCCATTTTAGGCGTCTGGGGCGCTGCTGGAGTTGAAATTGTCTGAGTTGGGACAGGCGTACTCATTTGTGGAGCACTAGGGGCTGCTTGGACAGGCCTTGGCGTGGGAGCGATATTCTGAGTCTGCGCTGTGGCTTGAATTGGCGCTGAGGTAGGCGAAACAGCCTTGATGATAGCCATTTCCAAAGGAAGCTGGGGAATGAACGCTGATTTCATTTTGCCTTGAATTTCAGAGAAACATTGAATGATCAAAAGCAATTCTTTGGGACTGTGATTTTTGGCCTGCTCAACAAGAGCCGAAGATTGATCTTTGGTCAGTTCATAGGCAAAGATTTTGGCCAATTTTTCATCCACCGAGACCAGCATCACTTGGCGCAAATAGTTCAGAAATGATTTATTGAAAACATCCAGGTCATAGCCGTCGCGAGAAAGTTCATTCACCAGTGTGATGGCGCTGGCTGCATTTTTGCTGAGCAAATATGAAACCATGGCTTCCAGGGATTGTCGTTGCGTGGTGCCCAGGATTTCTTCCACTTCTTTGGCGGTGATTTTCTTGTCTTCAAGTGCCATCACTTGTGAGAGCAATGATTCAGCGTCGCGCATACCTCCTTCGGCAGCAATGGCAATCATCTCAAGCGCATTTTTTTCAATGGAAACATTTTCATTTTTTGCGATGGTGGAAAGTTTTTCAATGATATGTTCCAAGGAAAGACGCGTGAAATCATAGCGCTGACAACGTGAAATGATGGTTTCGGGAACTTTGTGAATTTCCGTGGTGGCCAGAATGAAAATGACATGTGCCGGTGGTTCTTCCAGAGTTTTGAGCAGCGCATTGAAAGCGCCAGTGGAAAGCATGTGAACTTCATCGATGATATATACTTTGAATTTTGCTTGCGACGGTGGGAACTTCACGTTTTCACGCAGTTCGCGAATGTTGTCCACGCCAGTGTTGGAAGCAGCATCAACTTCGAAGATGTCGAGCGATGTTCCTTGCGTGATGTTTTTGCAGACGTCACATTCTAAACATGGATCAGCGCCTTTGGGATTTTGACAATTCACAGCTCTGGCAAAAATGCGAGCCATGGTGGTTTTGCCTGTTCCGCGCGGACCAGTGAAAAGATAGGCATGGCCAACTCGAGAATGCAAGATTGCATTGGAAAGTGTTTGCACGATGTGACCTTGTCCGATGACATCTGAAAAGGTAAGTGGGCGATATTTTCTGTAGAGAGCTGTTGCCATAATTTTTTATTTGATATGATTCCGACTAAATTACTAATCTTTTACTAATATACTAATCTTTTCTTATATTAACTATGCGTTTAAATTTAACTCCATTTGGCGTAAAGTTTGCCAATATCGCTAATCTCATGCTGGTTGCCTTTAAGTATTCATTAATTTGTTCAATATTTCTCTTTGAAAAATAATTTCCTTTTTTAATTTCGAGCACTATTTTTTCATCAATAAGAAAATCTAAATAAAATCTTCCAATAATTTTTCCATGAAAAGAAAGAATAAAGGGAGCTTGCTCCTTATACCTTATATTTTTTTCATCCAAGCATTGCTTGATAGCTTTTTCATAATATATTTCTTTATACCCATAGCCTAGCTCATTGTAGACTTCAAAGAGAATTCCGACAAGCTCGAAGCTTAAATCCTTATATTCTAAATCTATTTGTTTTGTGGACATTAGTATATTAGTAAAAGATTGGTATTTTAGTGGGGACTTTATACTATTCTAACATACTAAAATAAAAGAAAAAACCCCACTTTTCAGTGAAGTTTTAATACGAGTGAAGAAGTTATTTCTTAAAAACCCAAAGCTTGTAGCCGATGAAGTTCCAGGCAAGTCCAGCAATTGAGCCGGCAGCTGCGCCGAGCAGACCAAGTTGTCCATCAGTAAGAGTGGTTGCTGATCCCAGAATGGTCTTGAAAACGAATGATGCAACAAAAACATTAATCAAAAATCCAACAATGCTGACTGCAAAAAATTGCATAAATTCAGATTTGGTTTGTTTTTTTGCACCTTGATCAAATGTCCAATATTTGTTCCAGAAATAGCTACTGATGTTGGCAATGATAAATGAAGCAGCTTTGTAGATGGAATAGAAAGTTATTGTTCCAATTAAAACACTTTTGGCTTCAATTTGGAAATAGAAGCTGAAAAGCAAAGTGATCAAAGCAAGAACACCCAAATCAACCAGTGTGTTGAGCACTCCAATTAATCCAAATTTTGCAATTTGATAGATGATGGCGATTTTTTTGCCAAACAAAAATGCAATGCGCAATCCAAGTGGTGTGGCCAGCAGAAAAAATGGCACAATGGCAATGGCAAATTTCGCGAAAAGCTCAGGCTTGGCAGTTTTGAGAACCGGCAATAATAGTAGTCCAATTAGAAGTCCTGCTGCGATGGCGAATTCGTAATCTCTTTTGGTAATTCTGATTCCCGTTGTATTTTCCATGCATGTATAATGAGGATTAATGATTTAAATGTAAATTTTGATTCTACAAATTACAAATCATTTACAAATGTACAAAAATTCGTATATTTGTAAATTTGTATTTCATTGGTAATTTGTAGAGTATTAGATTTGTTGGGCTTTGATTTCCTTTTCCAATTCTTCAATGTCACTTGTCCATTCATCAACGAAATCATCCTTGGCTAGTAGTGGCTTGGCGTCGTAGTTGTTTTTTGGAGGATCTTTTTCTTCATGTTCCTCATGCTTAAGATCTTCTTTCCAGGAATTTAATTCGTTGTCAACTGGAAATTTTTTGTGAAGCGGTGGTTTTGGCATGGCTTTTGGCTCGGCTGCTGAATATCTTGACATGGAAATGGCCACATCATTTCCTTTTTGTAAAACATTTTCAATGGCTGCCCAAGTGGCTTCAATTTCACGCGGAAGCATGATGACAACTTCGTCTCCTGGCTCAGCTTTGAAATATGTCACGGAAGCCAGTAAAACCTTGTATGGTTTTCCTTCTGAAAAAATGAAATAGTTGCCTTTTTCATCCTGGCTGACAATTCCAATCACGCTTTTTCTGTCTGCGGGCCCGATTTGTTTATATACGAAAGATCCGTCGTTGGTGATGGTTAATTTGAGCATGTCACCTTCGACAAGTTTTGATTTTGAAGCATAGTTTGCAGGCACTGGATATTGTTTTCCATCAACTCCGATCATGATTTGTCCATCGAAAGTTCCTTCGACAACATTTCCTTCGGCATCTTCGTCAATCTTTTTCTTGCGCCCAGTTTTTTTCTTGCCTTCCAGTTGCAAAAGCATCGCTTTGGCGCTTTGCATGGTTTTTTCTGCCTGCAGCATCATTTGCCGAAGCATTTCAATTTTGTGAGCCTTGTCTTGCTCACTTATTTCATCGCTGGTGTGTTGATTTAATGTCATTTTTGTTTTTGACAAGAAGAACTCAGGTTTTTAATCCTAAGCACCACCCGTATTTTGATTTTTGTTTTATTATCAAGCGAAGCGAGTGAAAAGAAGATTCATCTTCTTTTCCGAGCGAGCGCAGATACCAAAAGGTGGAAAACCTTTTATGCTAAAATTATACACCATGTTTGAAATATCTGCAATGTTTTTTTATCCAAAATTGTGTGGTATATTGATAAGATAAATTGTCATTATATTATCTTATGTCTATGGAGAAATTATTGTTAGAGCATTTATGGATTGTCATTGTAGTATTGGTGCTGACTGTGCCTTTCAAAGCTGCGGCTCTTTGGCGGGCGGCGCGGCGCGGACATGTGGGGTGGTTTTTGTCATTGATGGTTTTAAATACACTTGCAATTTTGGATATCATCTACATCTTCATTTTCAGTGGTGAGGAAGTTGGCAAAAAAAACGAGCAAAATGACCAGCAACAAGATGAATTCAAACGAGAGCCACAAGATCGTCAACATAAATTCTCCTCGAGCTCAAAAAGCCGAACAACAATATTATAAATGCGGATGAAAAAAGAAGATTGGAATCAAATTCAAAAAACCATCGCGCCAATTTTGAAATTGGGCGGAGTTGGCATTGTTCCAACTGACACGCTCTATGGAATTGTTGGCAGTGCGCTCGACAAAAAAACAGTGGAGCGAATTTATGAACTTCGAAAAAGAGAATTGGGAAAGCCGATGATCATTTTGATTTCATCTTTGAATGATCTCAAGAAATTCGGCGTTGTTTGCAGTGCTGCGCAAAAAAATGTTTTGAAAAAGCTTTGGCCAGGCAAGGTGAGTGTGGTTTTTGGCTGCAAGCTCAAGAAATGGGAATATCTTCACCGCGGGAAAAACAGCTTGGCTTTTCGCCTGCCTGCTGATGAAGAGCTCGTGAGTCTTTTGAAAAAAGTTGGACCACTGGTGGCGCCAAGTGCCAATTTGGCAGGTAAAAATCCGGCTACAACATATTTGGAGGCCAAGAAATATTTTGGCGAAGAAGTGGATTTCTATGTTGATTGGGGAAAATTGAAATCCAAACCTTCAACCATTGCTGAGATTGGCAATGATGGCGAGCTGAAAGTTTTGCGCGAAGGCGCAGTGAAAATTGCCAAAACACTGATTATGGCTTAAGATAAGGGGTATTAAGATTTGTCACTTATGTTTGGTGGCTATTTGTTTAATTATATAAAATTTCGAAGTCTGAATTTCGAATTTCGAATCAAATCTGAATGACTGAATGTTTGAAATATTAAAACATTGGAAATTCATTCAAGATTCAAAATTAAAAATTCAAAATTTCATAACAATTATGGTACGCGAAGATATTTTACAGACCAAATTGGAAAAACTTGAGAAAATCAGAGAGTTTGGCATGGATCCATATCCGGAAAAATCAGAGCGCGAAATGAAAAATTCCGAGGCTTTGGAAAAGTTCGCTGAATTGGGAGATAAGAAAATCACCTTGGTTGGACGTGTGCGTTCAATGCGGCCAATGGGTGGCAGTGCTTTTGCCAACATTGAAGATGAATCAGGCAAGATGCAACTTTTTCTGAATAAGGGAAACATGGCTGAGGAATTGTTCAAACTTTTCACGAAGAATGTTGAGTTGGGAGATTTTGTGCAAGTGACTGGAGAATTGTTTGTGACCAAGACCGAAGAAAAATCTCTGAAAGTTGTTGATTGGAAAATGCTTTCCAAAAACATTCGTCCAATTCCAACGGAGCATTTTGGAATCAAAGATGAAGAGGAACTTTTAAGAAAAAGATATTTGGATTTGATGACCAATCCTGAAACGCGCGATCTTTTCCGCAAGAAAAACATCTTCTGGCAAACTGTGCGAATGTTTTTGGCTAAGGATGGATTTTTGGAGGTGCAAAACCCAGTGTTTGAGCACACTCCAGGAGGAGCTGATGCTGAGCCATTTGTCACGCATCACAATGCACTTGATCAAGATTTCTACATGCGAATTTCTTTGGAGCTGGCCTTGAAAAGATTGTTGGTGGGCGGCTATGAAAAAGTTTTTGAAATAGGACGTGTTTTTCGCAATGAGGGAATTGATCGTCATCATTTGCAAGAATTTGATCACATGGAATTTTATGCAGCATATTGGGATTTGCAAAAGGGAATTGAATTTTCTGAAAATATGTACAAAGAAATTGTGAAGAATGTGACTGGCGGAATGACCACTGAATATGAAGGCGCAACAATTGATTGGTCACAAAAATTTCCAATCGTGGATTATTTTGATGCTTTCAAAAAGGAAACTGGCATTGATTTGTCTGGCGAAGTGAGTGTGGCTGATTTAATGAAAAAAGCGGATGAACTCGGAATCAAATATGAAAAAACTTATGGCAAAGGGCGCATGATCGACACGGTGTATAAAAAAACAGTGAGACTTAAAATGATTCAGCCATGTTTCTTGGTTGGTCATCCAATTGAGGTTTCACCTTTGGCTAAAAAAGATCCCACCAATCCCGCCAAGGTTTTGCGCTTTCAGCTTGTAGCTGGCACAGCAGAGCTTTGCAATGCTTTTGCTGAGCTCAATGATCCAATTGATCAGAAAGCTCGCTTTGAAGATCAGATGAAGCTGCGTGAAGCTGGCGACGCCGAAGCACAAATGATTGACGAAGACTTCTTGGAAGCTCTTGAATATGGCATGCCAAACGCCTTTGGCTTCGGAATGAGTGAACGCTTCTTTGCCTTCTTGATGAACAAATCAGTCCGCGAATGTGTGATTTTCCCAGGGATGAAATCTAAAGAATAGGAAAGTTTATAAGGTTTATAAAATAAAAGCTATGGGCATTGTAGTTGAATTTAATCCGGACTTGGCACTGCGTGACATTTCTGAATTCAAAGCTGGAAGAAGAAAAATACAAGAGTGTATTCCTGAGAATCTTGAAGAAGGTGGAATTTATGATTTTTTAAAAAAAGACCAAAGAAATTATTGGCTTTTTGGAGAAATTCCACTTATTGAAACAAGAGGAAATTCAATTCTTTCGAGACCAAAGGCAAGTATTATTATTCTGGAAGCCACTCACTTTTTGGAAAATGGGGAGATGTATACAAAAGGAAAATATAAAGTAATTAAAGTCTTGGGGGAGGATATTTATTTTGAATATCTTGATCCAATCAGGAAAAGAGATTTTTAAAAATATGAAAAGAATATTACTCATCGTTTTGACTTGGTTGTTCATTGTTAATCTGTTTGGTTTTGTGGCGCTGAATCGTTTCAATCTGACACCCGACACGTCTTACACTTGGATCATGCCGGAAAGTTTCCCAGTAGCCAAGGATTCGGGACTGGTCGATATGCACAATCGCTGGGACACTTTTTGGTATCTGGACATCGTCAATAATGGATATCATCTAAATTCCAACAACACTTTGGCCAACGTGGTTTTCTTTCCGCTCTATCCAACCTTGATAAAAATTCTTGGCACAATTTTGCTGGGCAATTTCGTGTTAGCTGGCTGGATTTTGAGCATGACATTCTTGATGCTGTCTTGCGCATATTTCTATAAATTCGTGAAGGAGTTTCATCCCGATGTTGATCCAGAATTGCCGATTTTGCTGATGCTGATTTTCCCAACTGCCTTTTTCTTTAATGTTGTGTATACTGAATCAATTTTTCTTTTTCTGACCATTGCGACTTTCTATTATGCATTTCGCAAAAATTTTTATTTGGCAGGTTTGCTGGCCTTTTTGGGAGCGCTGGCGCACAGCAATGGAGTTTTTTTGGCCCTGCCAATTCTCTGGAAGATTGTTGAGCTTAGAGGCTTTCAAAATATGTTGGCTCTAAAGATGTGGAAACATTTAACTCCGGTTTTCTTTGCTCCAATCGGTTCGTTTTTATTTCTCGGATATGATTGGTGGAAATTTGGCGATCCCATGTTGTTTTTCAAGATCCAAAGTGCTTGGGGGAGATCGTTCACAATCAACTGGGAGCATTTTTCTTTTTTCTCACATCCTTCCATTGCCAACATGAGCATTGATATTTTCTTGGCCGTCTTCATTATCTCGGCCGTCGTGGTGGTGTATCGAAAACTTTCGCCACTCTATGCAATTTTCATGTCGACGACATTGATTGCAGCTTTCACCTCTGGAACTTTGATGAGCGTTGGACGCTACAGCTTGGTGATGTTTCCACTTTTCATTTTGCTGGCCAAGATTAAAAACAAACTTGTTTTGCAGGCTTGGATTTTGCTTTCAACTTTGTTTTTTGCGCTCGACATCATTTTGTGGGTCAATAATTATTGGGCAGGCTAGGGCAGCTTTCTAGGCATTAGCTTTTAGCTTCCTAGGAAAATGCAAAAATAAAAAATAATAAACTTTAGACATTAACTTTTAACTCTTTTAAAAAGCTAAAAAGCTAATGCCTAATAAGCTAATTCTATGGGTATTGCAGTTGAATTTAATCCCGATTTGGCACTGCGTGACATTTCAGAATTCAAAGCTGGAAGAAGAAAAGTTGAAGAATGTATTCCAGAGAAATTGGAAGTTGGAAAAGTGTATGATTTTTTCAAAAAAGAACAAAGAATTTATTATTTGCTCGGCGAAGTTTCCTTGATTGAAACCACCACGACTGGTGGAAGTTTTTCCAAGGCGCGAGCCAATGTGAACATTTTGGAAGTGACGCATTTTCTTGAAGATGGCATTGTTTGCACCAAGGGAAAATATCAAGTGGTTGAAATTTGTGAAGTTGATCAAGACGCTGCTTTTGAAAAATGCAGCATGGCTAAATAGATATGAAAAAGGTTTTGGTGTTTGGGACATTTGATATTTTTCATGAAGGTCATTGGGACTTTTTGAAACAAGCCAGAAAGCATGGCGAGTTTTTGCGTGTGGTGGTGGCGAGAAATGTCACGGTGCTGAATGTTAAAGGACGATTGCCTAGATATTCTGAAGGTGAGCGGGTAACAGCAATCAAGAAAAGTGAATTGGCTGATGAGGTTGTTTTGGGAAGCTTGAATGATCGATATGAAGTGGTGAGGGAATACAAACCAGATGTGATTTGTTTGGGCTATGATCAAAAACAATCTGTGGCGGAGCTGCGCAGGAAGCTGAATGAATCAGGAATGGAAAGAACGAGAATTGTAAAGCTGAAAGCATATCAACCCGAGAAATACAAATCATCTTTGCTTCGAGATGCTGCATAACATGAACTTGAAATATTTTTTTCACAGGCGTGTAATAATTAGCATGGTCCGTAGCTCAGAGGTAGAGCGACTATCGGGGTGATGCGGAAAGGCTTTGGTTGATAATCCTTTGAAAGGAGTTTCGTCAATCATTACTCTCTCTGTCTGATAGCATGGCACGCTAGTTCGAATCTAGCCGGACCGTCAAGTAAAAAACATTTCAGTAGAAATGTTTTTTGTATTTCCGGCTATATTTAGGTTTAGGCTGCAAGATGCCCATCTTTCTTTTCATCTGGCAAGTTGTCAGAAAGAAATTCGTCAATAAATAGAATTTCTTCATGGCTTTTTTGCAAAAAAGCATGATGTTGAAATTTGGATTGCATGTTGCGAATTTCATCTAAATATTTGGGATGTTGCAAACCTATGATTTTGATTTCATCGTCAACCCATTCGGCGGTTAGCGCTGGATCAATTTTTCCAATTTTTGCATCATCAATGAGGAATGTCATGATGCGCAATATTGGTTGTTTGCTGTGATAGGAGCGATTTTCATTGAGCGCATGTTGAACATCGGCAAGATGAATTATGCTCGAAGCAATTTCCGTGCTTATGTGCAGCGTTGACAATGCGACTGGCTTTTCTCCTAGTTTTTCGCTTTTATGCTTGTAATTGTGGTGATTTCCTGCAAGAAAAGCTTCCAGCGCATAGCCAAGTTTCTTGAGGATTTCTTCAGAAAAACCTTCATGTGTTTGCATGATTTCACCTAATGATTTTTCAGGATCAAAATTTTGTTTTTTTAGTGATTCTATTTGTTCGGGGGATAGAATTATTTTTATGGGAAAATATTTTTCAGGTCGCAGCTTGTTGGTAGAAAAAAATTCCAACATCTTGTCTGAATCTTCTCTGATGCTATCTGGCACGATTATTTTGTTTTCAACCAAAATTTCATCTTTCTCATCTTGATCATCAATCATCATGAAACAATTGATCCAATCTTTGTCTGTTGCCTTGTTGTTAAAGATGAAGCTTGGAATGCCAAGTTTCCCAATATCATGAAAAAGACAGGCGCGATATAATTGTTCCAGCTGAACACCTTCGTGCGCAAGTTCACCTCCAAGCTTGATCAATCTTTTCTCTATTTTATTCTTGGCGATAAGATATGTTCCAATGGAATGTTCAAAAGTTTTTTTGTCGCAAAGTTCAACGGCAGCCAACACTTTCCAATCTTTTTCAGTGAGAAATGTTGCTGTGGACAGTTCTGTTTCATATGCCTGTTTGATTCTCGCAATTTCATTTTCAAAAACTGGGCTCGCAGTTTCATTTCCAAGAAATTCTGTGATTGCTTCCAAATTTCCAGACTTGAAAACAGCTAGCTCCTTTTTCTTTTCAAAAGTTTGTCTTATTTTTGAGTTTTCTCGAACAAGAAGATTTTGTCCAAAGTTGATCACATGTTGTTTGTCAAACGGACGCGATTGTTGTGGGAAATGTTTTTCTTCTTGTTTGGTCTCAATAGAGCAGTCTTCACTCGAGTGAATTTCTTTTGGAATGATGTGATTATTGAGATGTCTTTCGAAATTTAGTGGCATGTTTTTATTTTTGTTGAACCTGCTTCTTAAAGTATTTTCATCCTATATATTATACCTCAAAAATGTTTAAATTTCTAATTCTTGCAAAAAGGCCAAAAATAGGCTAAAATTAAGCTATTAAAAAAGTTTTAACAAAGAAAAATATGTTGGATATAAAATTTATCAAAGAACATCGTGAGGAAGTTGCAGATGCAATTCTTCGAAAGAACATTGATTTGGATTTGGAGCATCTGTTGGCAGTGGACAAGGAGCGCGTCAGCTTGCTGCAGGAAGTTGAGCAATTGTTGGCACTTAAAAATGATTTGAATGACATCATTAAATCTGCAGCAGATGACAATGAGCGCAAAGAGGTCATTGAAAAAGGCAAGGAAATCAAAGCTAAGATTGAAATCAAAGACCCACAATATAAAAAAATCAAAGAAGAATTTGATGATTTGATGGTGAAAGTTCCAAACATCATTTCAAAAGACACTCCCACTGGAAAGTCGGATGAGGACAATATTGAAGTTGATAGAAATGGGGAAATTCCCAAATTTGATTTCCAAATCAAAGATCATGTGCAGCTTGGAAAAGATTTGGACATTTTGGATTTGGAAAAAGGCACCAAGGTCGCTGGTTTTCGTGGATATTATGTGAAAAATGAAGGCGCATCACTCATGATGGCGCTGATGATGTATGCGATGAATAAACTGGTTGAAAAAGGATATGCGCCCATGATTCCTCCGACACTTGTGAAAGGCTCTGCACTTTTTGGCACGGGATATTTCAAAGGAACGGAATATGACAGTGCGGTGGATGAGGTGTATGAAGTTGCTTCTGGCGATAAAGAAGCTGATGGGAAAGCGAGCAAAGAAAAGAAATTTTTGGTTGGAACTGCGGAACCATCATTGCTTGCATATTATGCTGATGAAGTTTTAAAAGAGGAGCAATTGCCAATCAAGATCGTGGGATATTCGCAGTGCTATCGCTCAGAAATTGGATCATATGGAAAAGACACCAAGGGATTCTATCGCGTGCATGAGTTTATGAAAGTTGAGCAGGTTGTGCTTATGGCAGCTGATGAAGAAGCTTCAATCAAAATGCACGATGACATGCTGGAAATTTCCAAAGAAGTGCACGCTGAACTCGGACTTCCATATCGCGTGCTCAAAATTTGCTCTGGCGACATGAGCGCTG
>JAAXUC010000018.1 GCA_013336225.1 Candidatus Moraniibacteriota bacterium
GCACTTTGTTGTCTTCAAACAAAACTGACAAAAACGCTGCCGGCTTTATCTTATGTCTTTGCAAAACTGCATTAACTCTGATTTCAGCCACTTCGACGCTCATGCCGATTGAATAGGCAACGTCTTCTCTCACAACGATCAAAACCTTTTTTTTCGCTTTTTTGGACATTTTTTCTCCTCCGCTGACTTGAAATGCGTGGACGATGCCACTGAATCATTTTTTTTCATTCAATCTCTTAAGATCTGCTTGAATCTTTTTTTCTGCCACAGATTTACTTCTACTGGGAATAGAATATTTTCAAATTTCCCCGCCACCTTCTTTGGAATAAAATTCGAACTGCTTTTTCCATTCAGGATTGCCATTTTTAATCTTCGTGATAATTGCATGCGGGATATAGAATCCATCTTTTGGCACAGTGCCAAATTTAAAATGAATTTCTTCCCCATCTGTGCGATAGAATGTATTCAAAAATTCACCCAGCGCTGAATACATAAATGATCCCTTTGGAACAATGATGAATTTAGTTTCTTTTCCAGTCATGAACTGCCTCCTTTTGTTAAGTTACTTGCCTACATGGTGATTTATAACCATACAACAATACAGCCAATCAGTCAACTGTTTTTGCATAACAAAAAACACACTCCCCCGGCAGCACTGGAAAATTGATTCACCTTTCAATTTGAAGTTTCACATCATAATCGCAAAAACCAAGACTTCGATAAAATCCAATGGTATCAGCATTTTTTGCTGACGCCGTCACGTTGATATATCTAACTTTGTTCTTATCGCACCACTGCAAAAATGAATCCGCAAGTTTCTTGCCAATGCCAAGTCTTCGATGTTTCTCATCAACAAACATATTCTCCAATTCCGCATATATGCCTTCAGTGCGATAGCCGCGATCAACAAGGGCGCCACAAAGATAGCCAACGACTTTTCCATTTTCTTCAGCCACACAAACAAGCCCATCGCTACTCACTATCCTGTCAGCAAAATATTCTGCTCCCAAAGCGCTTTGTGACCATTTCAAATCCAAGCTTTTGTCAAAATCAGCAAATTCCTTCATGAACAACTCCGAATTGAGCCTGCGAATATCCTCCAAATCCTCAAACGCAGCCTCCCTGATTTTTATCTCACTCATAACATTATTTCCAATCTAAAATAAAAAAAATGTTTACATATAACAACTCTATCATACTCTTCATCACTGCATTACTCAAGCATTTTCGCACAACAAAAAAACACCTCGCGAAAAGTGTTTTCATGCCCTTTGCAACTGTTTCTGTTTTGGAAACAGTTGCTTTGTCTTGAAATCACTATGTGCAATTTTTGCACATACTTATTTAGCTTTATAATTAAACCCTTCTTCAATTTTCCAAACACCTTTTTCTCTGAAAGCTGGAATGTTTTGACGACGAGCAGCATTGAAAAGTGCCGGGGCTGACTTTTCATGACACTTGGCATATTCAGAAAGTGTGACAATTTTTCCACCCTTGAGATATGCAATTCTCTTGTGCAGCGATTCCGTAAGTGCCAAGGCAAGAACCTTTTCCATTGTCTTAGTGTTTTTCTTGTCGCGATAATCACCGAATGCTTTGTAATATTCTACTTTTTCTTTGTCTCGAATAATTATTGGCGCAAGACCTAATCGCAAAAGCTGATAATTCATGAGCACTCTTCCAATGCGCCCATTGCCATCATTAAATGGGTGGATCGTTTCGAAATCCAAATGAAATTTTGCAATTTTGTCCAGAGAATATGCATCCAAATCCCTTGAATATTCCTGCAGAGCACTGTCGATCATAAGATCGATATGTTCAGGTGCAGGTGCAATGTGAGTGCCAACACGGACATATTCATGTTGCTTGCGGAAACGACCAGCAATGCTGTCATCAATGCTTCCTATGAGCATCTGGTGCAGCAACAAAATAAGTTCTTTGTCAATTTCTTTCTCTTGAGATTTGGCTCTGATATATTCCATTACACGTGCAAGATTTTTCGCTTCAAAAACTTCGCGCACATTAATATCGCGCGAAACTTCCATCTCAAGGAGAATTTTTTCCGTCTCCTTTAGCGTCAGGGTTGAATTCTCAATCGCATTCGAATTATAGACGCTTTCAGGCAGTTCCGCCTCATCAATCAAAACCAGAAGAGACTCCTTTCCCCTTTTTAGTGCATCAAATTCATTTTTAAGCTCTTGAATACGTTTCTTAATTGGATTTGTGATAGCCATAATTTTTAGTTAATATTACCCCATAATTATAGTCTATTCACGCTTTTTTGTCAATATTTAGTGAATATGGTGCTAAATATGGCATCCATTCACCACTTTTTATGTATAATTTTACTATTTTATATTCAAATAAGCCTTTTGCCAAACAAAAAAGCAATATGCAAAAAATGCACATTGCTTTTAATATTAACTATTTTTGAACTGTTGCAAAAAATGCAACAGCTGCCACAAAACAAAAAACGCCTATAATTATTGGTAGTATGTGCAAATTTTGCCACAACAAAAAAACACCTCGCGAAAAGTGTTTTCATGCCCTGCCCGCAATGCTACGCATAAGCGTTGCAGGCGGGCTGCAGCAAAATAACTAGCAAGAGCAATCAGAATTACTCGGTTGTTTTTCCGTCAAATTCCTCCTCATTTATTTCAGCCTCCTGTTTAGTGGCTCTGACAATGCCGTCTTTGTGATGAGCTGGTGAGTAAATGGTATAAAGCTTCAAATCATCGTTTTCGGAAGTATTGATGATATTGTGCTGAGCACCAGCAGGAACGACAATTGCCGTGCCATCCTTCAACTCATATTCATTACCATCAATGATGCATTTTCCCTCTCCTTTTTCAATGCGAAAGAACTGGTCATTTTCCATGTGAACCTCCATGCCAATATCTTCTTTTGGCAGGAGACTCATCAAAACAAACTGGCTGTTTTTGCCAGTGTAAAGGACCTTACGAAAATTCTTGTTTTCTAAGGTATCTTTCTCGATGTTACCGTGGAATCCTTTCATATTGTTTTTTGTTACTGATTACATTTTGATTATAAAACTTGATGACTATTACTACACATTGTTGCAATTTTTATTCCACACGAACAAAAAAACACCTCGCGAAAAGTGTTTTCATGCCTACAGCAAAACAACTACCACAAAATAAGGTCACCAGTATTCGGACCAATAACCTCATATGATTTATTCAACATCAACAAGTTCAACAAATTTCCACCTCTTTTCAATTGAATTTACCAGATCACTGACTGAATGGGAATCAGAACCAAAGACCAATTTGTCCCCGCCAAGTTCTTTATACTTTTCAACTATCACGAGCGAAGGCTGTGGATTTTCCTGCGAAATATTCAACTCGAGAAACATTTCTCTTTTGATTATTTCTTCCAATATCGGCTCCACATATTTCATAACCTTCTTTGGTTCATAATCTTTTAAGATTCTTCCAAAGAAATCCAAATGAGCAACATATTTGAAAAGACCGGAGCTTACGCCATTCATCAAATTTTGAAAGTATAGCTCAAGAAGTTTTTCTTCTCCGTATTTTTTCAAAAAATAATCCGTGTTTTCCGCAAAGCCAATATGAATGAGTCTATTTTCACTGTCAGCTTCTGGATCTTCAACATAATGACTGCTCAAGGTCAGATAATCCAAATCAAGCTTGCTATAATCTTCGATGTCTTTTTCAAAAGACTCACAATAATCGACTTCCAAGCTTCTATTGATTTTTATTCCAATTTCTGTCTCCGCTTTTTTACATTGCTCAATCAAAACAGAAACCGTCGAAGTTCTTCTTGTATATGAATCCGAGATCTTATCAGCAAATATCGTATTACTAGGATCTGAATTTCCTGGGTATTTTATTTTGAATGGAGAAATATGTTCAAGAATTGTGATTTCAGTGAATCCTAATTCTTTTGCTTTTTGAGCAATTGAAAAAATATCATCATTCGTGTGCTCAATAAGTCCTGAATGGATATGAAAATCTTTCATATTATTTTAACAATTCACTTAGTGAGTGCATATTCTTTTTCGCCGGAATTAACTCCTTGAAGTATTTTCCGCTCTTCCAATAAACTTTATAAGTATTGGCAGTCTTTTTGGTCTTCAAAATTCTATATTGATCACCAACAATCTCAATGGCTGAGCAGTTGTCTATTGCGATAGCTACTCCTTTGTTTCTCTTCATCATTTCTTTAAGTGATTCCTCCCTGCCATTTTCAACATCATAATGAGGACAATGCAGAGCCGGAATCATATCCAAACCTTTCACGCGCATCATACTCGCCTCTTTGTTCTTTCCAAATCTTGCTGAATCAGAATTACCATAGCGAAACCAACAAATAGAGCCAGCAGATAGTCCAGACAAAACTATGCCTTTTTTCATTGCCTTCTCCAGCAAGCTATCAACTCCGAGCTTTCTCCAAACTTTCATCATTTTCAAAGTGTTTCCACCACCAACATAAACAATGTCTGTTTTCAAGATTTTATCTTCCAGTTCCTTTTTTGTGTATTTTTTTAAAATCAATTCAAGTGAGTCAACCTTGCATCCTAATTTCTTGCCGAAATATTTTTGAACTGATTCAACATACCCAGAAGCATCGCCACTGGCTGTGGGAATAAACAAAAGCTTAGGATTTGTTTTTCCCGAAAGCTTGATGATTTCACGATCAATTCCCAATGTTTCATTTTTCACACCAATGCGACCAATCTCTCCGCCACCAATTGCAATAATTTTTCTCATAAGTTTTTTTAAATTACTTCATTAAAACCTCTCTTGGCTTAGCTCCATCAGCCTCTCCGACAATGCCATCTTCTTCCAGCATATCCATCAGCGTTGCAGCTCTGGAATATCCAACCCTAAACATTCTCTGAATCGCGGCAGTTGATATTCTCCCTTTTTTGATTGTATATTCTTTAACATCAACAAAGAGATAATCAGAATCAATATTATGACCGCCCACTTCAACCTCATTAAATGCTATGCCGTTTTGAGCAAGAATCTTTTTTGCAGCTTCATGAGCTTCCTCAGTTGACCTATTCTCATCTGATAATATTCCAAGATATCTTTTCATATTATTTTTATTTATTTTTCTCATTAAATTCCTCCATCTTCTCATCAATCTTGGTTTCAATTTTATCCTCTATTTGTTCCTCTGCTTTTTCCAGCTCTTCGACTTTTTCCTTCAACTCTTCAATTTCTTCTTCATGTTCATCGACCGTCTTCTCAATTTCGGTAAAATTATCATTGGTGCGATTTTCAAGTTGCTCCATTTCATCCCTCATTTTTTCCTCTAAAGAGGAAAAATCCAGCTCAATCCCCTTAATATATTCCATATTGCCGCCCAAGGTTGTCAGCTTTGAATTTACATTCTTGAACTTTTTGCTCATGCTTCTCACTTTTAAAAACAAAGACAAATTAACCGCCAACAAAACAATGAAAGCAACTGCGAAAAATGAAAGATAGATTTCCATATGGTTATAAGGATTTATTTCCAAGTTGAAATTATTATTTTACCTTAGCATATACATGCGTATCAATGTATTTCTTGTTTTTTAGTGCGCCTTTCTTTTCAATACCTTCAAATTTATAGTCACATTTACCCAATACTCTCATTGACGCATTGTTGGATGGATATACTCTCGCATACACACGGCGAATCCCCAACTCCTTAAAAGCAAACTTTGTCACTTTTTCGACTGCCTCTGACACAATGCCCTTTCCCCATTGGCTTTCCGCCAACCAATATCCCAACTCGCCCTTGTGTTCATGCTGGATATTATGTATCCCGATTGCGCCTACGACTTTTCCATTAACTTCAATAGCAAAGACAAAATCAGCCACCCTGTCATCCTTGGCTCTTTTTAAAATCTTATTCAGCCAAAAGTTGGCATCCTGCAATCCATATGGAAATGGCAGATTGGAAAGATATTGAATTACATTCCAATTGTTCACTGCAGCCACAACATCTTTGGCATCCGATTTTCGAAACGGTCTTAAGACGAATTTCATTGTTTTAATGATTTCCATAGGTTTATTTCAAATCTGAAATTATTATTCCCTTACAATGACATTCTGACTTTCTGCAGAATGTCAGATACTCATGCTTGTATTGAAAAGGCTCTTAAAAATTTATACACGTTTTTCCCATATGGCGACAAAGAATGGCTAACTCCCCTGCCTCGACGAATTTTTCTGATCAGTCCTGATTGTGATAATTTTTTTGTGTGTTCTGAAATGGTTTTATTATTACCTCTAACTACTTGGCAAATACCATCTAGTGTTATTCCCTCATTATCAGAAATAGCAAAAAGTATTTCAATCCTACGATAATTTGCAACACCCTTCATGTGACGTTCCATTTGCAGAGGCGTCTTCGGCTTCACTATTTTTTCAATTGAATATGCTTTTCGCTTCTTGGCCAACATGGCTTTATTCTTAAATCTTATATCCGAATTATACCACACGACGACATTCTGGCTTTCTGCAGAATGTCAGGACGTCATGGTTATGTTGTTATTTGGTTTGGAACTAGCGCTATTTGAAGTCGGAAATTATGATCTTTTTGCGTTCGATTTTGAAGGTCATTTTTTGGCGTTCGCGGATTCCAAGCTCGGCGACGATTTCAGATGGGATGACGATTGAGAGGCTTCGCTTGCCTACTCGGGTTACTTTGCGAACAAGTTCTTCCTTCTTTTTCATATTTTTGTATTTATTATTTTGTTACGTAGCATGCTCTGTAATTAATCTTCCTCCATATATTTCTTTAAAAAATATTTACCCTTTTCAGTTATTCCAATTCTATTACTTGCTATGCTTTCGACAAGATCATTAACATTGAAATATGCTATCAATACAGATGGGAGTCCAGACGTATAACCGCCATTTTCATATATGCACTCTCTAATTTTAGAAAAATCATTTTGATATTTTGTACTTTTGAATTCTTTATATTCTTCACTCCATACTTCCTCTTGAGATTTTTCCAATTTTTTCTTTTCGACTTCTATTTGTTGTTCCTTTTTTATTAAACCCTTCTGTGCTTCCAGCTTTGCCCCCTGTGCATTTATAAATTCTTCATCATTCCTAGCTTTTAATAATCTGTTAGCATTATCAGTTTCTAACGACTTTTTATAAAATCTACAAGTAATTATTGGCATTAAATAAACAATCAACAAGGATGACAGAAGTGGAAGAATCAAAATGTGACCAACACTATAAAAAATATTTAAAAAATTATCTACATTGTAAATATTTATTATATAATCAATTTTAAGAATATGCTTATCATTAACAAGCAAGTCTGAATCAATAAAAAATGTAACGTACCAAATTTTCCAATTCCATAACAACCAGGAAACAATAAAGGTTCCATAAAATGGACTGGAAATTTTTTCATTCAAATTATTTTTGCAAGATTCCTTTATTTCTTCAATTGAATTCATATTTTTTAATTTATCAGATTTTGTTCTTTTAAGCTATTGAAATTATTTTGTGTAACAATTATATGATCCACAACTGAAATTCCTAAAATCTTTCCAGCCTCAACCAATCTTTTTGTTGTTAGGATATCATCTTCCGATGGTGTCGGATCTCCCGATGGATGATTATGTGCAACGATTACATGTGATGAATTATTAAGAATTACTTTTTTGAAAACTTCACGAGGATGAACCAAGCTCGCATTAAGAGTTCCCACTGAAACATCATCAGCGATAAGATTGTTTCTGGCATCAAAACACAAAATTACAAAATGCTCTTTCTTTTCCTTTCCAATTCTTTCTTTCAGATATTCAAACACCAACTGCGGAGAATTTAGCAATTTGTCAGGCGTTATTTTTTCTCTAGCGTAACGCTTAGATATTGCCTGAAATAATTTAATGCCAAAAGCATTTGATGGCCCGATTCCTGTCACTTGTTGCAACTCCTCAATCGTCGCATCAATTGTGGCAGTTAATCCTTTAAATTTCTTGATCGCTTCTTTTGCTGGCTGCTTGCAATCTTTTCTTGGTGTTCCAAGTGTTAAAAGCAATTCAATAATTTCATAATCAAGAAATCCATCAAGTCCAGATTGCAAAAATCTTTCTCGCAACCTTCTTCTGTGGCCTTCACCTTTATGTCTTTGAGCATTTTGCTCGTCCATAAATTAAACTGTATCCGTATTTATAGAAATTCCACTTGGAATATTTCCATAAATACCATTATCCTTACTTTTTGGTTTCAAGCTATTCCTGAAATACTCCTGCGTTTCTTCGTCTGTACAATATACATAACATCCTTTCATGCCACGAGTCATTAATGTGCGATAAGTATTTTTTATAATCATGCTAGCAACTTCTTTAGCTTTTGCCGGATTTTCTTTTTGCATTTTCTTGTAGCCAAAAATTGATTTGTCTGTGCTTGCTCTCCTTGTTGCATCAGTAATAACTTCTCCATTTCTCACAATTAAATCTGGACCGATAATAACCCCAACATAATCCAATTCGAGACCTTGGCATGTGTGAATGCACCCAACTTCATTTACTGAATCAGGATGAATTATCCATGCTTGCCCATGCTGGCTAAGATTCCATGTTGCTGCATAATCTTCAATCACAATGTCTTTTAAATTTGATTCCTTTTTACTAACCCATTTCCAACAATAGCCGGCTAACATTCTTGCTTTATTGTTAATCTTGTTTTTTTCTATTATTTCATTATGGATTAATTCTGGACTATCCATAACTTGAAAATCATACCCGATATCGTCAAGAGTTTCATTCGCAGTTTCTTTAATTTGAAGAGCATTATCAAGCCAAGCAAGATAACCATCAGAACCATTACATCTAAACTGTGAGGCTAACTCAAGATTATGAACTTTTACGCCAAGCAAGTCTGCCCATTTTACTATTTCTGATTTTTTCCCAATATCTTTAAGCGTGACTCGCTGATCTTCGTCAATAAAAAATATGCTTAACTTTGCAGCATTTATTAATTCTTTAACTTGATTATCACCCAAATGACTAAAAAGTCCAGATCGGGCATTTAACCTGTGCGCTTCATCTACTATCAATGAATCGAAAGTATTTGGCTCTATATCATAAAACGATCCGGATGAACTGAAGAGATTTGCAATTCTTGTTTTTGTAAATTTTCCTGTGAGTTTCACCTGATAAACTTCGCGTGGAGCTGAATTTTTTGTAACATATTGCGTTACATCTCCGCGTTTTGTTAATTCAGTAAGCAAATTAATCGCAACAACTGATTTTCCTGTGCCTGGTCCGCCTTCAATAATCAAAACATTTTTATTTGTATCTGTTGATTTTCTTGCTAATTTCAAAGCAGTTTCAAAAACTAGTTTCTGGTCATCTATTAATGTAAACTCTTGATTTCCATCGAGCATCGAAGCAAGACTATCGGCCAAAGCTTTTGATGGTCTTATTTTTCCGTTTTCAATAAAATAAAGTAATGCGCCTTTGTCGCCATATTTTACAAATTGCTTAATAAAGTCTCGCAATTTTAAAATATCAGGCTTTAGAAATATGGGTGCCTTATCAGTATAACTTTTATAAAAATCGTTAGTTATAACATTGTCAGGTTCATAGTTATGCAAATATGCACATGGCTTCAAAACAATTCCTTGATCCTGAACATTTGCGTTATAATCTTCTAACAAAGTTGCGTACGACCAAACTTGATAAGATGGATGACTCACTTCGCGTTTATTACCTCCAACAAAGGTTTTAACAACGCCATCCATATCTGTAATTTCAGCCTCACTCCATTGTTTCAATTCAATCAATACTGCAGTTTTTTTATTTTCAACGTCAGAGCCAGTTAAAATAAAATCTATTCTTTTCGATGTCTGTGGTATTTTATATTCAATTGCAACACCAGCATCATCTGGAATTTCAGGATCTATAACCACATTATGCATATACATCATGGAATTTTTCCATGATGCTACTTCTGACTTCCCAGTTGAATGACCCATTTCTCTAACGAAAGAAGAAAGGATAGTTTTTTCAATTTGATTCGTCAAAACATCAATGACAAAATCCTTTTTTGTAGCAGAATATATAATCATGTTTTATAATTTATCGTATTTAGTATGCTTTCCTTTTGCTTTTTCAACTGGATATTTGCCTTCATTTTTTACAACCTTTTTTTCTGCAGCATTCATAAGATCTATATCGAAATCATGAGCCATAATTAAAAGATAATTTAAAACATCAGCCAATTCTTCTGCAATTTCAGCTTTATTGGTTTTTACATATTCCTCAATTTCCTTTTCACTTTTCCATTGAAAATGCTCCAGCACCTCAGATGCCTCAAGGGAGAGTGAAATGGCCAAATCTTTTGGCTTATGAAATTGCTTCCAATCGCGCGCATCTCTGAATTTTATAATTCTTTCTGTAAGTTGTTTTAATTCGTCAGACATAATATTTTTCAAAAGTAAAACCTTTGTTACGTAGCACGCTACGTAACAATCAAAATAAAAACGTGTTTATATATCCCTATTATACTCCCCATTACTGCATTACTCAAGCATTTTTACACAACAAAAAAACACCTCGCGAAAAGTGTTTTCATGCCTACAGCAAAACAAAAAGTTATAACCCCAATAAATTGGGAAAATAGCAAATCGTAAGCTATTGTGGCTAGTCCTAATGGTATGTTTGAA
>JAAXUC010000025.1 GCA_013336225.1 Candidatus Moraniibacteriota bacterium
AAAAGAAATAACCTGTCGCTCTCGAGCGACGGGTTAAACCAGTCAGTCGTGGCTGACAGGTTAAGGTGATATTTAGAAAATTCAAAAACATCTTAAAAACGGAGAATTTATTTCTCCGTTTTTTTTTGTTTGTTTCTGTGGTATAATAAAATTACTTAATAATTTGTTTTTAAAATGTTATTCATATGAAGAATTATTTATTGATTTTTTTAGCATTCTTGTTTTTATTGATTGCGACAGATGTTAAAGCTGATTATCCTGCAACAAATGGATGGGCTTGTCCAAGTGGTGGAACACTTGTTTCACCACCCTGCTACGTTTTATGTTCCACATCTTTTGCGCCTAAGCCAAAGTGCGTACTAAATCCGCCATATACATCAACAGACACTTATTTGTATTGCAACAGCGGAACCCTTTCTGGAAATTGGTGCATTAATCAGTGCTGGTTCATGGTTTCTTGTGGGCACTTTAGTAATGCGCTTGTGGGCTACAAATGTCTACCTGGTTATACAAATGTTTTAGGTGGGTTTGGATTTTTTGGTAGTTCATCAACCAGTAGTTGTATTTCGGAATATCCAGCGACTGCCACTAAGACATGTTCTCCTGGTGATACATTAGTTGGTAGTACATGTGTTGTGCCTCCGGTGATTGTGGCTCCTCCGGTAGTGGTAACTCCTCCAGCAGTAGTTACTCCTCCAGTAGTGGTAACGCCTCCAGTAGTAGTAACGCCTCCAGTAGTCACCCCTCCCGCACCCCCAGCGCCTGCTCCAGTTCCAGTTTGCACGCCAAGTTCATATGTTTGTTTTAATCCGGTTCCTAGTTGTGCTGGCAAAGCTGGTCAAACTTTAACTGAAGGTGCTTCTTGTGTGGATAATTGCAGTAATTCAGCACCTTTGTCAAATTGCGGTCCAACTTGCACTGCACAAACAATAACTTGTGATCCACCACGTGAAATCACGAGTTGGCAAGAAGTGGCACCAAATTAAGAAACAAAACATAACGAAAAGAGGCAGGAAGAAATTCTTGCCTCTTTTTATTTAAAAATGTTTAGCGCAGTTGCTTGTCAGCAGGGAGGTGCTATAATGAAACATATGCAAAAGAACACAAAAAAAATTGCTTTCATTTTGGCGTGGGCGCTCGTGGTGCCGGTTTTTGTCATAGGGCAAGTTTCTTTTTGGCAGGATATGTCGAAAAAGGCCAATGCAGCTGATGCAAGCGATGTCAGTGATGATATTTCTGATTTGCAAAAAAAACTGGACAGAGAGCGAAAGGCTAAGGAGAAATTGGAGCAAAGCCTCGGTCAAATTCAAGGTGCGGTGGCTTTGACTCAAAAAGATATTAACACAACCAAATCTGTCATAACTGAAACCGTGACCACCATTTCTCGCAAAGAATCTGAGGTGCAAAATTTGAACAATAAGATTGAGCTGCAAAAAAACATGCTGCGAGGCCTGCTCAGGCAAGTGTATTACAATCAGGGTCAACCGATTTTAAATGTGGTTTTGACCAGTCAAAATTTCTCAGATGCTTTTTCTGACACTGATCACTTGTTGACCATTGAAGATAGAATCAAAGAACTTTCTGGCCAAATATCCGAAACTCGGTCACAAGTCGAGCAAGACAAAATGGAATTGGCTTTAGCCAAAGAAAAACATGAAGATATTTTGGATGATAAATTGGGTCAAAAACAGGAGTTGGTGGCTGATCAAGTTGATGTGCAAGGAGATATTGAAGATAAGAATGTTATCATTTCAAAACTTCAAAAACAACTGGTTGAATTGCAAGGAGATTTAAATGCTCTTTCTGGAAAATCATATAATGCCAAAGATATTCGTGAGGCAGTTGAGATTGCCAGTCGCGGCACTGGTGTCCCCGAGGGAGTTTTGTATGGTTTTCTCAAGATGGAAACCAATCTTGGGGCAAACACTGGAAAATGCACCTATAAACAAGTTATCGACGTTGCTTTGCCAAGATACAAGGTTCTTTTGAAAAAAAGTAGTAAATGGCAAGCTTCAATAGACACTCTTTACAGGAGGGAAAAACTTTTCTATGCCTTAGTGGATGATCTCGGCTATGATAAGAATAAGAAAGTTTCCTGTTCACCGCCGCCAAGTTCCTACATTGGACAAGGCGGTGCTATGGGCATTCCACAATTTATGTCTGACGTTTGGAACAGCTATTCAGCAAGAATATCCGCCAATACTGGACACAAAACTCCAGATCCCTGGGAAATTACTGATGGTGTGATGGCAATGGCAATCAAGCTTAGAAACGCTGGAGCAACTTCAAGCAGTGCTTCGGTGATCAGGAAAGCATCAATCAATTATTTGGGAACATTTAATAATAACTATTATTCTGGAATTGTGTATTGGTCAAAAAATTACAAACTCCTTTTTAATTAATTTAGTGGCATATTTTTGAATTAAGCGTATGAAATTCGGAGTGGCAGTCAAAGGCATTATTCGTAAGGATGGAAAGATTCTTGTGGTTAAGCGTTCGGATTGTGACGCTCATCGGCCATGTGCTTGGGAGACTGTGGGCGGTGGCATCGATGAAGATGAAACTCCGCACATTGCCTTGCATCGCGAGATCATGGAAGAGTCTGGCCTTAAGGTGGAAATCATTGAGCCATTCAATGTTTTTTCTTTTAAGAAGGACGATGGGGAATTTAAGATTGGCATCACCTTTGTGTGTGACTGGATTGCTGGAGAAGTTGTGCTGAGTGAGGAACATTCTGAGCATGCCTGGATTGATCCTGAGGACTTCACGCAATTGAATTCAGTTCAATCTTTGCATGATGAAATTAATATGTATATGGAAAAATACCATGGATAAAAAAGATAAATTTTACATCACAACCACTTTGCCATATGTGAACGCGCAGCCTCATGCTGGTTTTGCCATGGAAATTATCGAGGCTGATGTGCTGGCACGTTTCAATCGCCAGCTTGGCAGGGAGGTTTTTTTCAACACTGGAACTGATGAACATGGGCTGAAACTTTTTCGCAAGGCTGAAGAATTGAAAATGGAAGTGCAGGACTATGTTGATCAGCAAGCGGAGAATTTTAAAAGTTTGAAGGAGGTGTTGAACATCAGTTATGATAATTTCATCCGAACTACTGATAAGCAGCATATTGTTGCGGCGCAGGAATTTTGGAAACGCTGCGAAAAAAATGGTGACATTTACAAGAAAAGTTATAAGACGAAATATTGCGTGGGTTGCGAATCAGAAAAAACTGATTCTGACTTGGTGGATGGAAAATGCCCAGATCATCCAAGCATGGAAATTGAAATCATTGAAGAAGAGAACTATTTTTTTCGTTTTTCAAAATATCAGAAACAACTTTTGGATTTATATGAAAAGAATCCTGAATTTGTGCTGCCAAAAAATCGCTTGAAAGAAATTAAGAATTTTGTGGAAGGTGGTTTGGAGGATTTTTCAATCTCGCGTCTCCGAGCAAAAATGCCTTGGGGGATTGAGGTGCCTGGAGATGAGCAGCAAGTAATCTATGTTTGGTTTGATGCCTTGATAAATTATATCTCCACGCTTGGTTGGCCGACTGACATGAAAAATTTTGAGGCATTTTGGCCAGCCGTGCAAATTGCCGGCAAGGACAATCTGCGTTTTCAATCAGCCATGTGGCAATCGATGCTTTTGTCTGCTGGCATTGAACCTTCCAAGCAAATCTTCATTAATGGTTTCATCACGGTTGATGGAAAAAAGATGAGCAAAAGTACGGGCAATGTGATTAGCCCGGCAGAAATGG
>JAAXUC010000011.1 GCA_013336225.1 Candidatus Moraniibacteriota bacterium
GATTCCAGCTCATGGACCAGTCCGCCCTATGACGGAATAGCTGGTATTAATTGCACTAATTGCACTACGGTAGATAGATTTCAACATTTATTTTATATCAGTAATCGTTCCGGGACTAGAGTTAATGTCTATGAAATTGGGTGGGGTCACTTTGCTGATAATCCCATTCTTGAGGGTTTGCATGTTTATGATGTTGGCGTGGGAAATGGTTGGATAGGAACAATTAAGCTACATGATAATGTAGTAAAAAATCAACGCGGGGGTTGCATTGATTTGTCATATGAAGACAACTCTCCAATAGCTATTTACAACAACCTTTTAATATCAGATGTCGACAGTCCTTATACTGGACCTGCAATCAGGGATGCTGGAACGGGGGGATCAACAGTTAAGATATATAATAATACTATATATGGATTTAGCGAACCAAGTGATAGTCCGACAGGCACACTACAGGATGTGCGAAATAATATTCAAATCGACAACAGGGGTAAAGCTTTTATTTCACGAGAACCTTCTGTTCATAGTAATAATCTATTTCATAGTTTGGTGGGAACAGCGCAGCCGTTATGGGCAGGTTCCGAACTGGGCCACATAATTGGTGATCCACTTTTCTCCAATGTCGCAATTTATGATTTTTCTTTGCAAGCAACTAGTCCTGCAAAAAGTGCGGGCTCAGACGCAACACTTGCAACTGCACCCACTGATTTCTATGGACAACCAAGGCCAATTGGCAGCGTGAGCATTGGAGCGATTCAATATGTTTCTGCTGAAACAGATCTTGCTGCGCCCAGTGCACCAGCAAATCTTTCCGTGCTATAATTAACGCAAGATGAATAAAAATCTTTTCAAAATATTTTTTACGTTGGCAGTCTTTTTAATCTTGCCTAATTTCGCCAAGGCTGAAGTTATTTTTGAAGACAATTTTGATGCACAATCAGATTGGCAGCCAAAACCAGCAGGATTGATTGACGATTGTTTTCCTGGCGGCACAGCTGCACATGACTTCACTGATGCCACTGATCCATATAACACTCCATCAAACTGGAGCTTCTTCAGAAGCACTGGAATATGGTATGGACCGACTTATCAAGAAACGATTCGCATCACTGATCATGCAGGTCACGGCGTTGGCTCGGCCGATGGCAATGGCAAGTCTTTCATAGTCTATAATGAAGCACATATTGGAGCATCTGGAGATGGATGGGGAGCTGATGGAATGCTATCAAAACTTTTTGATCAAGATTATCCTGAACTATATGCCAGGATTTGGCTCAGAACGCAAGCTGACTGGAAATGGGCAAACAATAATGACATGCTTATTAAAATGTTTCGCATCAAGCATTTCGATCGAAGCGGCAGTATTTTTCTTAATTTTACTGGTGGAAACAATTCGCCACTATTTCTTTGGCAGTTCAAGCATTCAAATTCCTGGGGAACAAGATGGGTTAACAGTATAACTTGCGACCCTCAAGCAACTGATTATTATTGCACAACAAATGTGTCAGGAGACCATCTTTTTGTGGCTGGAGATATGAATGTTGAACCAAATTCTCCAGGGATGGTTGCTGATACTGCTTGGCATCAACTTGATTTCCATTTGAAGATGAACACCTATGAACCAACGAATCAAGCATGTATTGATAATGGACTTGGTGGTTGGTGTTCCAATGGAATTTATCAATTCAGTTATGATGGTGTCATGGGTGAAAATCACAGCGATGTCGCTTGGAAGAGAACGGGATCAGATGAATCAGTGGGCTGGAACACAGTTGATCTGGGTGGCAATGCTTTTAATAATTATAATAATGAGTGGGTGACGAATCATGCTTATAATATTGACGATATTGTCGTGCAAAATTCATATACCTTTAAAGTGGTACAAGCCCATCTTTCTGGCGAATTAAATAGGCCTGGCTTCACAACTAATGCATATTGGCAAAACACGGGATTGATTTCTGGTCAAAAAGAACAATGGTACGCCATGGATGACGTGGTGGTTTCAACAACAGCCATTCCTGAGGATTATGTGATCGGAGGAATTGATGTGATTGCTCCAGCTGGGCCAACTGGATTGAGTGTGTTATGAGAACGATGTACGTTGATATGTACGTACATCTACACGCTTAAATGTGTGGATACATCGAAAATTATTAAAAATTTAATCCGCTAGCTGGCGAAAAAGTGATATACTATAGAAATGCAAAAACAAATTCCAAAATTTATTCTTGTCGCAGCGATCTTTTTAATGCTGCCTGATTTTGCGAGTGCTGATGTTAATACAATTATTGCTGATCCTTCCAATGTGGCTGACTGCGGAACGCTCAATCAACCAAATACAACATATACATTGCGAAATGATGTTAGTTCTGTTGGCAGTTGTTTTGCTGTTATTGCTGGTGGCGTGACTTTGGATCTGAATGGTTTCACTGCAACCTATGACAATGGAGCTTCGATTGTGGTGCCAAATGGAGATTTTGAAAATGGCAGTGGCGCGAGCGTTGACAATTGGGATGTGTCACTTGCTCCAAACATACAGAGAACTGCTGGAACTTATGTTCAGCCAGCATCTTTGTATTCAGGAAATTACGCCCTAAAAATTGCTGTGCCGGCCGCTGATCAACAGGTACGTAGTGTTGGGCAAGTCACGTTGGAGCCTAACACGACATATTCCATTTCTGCCATGCTATATAATAATTATCAAAATGCTGGATATCAATCTGAGGCGGTCACTCTCTTTGTTGGTCTCGATGATGGAACTGCTAGCAAAACCGCTTCAGGGACTGGTATTAATTGGCGAGGTTTTCAATATACATATAAAACATTCTCAACTGGCCCAACACCAGAATCATATAATGTGATTGCTGGAATTTCAGGAGCGGCTGGAGCCGCGACTGGAAGTGTTTATATTGATGATATCAAAATCCAGAAACATTATTTGTCTGGAGTTTTCGTGGGACCTGCAAGCTGGAATCCGCTTCGCTATCCAGATGTCACCAGATATGGAAATGCAGTTGGAACAGTGATTAAAAATGGCCAAATTGTTCAAGGACAAGGATTATCAGATTATTCAGATGCAATTTATGTGGCGGAAAATAGTGGGACTGCTTTTGATTTCAATCATTTGGAAATAACAACCAAGGGTGCAAGTTCGCATTCTATTTTTTCCTATAATATGGTGGGTGGAAAAATAAATGACAACCTCATTCATCACGAAGTCAGCACGATAACTTCGCGAGATGGCTATAATGGAGCTGCTATTAAAATTGAATATGGCGGGGATGGCGGATTTATACAAAACAATGTTATTGATAAAAACATACAAACTGCAATACATGCACCAACAAAAGGCAGTTGTACATTGGCAACACCCATCATATGCGATGCTGTGTCAAATGAAATAAGCGGGAACACTTTAACCTTGCAAACAAAGTATACGAATGATTTTGCAATTGTGGCCAGCGGATCAATTATTCACGATAATATTGTGAACTGTGGAAGCGGAAACAATTCCTGTCGAGGAATTGGTATCGGAGGCAATAGAACAGAGGCTTATAATAATGCTATTTCGGTTCAGCAGTTGCCAAGAAATCAGGAATACGATGGATGTCAAGCTGCTGGCGCCTATGGAATGCAGCTAGAATCAAACACTCACAATGTAAAGGTTTATGGTAACACTGTGACTGCAAACGCTGGTGTGTGTGAAGCATATGCATTTCGGGCCAATCCATATGCGGAAGGTGGCGTGGATAGCTCAAATAATTTGGTGCACGACAACACGTTCATTGCCATGCAAAATGGTGCTTCAAGAGCGGCAACTATTAAATATTCCCAACTTGATTTAGATGACGTTGCTCTTGAGAATAATACGTTTATAGCCAACTATAGATGGATTTATGTTGATGGCGGCGGTCCAGTGGTAAACCCAACCTTTGTTGGCAATAGATGGGAAACGACTGGAACACTACCAGATCCATTCAGGCCGTTTGAAGTGTATACTTGGGCTTCATCATATTTTGCAGGAACTTTTCTAGATAATACCTACGGAAGCCCAGAAGATAAAATTAGATTTGAAGGAGAGGTGTTCAGAACATCTAATGGAAATCCTGAACCAAATTCAAGTTTTGCAATTTCAGTTTCTGATATGATTGCACCAAGTGCGCCACTGGGACTGAATGTGTTATGATATATAAATGAAAAGATTTTTACTTTCAATTAAATTGGCTTTTGGAAACCTGCGCAACAATAAGGGCAGGACTGTTTTGACGTTAGTAGGAATCGTGATTGGAATCATGAGTGTGATCGTGGTTTCTTCCAGCGGGCAGGGGCTTAAAAATTATGTGTTGGGGCAATTTGACAGTTTTGGCACTGATGTGATTCAAATTGAAACCAAAGTTCCAGCCACTGGCAAAACATCCACTGCAAATGCCACAGGGCAAGCGCAAGGAATTCAGATCACAAGTTTAAAGGTGGCTGATGGAGAAGTCCTAAGTAAAATTCCAAACGTTCTCAATTATTCAGCTGGAACGATTGGACAGGAATTGATCAGTCATGGCAGTGAGAATAAGAGAGCGATGATTTTTGGAGTGGGAGCAAATTATCCAAGCGTCGACACTGCGGTGAAAGTTGAAGAGGGAGTTTTTTATGAGCAGTCACAAGATGACAGCTTGAGTCAGGTGGCAGTGATTGGCCCAGACATCAAAGAAACTCTTTTCGGAACAAGTGATGCCGTTGGCAAATCAATCAAAATAAAAGGGATGGATTTTCGCGTGATTGGGGTGCTGGAAAAAAGAGGTGCAGTGACATTTTTCAACTATGATGAACTAATCTATCTTCCAGTACAAACATTGCAAAAGAAAATTTTGGGAATTGATTATGTGCGATTTATCACAGTTAAGGTTGAAGATGAAAACTTGATTGATGTGACAGTGGCTGACATTAATGACACCATGAAAAGATTGCACAGAACTCCAAAACCTGAACAGGAAGATTATTCCATCACCACCATCAAGGAGGCGCAGAGCTTAGTGGAAGATGTTTTTGGCACTATCAATATTTTATTGTTGGCGCTAACTTCAATTTCCTTGCTGGTTGGTGGGGTGGGAATCATGAATGTGATGTATGTGGCGGTGGTAGAACGAACTTTTGAAATTGGTCTTCGAAAAGCAGTTGGCGCCAAGTCAAATGACATTCGCAATCAGTTTTTGTTTGAAGCAATCTTTTTGACAATTGCTGGGGGAATTGTGGGGATTGTGTTGGGATATCTTTCTGCATTGGGCTTTTCCTATGTCATCAGTTTGCTTGGTTATAAGCTTAATTTTTCTCTCACTTTAAATTCAATCGTGATTGCTGTCGGTTTCTCAGCTGCTACGGGAATTATTTTTGGATATTATCCAGCTTGGAAAGCTTCTAAACTTTCACCCATGGAGGCATTGCGAAAAGAGTAGCCAGTAAAATATTACACAATATTTTTTGTAACCTCGCAAGTTGTAGGTTTTATGCGGTTGTGGTAATCTATGTTAGTAAATTAACCAGTAAAAAACAGGCCTATGCAACAAGATAAAAAAGCGGCAGAGCTTGAAGAAATAAAAGCACTCGAAGAAGAAAAAGTGATCGAGCAGATAGAAGAACTCGAAAAAGAGAAAGAAATTGAAGTGGAGGAAGTTGAATTTGAAACTCAAGAAATTCTTGAGAAGAAAAAAAGAAGGGAAGCTATTTTTGAAATGGCATTATTTTTTGTGCTCGGAGTATTGTTGGGCATAACAATGAAAACCGAGGCAGTGAAAAGAATCACAATTGGATTTAATGATTATTTGATTGCCAAGCCAACTCAAAGCTATGACATCACCGCAATTAAAAAAGGTCTTGATGCTCAAATGGCTGAGCAACAAGCAGCTCAGCAAGCAGCGCAAACTCAACCGCAAACTCAAAAAGCTAATTAAGTAAATATTAAAGAGCAATAAAAGGGTATTAATACCCCAGGGCAAGCCCTGGACCCTTTGGGCTCACGAGGCAAGCCTCGAAGTATTAAACCTTTTGGTATCGTCGCTCACTCGGAAATGCTTGTCTGCTGACAAATCATTTCGCTCGTTTCGCTAGATAATAAATAACTTATAATTAAAACAATATGATTGAAGAAAAAAAAGAAATTCAAGATGCTTCTATTGAAGAAGTTGTTGAAGAAATCACTGAAGAAACTGCTCCAGAAACTGAAGAAGAAAAAAAGGACAAGAAAATTAAGAATCTCATTTCAGCTGTGATCTTACTGGCTGGTTTGTTTGGAGGTAGTTTGTTTGTGGATGCAATTCAAATGGTGAGAGGTGGCGGATTTTCTCAGCACGCTCTCGACAAAGCTGATGTTTTTGAGGCAAATGGAAAAACTTGGGTTGCTTTTACGCAGCCAATGGTGAAAGTTCAGGTGGTTTCTGATGATACTTGTGAGGCTTGCAAGCCAGATGAGGTTCTGGTTGGACTCAAGCAAGCTTTGCCAACAATTTCAAACGAAAAAATTGATGTAAATTCTGCTCAAGGAAAAAAACTTGTTGCTCAATTTGGTCTTAAGACCATCCCAGCTTTCATTTTCTCAAAAGAAATTGAAAAAACTGAATTGTTTGCAAAAGCTGAGCCTTTCTTGGACAAGCAAGGTGATTCATATGCAATCAAAAGCGCTGAAGCAGGATTTCCAGTTGGAAAATATATCAATGCGCCAGCAATTTCAGATAATGACATTTCAATTGGCTCAACTGACGCAACTGCAAAAGTGGTGGCTTTCGGAAACTTCCAAAGTCCAACTGACAAAAAAGTGTACACTGACATCATCACTCCAATGCTGAAGGATTACGGTGACAAGATTCAATTCGTGTTCAAAGGTTATGTGCCAGCAACCGCAGTTCAGGGAAATAGCGCTGCTTTGGCAGCAATGTGTGCCAATGAGCAAGGAAAATTTGTGGTCTTTGCTGATAAACTTTTCGCAACGCAAGATACTTGGGGTAAAGCAAAAGATGCTGTGCCGGTTTTGAAAGGCTATGCTGCAACCTTGGGACTTAAGGCTGCTGACTTCAACACTTGTTTGGATGGAAAGAAATTTGCAGCTCAAATCACTGAAAATTTGACTGAAGGACAAAGTTTTGGTGTGCAAGCAACTCCTGCAATTTTCATCGGAACTGATTTGCAAACCACAGCTGCAAAATATGACGATGTGAAAAAAGCTCTTGACGCGCAACTCACTAAGTAGCTTATTAGGCATTAGCTCCGCCAGCTGGCGGATTAGCTTCTTAGGTTTATCAAAACAATAAAAAAACGAGGCTTTATGCCTCGTTTTTTATTGAAAATTTGACAAGAAGAACATTTCTGATAGTATGAATATAAACTTATGCAAAAACAATCCTATACATTTTTTATGTTTTGGTTTACTGGCCTCCAAGGTCGGTTTGTTTTTGCGAAGAATGAATAAACGAGAAATTTCATTGACCGCAGACATAAACTGACCTTGGGTCAGTTTTTTTATTGTTATTTAAAAATCAAGTGCACATCGTTTGCTTTGTTTGTTTCCTTTTTAGGCACATTTTTGTTTCACCTGCTTTCTCTTGAGAGCACATTCGTAGCCGAAAATCTATGGCTACTCACTCGGACCTCGCTCTCGCTCGCTACGGCTTCAATAAAAAACAGGTGAAACAAAAACCGTGTAGTGCATGTGACTAATCAAATACATTGCCAAAAGGAGGCAAAAATGAATGAGGAAAAAACAAGATTCATGGAGTTTAGGGCACTGGGGAATAATTGTTTGGATTGTGGTTTCAGCTTGTCTGGCCGTATGCACACAGTTGGCAGCGAAATTTGCTTGAAAATTGAGCAGGAACTTCGCGGAGGGACTTTAGATATTGATATTCAAAATGACAGAATTCATTTTGTTTTCGGGGGAGTCACTATTGGTTTCTCTGAAAGACCAGAAAGGCTCTCAGCCATTAAGCAAATGCTTGAGATGGGAAGGCAGCTTCTTTGTCAGCCATACCAGGACGCCAACTCAAGCGGTTTTGCCTTAATGGTGAGAGATTGATCTTGAAAAAAATGGGACAAAAAACAAAAAGGGGTTTGAAAATTCAAACCCCTTTTTTCTATGCTTTTTTGATGGATATGATATAATGATGGATATGAATTTGATAATAAAATACATACATGAAACTAAACAAAAATACTTTTGAAATAATTTTCTTTGCGCGAGGTGGACAGGGAGCCAAGACTGCTTCTGAACTTATTGCGCATGCAGCTGTGCGTGAGGGAAAATTTGTGAAAGCCTTCCCATTTTTTGGGCCTGAAAGATCTGGCGCGCCGACCAAAATGTTTTTGCGGGTGTCTGACAAAGAAATCAGAACGCAGGAACCAGTGACTGATCCTGATGTGGTGGTGGTGCTGGATGAAACAGTTATGGACTCTCAGGATGTGGCCAAAAATTTGGATCAGCATGAAGTGCTCATTGTAAATTCAACCAATGACAAAGAAACAATCAGAAAAAGAGTGCCACATTTTGAAGGTTCAATTCACGCTGTTGATGGTAATGGAATTTCCGCTGACATCATTGGAAAACCAAATCCAAATATGGTGCTCATTGGTCATTTGATCAAGATTTCAGAAATTGTTTCCCTGGAAAGTGCAGCAGAAATTTTTCGCGAAGTTTTCACGGAAAAAATCGGCAAAGATCTGACCGAAAAAAACATCAAAGCCATGGAAGCTGGATACGACTCGTTGTAGAACAACGAGAATGTCAAAATCCAAATGACAAATTTCAAATAAATGTCTTAATGATTCAGCGAATGAGAATTAAGATTTAGGATTTTAGATTTTATTTGATATTGAGATTTTGGAATTTGGATTTAAAATCTGAAATTATTCGTGAAATTAAATAAATAAGAAAACCAATATGGAGAAAGGCGGTATAATTAAACACGATTTAAGCAAGTCACCTAAGACGGGAGATTGGGCATATGCAAAGCCTGAAGTTGATAAGGACAAATGCATTGGCTGCGAGACATGTGCAATGTATTGTCCAGATGGTTGCATTGAAATGATCAAACATAAAGAAGATGCAAAAAATAAAGCTGACATTGACTATGAATTTTGCAAAGGCTGTGGAGTTTGCGAGCAAGTCTGCCCCGTCAAAGCAATTTCCATGCGGAAATAACCTTGAAATTTTGAATTCTGAATTTCGAATTTTGAATAAAATAAGAATGACATAATGTTTTAAACATTTGAAAATTAAATAATTAAAAATTGATTAAAAATTCAAAATTCAAAATTAAAAATTAAAAATTTGATAGACTTAATTTATATCATCTTGAAATAATGAATAACAAAACCATAAAAAACAAAACAAACATTAAGGCCTTGAATGGTGGTTATGCGATGGCGGAAGCTCTGCGTCAGATTCATCCTGATGTGATGGCGGTATATCCAATAACCCCGCAAACCACAATCATTGAAACATATGCCAAGATGAAAGCGGATGGTTTGGTCACAACTGAAATCATTCAAACTGAATCTGAGCATTCTGCCATGAGTGCAACCATCGGCGCTTGCAGCGCTGGAGCGCGCGCGGTGACTGCTTCCAGTTCGCAAGGACTTTTGCATATGGCTGAAACTTTGCCGGTTGTCAGTGGCTTAGGACTTCCAATTGTGATGTGTGTTTCTTCAAGAGCACTTTCTGCTCCACTTAACATTCACGGGGAACACGGCGATGTGATGGCAATTCGCGATTTTGGATGGGTGCAAATCTTCAGTGAACAAGCTCAGGATGCCTATGACAACACCATAATTGCCCTCAGACTGGCCGAAATGGCGGGGGTGCCAGTTATGCCCATTATGGATGGTTTTCACACCTCGCACACCACAGAGCGCGTGGAAGTGCTTGAGGATGAAATTGTGGCCTCTTTTGTCGGGGAAAGGCAGGCTGAAAATGCTTTGACTGATCAAGAAAATCCTGTAACCATCGGAACTTTGGCTCTGCAGAACACATATTTCGACTTCAAGATTGATCAGGAGAAAAACATGCAAAAAACCAAGACTTTATACAAAAAAATCTGTGCTGAATATGGCAAAATTTCAGGCAGAAAGCACGGTCTCTTTGAAGCATATAAAATGAAAGATGCTGAAAACGTGATTGTGATGATGGGCGCCACAGCTGGCACAGTCAAAGACACGGTTGATGCACTGCGCGCTGAAGGTAAGAAAGTTGGACTTTTGAAAATAAATTTATTCAGACCATTTCCATATAGGGAAGTGGGCGCCGAGCTTTCACATGCCAAAAACATTGCTGTGCTTGATCGCGCCATGGCCTTCGGATCATTCCCACCACTATTCCAAGATATCTTGACCAGCATGCAAAGTGCCGGCAGCAAAAAGCATGACATCGCCAGCTATATCTATGGCATCGGCGGTCGCGACACCATGCAAGCGCACATCGAAAAAGTTTTCAAAGATTTGGAGGATGGAGAGATTTCAAATAAAATAAAATACTTGCAATAAAAAATATGAATAAAGAACTTACAAAAAAATTATCAGCGGGACATGCGACTTGTCAGGGATGTGGAATTCCGGCAATTGTGCGAGCAGTGCTTGGGGCAACTGACGAGCCAGTGATTGTGGCCAATGCCACTGGTTGTCTTGAAGTGACCACCACCATCTATCCATACACGGCCTGGAAAGTTCCATATGTGCACAGTGTGTTTGGAAATGCAGCGGCCACAGCTGCCGGGATTGATGCAGCGCAAAATGCACTTGTCAGAAGTGGAAAGATAAAAAAGAAAGCGAAAGTTGTCGTTTTTGGAGGAGATGGTGGAACATATGACATTGGACTGCAAGCACTTTCTGGCGCGCTGGAACGTGGACATGATTTCTTGTATGTGTGTTATGACAATGAAGGATATATGAACACTGGCGGACAGCGCTCTGGCGCAACTCCATATGGAGCTAACACGGAAACTGCTCCAGCTGGCGAAACTTCTTTTGGAAAAGCGCAACAAAGAAAAGATTTAATGGAAATTGTAAACGCTCATGGCATCAAATATTTGGCGCAATCAAATGTGGCATTTATTCATGATCTCAAAAAGAAAGCCAAAAAAGCTTTGGAAACAGAAGGTCCATCATTCTTGCTGGTGTTGCAACCGTGCACTCAACTTTGGAAATTTCCAACTTCGCAGTATGTGGCAGTGGGGAAATTGGCCACCGAAACAAACTTTTGGCCACTCTATGAAATTGAAGATAGAAAATATACAATCAACAACATTGTCAAAACTCCCAAGCCAATCGAGGAATTTCTAAAGACGCAAGGACGCTTCAAGCATCTTTTTAGCGATAAGAATAAAGAGGTGATTTCGAAAATACAATCTGAGGTCGATAAAAACTGGGAAAAATTGCAGAAGAAATGTATCTAGTATTTCGTATTTTGTATGAATGCAAAAAACCTTTATATTATACTTTATACATAATACAAAATACATAATACTAATCCGGATGCTTGTCAAAAAGGCTCAATAAAGGTATTATAAAGGTGTATCATAAATCAAAGAATGAAAATTTTTCTGCGAAATTAAACTCGAACTTAATATTTTTTTAACTGAAATTTTTTGTGGTCACGCGAGTCCCGCGCAAGGAACAAAAAATTTCAGAAAAAATATTAGTTCTCAGACAGTAATTTCTTGAAAAATTTTATTCTTCGATTTACTTTTGCCGTCTTAGCTCAGTTGGTAGAGCGGTACACTCGTAACGTACAGGCCATCGGTTCAATCCCGGTAGACGGCTCAGCATTTGTGTGGGATGTTTCGTGTATTCCATACGTAATACAAGATACTAAATACATAATACATAATACATAACCAATATGAAAACTTGGATTTGTGAAATTTGTGGAGATGCGTACATTGGAGAAGGAAAACCAACCAGTTGTCCTTTTTGTGGAGCGCGACATGCTTTTATTAAAGAGGGAAATGTTGCTCATCCTGTGGTTGAAGTGAAGGAAGCCCTTTCTGAGCTTACGGTGAAAAATTTGCAAGAGACTTTGCAATTGGAGCTTGAAGCCAATGCAATCTATTTATGCATGGCTGGTAAAACTGATTCCTATGAAATCATGAAGATGTATAAGCGTTTGGCAAAAGTTGAAATGGAACATGCCATCATTTGCACTAAGATCATGCAAATTCCAATGCCAGAAACTCAGACGAAAGAATGCAGCGACGATGACATTGCAAATTTTCAAAAAACTCTGCAGCTTGAAGATCACGCTGCAAATTTATATGCTGAATTTGCAAAAACTTCAGTTGAAAAACATGTGAAAATCATGTTCACCGCCCTTAATCAAGTGGAAACTGATCACATAACCCTGATAAAAAATTATCTTCAATAATTTTTTACAGGAATTTTTAATTTATAATTTGAAATTTTTAATCAATTTTAAATTAGTAAATGTTTTAATTTTTAAAATTTTGTCATTTGGATTTTATTAAAAATTTCAAATTTCAAATTTCAAATTAATGTCAGTTTGGATTTATACTATTGCAAGTGTTTTGTTGGTAAGTGCTGTGTCATTGATCGGTGTCGTGACGATTTTTTTTGGCGAAAAGAAGCTGAACAGCATTCTGCGTCTTTTTGTTAGTTTTTCAGTCGGCGCACTTTTGGGCGACGCCTTCATTCACCTCATCCCGGAAGCGTTTGAAAGTGGAAGTTTGCTTGTCTCAGCTTCCATTTTGGGTGGAATCTTGTCATTTTTTGTGCTCGAAAGATTCATTCATTGGAGGCATTGTCATGAGGTTGGATGTGAAGAGCATGGGCATGCTTTGCCATATGTCATTCTGTTTGGAGATGGCTTGCATAATCTTATTGATGGTGTCATTATCGGAGCCAGTTATTTGGTGAGCATTCCAGTTGGAATTGCAACAACGCTGGCAGTTGTCTTTCATGAAATTCCACAGGAAATTGGGGATTTTGGAACTCTTTTGTATAGTGGTTTTTCCAAGACCAAGGCTTTGCTTTGGAATTTTGCAAGCGCGCTGACGGCGGTTGTTGGCGCAGTCATGGTGCTGCTTGTCAGTTCGCAATTTGAGTCAGTGACGAAAATATTGATTCCTTTTGCAGCTGGGGGCTTTATTTATATCGCAACAGCTGATATGATTCCAGAGCTTCATAAGCACAAGGCTCACAAGCTTTCGGAAACGATAAAACAAGTCTTCTTTTTCGTTCTCGGAATTGCAATCATGTATGCCTTGCTTGCGCTTGAATAATATTGGAGTTCTATTATGAAAGAAATCATTGAACAACTTGAAATCATAAAAAATAAGCTCCCGCTGCTGCGGGACTATCTTTGACGTTGCCCAGAAAACAAAAAAAATTGCCCAGCTGGAAAAGAAAACTTTCGAAGAAGGTTTTTGGAATGACAATCAAAAGGCGGCCAAAATTTCTCAAGAACTTGAACTTTTGAAGAATGAAGTTGCTGCGCTTGAAAATATCGAAAAAAAGACCACTGAACTTTCAGAATTGATTGAGCTTTTTGAAGTGCCTGAAGAACAAGAAAAACAACAAATTGAAAAACAATTCAGTGAACTCCAAAAAGAATTTGAAGCGTTGGAGTTTAAATCCTTATTGGGAGGTGAATATGATCAAAATGATGTCATCTTGGCAATTCGCTCTGGCGCTGGCGGCGTGGACGCGCAGGATTGGGCACAAATGTTGGAAAGAATGTATTTGAAATGGGCTGAAAAAAATGGTTTCAAGGCGGTGATGGTGGAAGAAACCAAGGGCGCTGAAGCAGGCATCAAAAGTGCAACCATGGAAATTTCTGGCGCCTATGCTTATGGATATTTGCAAAGTGAAGCAGGTGTGCATCGACTGGTGAGACTTTCGCCATTCAATTCTGACAATTTGCGTCAAACATCTTTTGCGATTGTGGAAATTTTGCCAGTGATTGAAGAAATCGCTGAGGTTGTCATATCCGCTCAAGATTTAGTGATTGACACCTATCGAGCCTCGGGGGCTGGCGGGCAGCATGTGAACACCACTGACAGTGCGGTGCGCATCACACACACCCCGACCAATATTGTGGTGACCTGCCAAAGCGAACGCTCACAATTGCAAAACAAAGAGCAAGCGATGAAAGTTTTGAAAGCGCGCATTCATCAACGCTATTTGGAAGAGCAAAAAGCTGAAAAAGAAAAATTGCGCGGCGAATATAAAAGTGCGGAATGGGGAAGCCAGATCAGGTCATATGTGATTCATCCATATAAGATGGTGAAAGATCATCGCACAAAATTTGAAACCAGCGACGCGGAAAAAGTGTTGGAAGGGGATTTGCAAGGATTTATGGAAAGTTTTTTGCGTTGGCAAGCAAGCAATGACAAATAAGAATTCTTGTGCTATAATAAAAAAAGATAAGCATTGTTATGGTGCTTGAAATTTCATCGCTTGCTTCAAGTGAAAGATTACTTTCGCTTGCGGACTCGCTAGAAATTATAAGTAATCTTGCCGAGAAATAAAAAACAAAAAAATATGCCGATGTTAAAATTCGAAAATGTTTCAAAAATATATCCTGGAAACTTTGTTGCCTTGGAAGAAATTAATCTTGTGATTGAAAAAGGGGAGTTTCTGTCGATTGTTGGGCACAGTGGCTCAGGAAAATCGACTTTGCTGAAACTCATCTATGCCGAAGAACAGGCAACTGACGGTCGCGTTTTTTTCAATGATCGCGCAATAGATTCAATCAACCATAAACATTTGCCATATTTCCGACGCAACATTGGAACGGTTTTTCAGGATTTCAAATTGCTTCCGCAAAAAACAGCTTTTGAAAATGTGGCATATGCTTTGGAAGTTTCAGATGAATCGCCTGAGGAAATCGCTGAACTTGTGCCTGAAATTTTGGAAATTGTGGGCATGGCTGACAAGGCACAAAAATTTCCGCGACAGCTTTCAGGAGGAGAACAGCAAAAGATTTGTTTGGCTCGCGCCTTGGTGCGAAAACCTTTGGTGATCATTGCGGATGAACCGACAGGAAATCTTGATCCAGTGGCAACTTGGGAAATCGTGCAACTCTTGATGAAAATAAACAGCATGGGAACAACGATCATTCTGGCCACGCACAACAAGGACATTGTGGACAAGTTGAATCGTCGAGTGATTGCACTTGATAAGGGCAGGGTAATCAGGGATCATCAAAAAGGACGATACGCCATCTAGTAATTTCTTCCATGTCATTCTCTCCTTAGATAAGGAGAGATGCCCGTAGGGCAGAGAGGTTTGAGCTTTGCCTAGCAAAAATTAGTTAATAAAATTTGATTATGAAATCTACCAAACTCAAAAGAACATTCAGAGAGGGCATGGATAATTTTCGGCGCAATGGCTGGCTCAGTTTTGCGACTGTCAGCGTGCTGGCAATTTCTCTCTATGTTATCAGTGTCACAATAATCCTGGGAATCACCGCAAATATGGTGCTGAGAAACATTCAGGAAAAGATCAACGTCAGCATGTATTTTAATTCCGATGTGTCCGAAAGCAGAATCTTGGAAATCAAAGATAAATTGATTGGCTATCAAGAAATTCAATCCATCGACTATGTTTCCAAGGAGGTTGCACTTGAGCAATTCAAAAAGATGGGGGACAAGAATCCTTCGATAACGCAAGCTCTGGATGAAATCGGAGAAAATCCCTTGCTTTCTGCTTTGGTAGTGAAAGCAAAAAATCCAAGTCAATATGACATCATCACGAAAGCCATTTCCAATGCAAGTTTTTCAGATGACATCAGTCGCATTGATTATGAGGAGAATAAGAGCGCCATTGATCGTCTGACAAACATTATGAAGTTGGTTGAGCAAGTCGGACTCACTCTCGGAGTTGTCTTTGTGTTCATTGGTGTGCTGATCACTTTCAATGCGATTCGCCTCACCATGTATGCGCACAAACAGGAATTTGAAATCATGAGATTGGTTGGCGCATCAAACACTTACATTAAAATGCCATTTGTTTTTGAAGGAATTTTCTATGGAGCAGTTTCGGCAGTGGTGGTGATGATTTCACTTTTTGTCACTTCGAAATTTCTTGCACCACTCACACAAGGCAGCATTGGCGGCGGAGATCTCACTTCATTCTATCTTGGAAATTTCTTCACCATTTTCGGAGGATTGTTGCTTGCTGGAATATTCTTGGGAACAATCAGTGGCGTGATTGCAATCAGGAGATATCTCAAGGTTTAGTACTTCACATTTTGAATATATAAAAAGTCATCTGCAAAAGATGACTTTTTGTGTTATTGGGGCTATGGGACGAAGTTGGAACTTATTTATTTTCTGAATTTGCTGAAAATTAGCCCCATTGTAGTTTATTTTGATATAATAGTATAATTAATTGTGTAATAATAAGCTTAATTTTATGAACTACAAACACACTCAAATTGGTTACCCAATGCTGTCTGTTACGCTGGCTGTGCTGGTGCTTTTCGCACGAATTCATGTTATGTCAGCCGCCGAGCCACCCTCAGTTGATTCAGGTACAAATCTTCTTGTTACCTCCATTATGGTATTAATTCTATTTGTTCTTGCTTCCTTTGGATTACTTCAAGTAATTATTGATGGAAAATATTTACGAATCAAATTTGGCTGTGGTGTTTATAAGAAAAAGTTTTTGCTTAATGAAATAGTGTCCGCTAAAACCGTAAAGAATCATTGGTATTATGGATGGGGGATAAGGGTGTGGTTTTGGCCTAAGATGTGGATTTACAATGTGTCTGGTTTTGATGTAGTTGAAATCAAACTGAAAAATGGTAAAACTTATAGGATAGGCACTGATGAGCCTGAAAAATTAGAACAAGCAATGCTAAATTCGATTAAAAAATAAAAGGCAACAACTAATTAAAAGACACCCTAGGGTGTCTTTTAAAATATCGGTTGGAGTGCCAGGATTCGAACCTAGGAATGGCGGTACCAGAAACCGCTGCCTTACCGCTTGGCTACACTCCAAAACATTAGTTTCAAACAAGATTTAGTATAGCATTTTTAATCAGAAAATCAAGGCTGGCCCAAAGCTTGACATTTTCTGATTTTGTCTTTATAATAATTCAACAAGTGGTAAATACTACAAAGGAGGAACATGCCAATGTGGACTGCAAGATTCAGGATTCGCCCAGTGTCGCACTGCAAAGAAGGTTGCTGACTGTTGGCCTCATGCAGCTGAAATGAGGCCTGGCCCAGGCCCAAGCGCGACGAGCGGCATCTCATCGAGATGCCGCTCAAATTTTTTCCAAAAACTTAAGATATTTATATAACTCAGATCTCTCGACAAGCTCGAGATGACATGAATAACAATTATGGACGAATTGACATATCCAATCAGACTTAATCGCTATTTGGCATTGAACAACATTTGTTCTCGCCGAGAAGGGGACGCTTTGATTGAAAAAGGCGTGGTTTTGATTAATGGTAAAAAAGCCAAAATAGGGGATAGGGTCAACGAAACTGATAAAGTGACAGTGAATTCCAAAGCAACTGATGTGATGAAAAAATATGTCTATTTTGCTTTCAATAAACCTCGAGGCATTGTGACCAATTCTCCCAAGGATGGACAAAAAAGCATCAAAGACATCACCTATTCTGCTGATGACGTTTTTCCAGTGGGGCGTTTGGACAAGAATTCCCGCGGACTGATCATTTTGACCAATGATGGACGCATCAATGACAAGCTTTTAAATCCTGAGCGCAATCATGAGAAAGAATATGTGGTTGAGGTCAACAAACCAATCACAAACATTTTTCTCAAAGTGATGCGCCAAGGTGTGCAATTGGAAGATTTCAAAACCAAGCCAGCCATTGTTGAACAAAAAGGTGAAGCAACTTTCCACATCACTTTGACTGAAGGCAAGAAGCATCAAATTCGTCGCATGTGCACGAATCTTGGTTGGGAAGTGGTTGATTTGAAACGTGTGCGCGTGATGGGCATCAAACTTGGAACTCTTGGCTCAGGCCAACAACGAAAAATTCAAAACAAAGAACTTGAGGACTTGCTTGCAAGTCTCGGAATAAACTAAGCAATTTTTATGCCGTATTTTGTTTCGCCCGTTTTCTTTTTTAGGCACACTCTTAGTCCAGAACTATGACTAAGAGCTCAGAGCTGCTGTCGCAGCAATGGCCAAAAAAGAAAACGGGCTCACAAAATTTCTCAACAAATAGAAAAAGAAAATGAAAAAGGGCAACGAAAGTTTTTTTCGTTGCCCTTTGTTTTGCTGTGTGTGTGCGTAATTTGCGTATTAGGATCTTTTTTGTGAAGGCCGAATGACTTTCACTAAAATTTCTCTACTTTTGCGCTGGATTAGGCGTACCTTTCTTAAGCCTTCAATACCAACACCGGCAAAGATATCGATCTTTAATCCTTTGATTGCCGACCCTCTATCTTTGGCTATGTAAGTTTTTTCTTTTCCCGTAAGTGGATCCTCCATGATTATCTTAGTGCCACAGGGGAATATTTTTGGATCTGTTGCTATCGTGTTTTCATCTGGAGGATGTCCTTTGCAAGCCGTTTCATAACCAGGACCATTTATCGCAACATCCTTCTTGAAGGTTTTGTGATAATAGTCTCCCTGATTTTTTCTTGGCCCGTAATAAGCTGTGAAACTTATTCTTTCAAGCTTATATGGTTGGACTTTTTCTTCGCCCAATATGAGTGTTTCCATTGTGGACTCAAAATCCATGTTAATTTCTGGATCTTGATTTGGTTCTGAGATTAGTTTAAAATCAGAAACCTGGTTGAGAGCATTATTCAGCTCCGCCTTTAAGGCTTTATCCAATTCGGGCGCCCCCGATTTGGATATTTTTTCATCAGCCTTTTGGTTGAAATACGCACTGGATTTTTGCTCTTTCACACACAGCAGTGTAATCATTGTAAGAATGATAAACACCACTTTCCTCATGTCTTCTCTCCTTTGAATTTTTAAACAACGATTTTAAACCCCTCTCCTTTATATTAAACAAAAAACATGTCCTCACAGGAACAAGTTTTTTGTAAACACTCATCGGCCGATTTGAATTGCCTAGAGCTACCAATTAATACGCAATAAAAGCAAGTTTATTTCAAGTTTTTGCTTTTGATTCAAAGCTGATATAATAAAATTATCCAGACTTTGAGCATCTTGGTAGGGAACATTGTTAACTTCGTTTGCACGAGCTTAGATAGTAACACACATTTATGAAAATAGCAATACATGCCGCTGATTTGGATCATGAGCGCATTGATGGCACCCGGGTGTATCTCTTGAATATGCTGAAAAACTTCGGTTTATTGAGCAAAAATGACGTTTTTGTCATCTATCATCGGGCTGATTTTAATCCAAATCTAACTCCGCCCACATTTGTCAATTATGAAGTCAAAAAAGCTTCTTTCCCTTGGCTTTGGACTCAAACCTGCTTTGCCTGGCGGCTGTGGTGGGACAAACCAGACGTGCTTTGGATGCCAGTGCACAACATGCCAATTTTGCGCAGAAAAAATTTAAAAACAGTGGTGACGATTCATGATTTGGCTTTCAAGATTTTTCCTGAATATTTTCCTAAAAAAGATTTGGTGAAATTAAACAGGCTCAGTGATTTGGCAATCTGTAATGCCAATCGCATCATTGCGGTTTCGCAGGCGACCAAAAATGACATTTTGAAGTTCTATCCTCAAATTGCCGGGGAAAAAATCTCAGTGATTCATCACGGCTTTGATGTTGAACTGTTTTCACAAGTTTCTTCTGAAAAAGAAAAAAATCAAATACTTTCAAAATTCAAAATTCAAAATTCAAAATTCATTTTATATGTCGGGGCAATTCAGCCTCGAAAAAATCTGGGCGTGCTGATTGAAGCTTTTGAAAAAATAAAAGCCGCTGGCTCGCAAGCTGATTTGAAATTGGTTTTTGCCGGTGCGCCTGCTTGGCAATTCGAAAGCACTTTGGAAAAAATTGCTGGCAGCCAGTTTGCAAAAGACATCATCATCACAGGCACAATTCCATTTGCACTTTTGCCGACGCTCTATCAAAATGCGCAGGCCTTTGTTTTTCCATCTTTATATGAAGGTTTTGGCATTCCAGTGCTCGAAGCGATGGCTTCTGGCACTCCTGTGGTTTTGGCCGACAATTCCAGCTTGCCTGAAGTGGCAGGGGACAGCGCACTATATTTTAAAACTAATGACTCTGCAAGCTTGGTTGGTTGTCTGGAGCGCATTTTGAAAGATTCGGAGTTGAGAGCCGTATTAGTTGGCGAAGGTCAAAAGCGTGCAGCTGGTTTTTCTTGGGAAAAATGCGCCAAGCAAACGCTTGACGTAATTGAAAAAATGTGATATAATTAAAGATATAAGAGAAGTTAGTTCCTTGAGAACTGCTTGTTGATTGCAACACATTCCATATGTCTCAAAAGGGGGCGCTAAATGGAAAAGACGATCAAGTCTTTGGATCCAAAAAGATTGGCTGTTGATATTGTTGACCATCGCATAGAAAGCGATTTTGATGTGCAGGACAGACTGGGTGAAGGTTGCGGATTTTTTGCTCTGGTGTCGAAAAATCCAGTTGGAGAAATGTCAATATCAATAACAGCCATTTCTCCAAACAATTTGAAAGGAGAAACCTTTCACTAGCCGATAAAAGAAAAGGTTGATGCGTAGATATGCATCAACCTTTTTTCTTTGTCGTGGGTCATACGCAATATATAGGTTTTTATCTGATATTTTTGTTCCGCCCGTTTCCTTTTTCGGCACACTTCGCAATCGGGAACTATGATTGCTCACTAAAAGTTCGCTGTCGCTCTCTATTGCCTCAAAAGAAAACAGTCAGAACAAAAAAGTGAATGTTTATTTTTGAAGTCATGAATCGTGCATGATCCATTATTCGGCTTCAGCAGTAAAAATTAATTCATAGAGCAAGAAAAAAACAAACAGTGTTGCCAGGGTGATGACAAAGTTTTCCCAAAGAGAAAATTTCAACAGGGAATTTCCGATCAGCAAAAATGAAAACAACACAAATATCGGCAAGGTCTTGTTTTTGTGAATGTTGATTTCGCGGTAAGTAATGTCCAAATTTTTTCCAAGATATAAAAGTGGAATCAAGATTGTCACAATTGTGATGATTATTTTCAGCAAGCTGATTTTGCTGGTGATTAATCCTGGCAAAATGCTTTCAGCCACCAGCACGCTGGCAAAACCGAATAGTGCCAGAAAAAGAGCGTCATACAGGAGTTTGTAGACGAGCAGGAAAGTGTTTTTGTCGATTGCTATTTTTTTTATGGACATTTTTTTATCGGTTAATTATCTTAGCTTTTATCTTTCCAAGAGAAATCATCATGTTGTTTGGGGTGACTGGAGTTGAAAATGTCAGACTGATTGTGTTTAGGGTTGTGTCCACTGGCGAGGTCATTTTTATTTGATAGTCATTGCCGGGGAAAGTTGTCATTTCATCCAGTGGCAAACTGCAGGTGAAGGAGTTTGCATTGAAAAGTTGTTTTTTTAGTGTGCAAGAGGTGCCTTTTTCCAATCCTTCCAAATTTGCAAGCACAGGTTTTTGTTTGGAATAGGTTTTCACAATTGGGTCGCTCAAAATTGGACGCTTGGTTTCATTTTCGACTATGAAATGCTGGCTTGTTTTTTGATCGACAAAAATTGTTCCATTGGGATGCGGATCATCATGAGTGAATTGTTTTTGTTTCTCATAGATGCTGATTTCATTTTGATTGATGGCAATGATGTCATCCCAATTGAAGCCCATGGCCACAAAGGTCTCAGGATTCATAACTGGATATTTCTTGAGTTCGCTCACGATGTATACGGCAAAATCAATTGAAACTAAGGTGCCATCTGCAAAACCGAGCATTTGCTCAGAGGCTGGATAGCTGGCAAAAAAATCATCGTTTTTTGCGATAGCAGCCACATTGTCAAAGTTGGTCAAAAACGCTTGCGTGCTGACAAAGGGGAGAAGTTTGCCATCTTGCAGTTGATAATGGTTATTATTGATGACAAAGAGTGTGTCAGCAGGGTAGGTGTCATTGTTGGTGATTGCTGCGCCAAGCTGATTGTATTTGAGATCACTTGCTTGCACAGTAATGAAAGCATCTTTAGGATAGCCGAATTTCAAGATGATGTCAGTGTTTGAGAATTTGCGTAGTTTCCCATCTGAAACTATATAATAAGCACCATCGGTTGCAGTGGTCAGCAAAGTGCCGTCCTTGAAGCCCACAGGCTCTCCTAGGGGATATCTGAATGCTTGATATGATCTGCTTATTTCAACTTTTGCATTGTCGATACTTTTGCCATTTTTTCCTTTGACCAGTGTGACATCAGCTTTTGCAAACTGTCCAATGGGGTTGGCATTGTCCAGCAACGTGTCATTTGCAAGCAACTTGCCGTTTTCAGGGAAAGCATTGGTGCGAGTGATCACTGGCATGATGAGATTATTTGTTTTGGAAGTGGGATTATCAAGCGAGAAGGTTAGGGATACAATTGGGAATAATATCTCATAGGCAATAAAGACGATGATGAATAGGAAAAAAAGATGCAAGATTGCTCGCGCAACTTGATATTTTTTTTGCAATGAATTTGGGAGGATGACTTGTTTGGTGAAATCGAACATAAATATGTAAAAATCTTTTTTACGGGATTACTATTTTGTCACTTTGAATATTTCTCCGGTGATGTTGATGTCTTTTCTCTCTGGCAAAGTTATGCCATCAAGCGTGTTGCTTTGTTTTGCTTCCAGTCGCGTGGTGCTTAATTTGTAGTTGTAGGCTGGTTTTAATTTTTCTCCAATAGTACTGCTCTGATAAAACGGAACTTTGCTGCTTGGGGCAATTAAATAGACGTTGGAAAAATTTTTAGTGTCGAGTCTTGCCAAATCTTGATTGTTGAAGAAATAGACGGCATTTTTCCCGTAGAGTGAATTCATGGGGCCAGCGAGCATTGACCAACCATCGCCAGATGCTTGTTGATCAATCAAGATCAAATCATTGTCGGAAAATTTGTTGCTAAGTGTTTGAACTTGAGTTAGCAAGTTTGCATTTTCACTGTAGGCAAAATATTTCAGAAATGCTGGCAAGTTCATGGCAAGCAATGCTGCGAAAATGAAACCAGCCAAAACTCTCGGCGCACTCAATTTTTTTTCATGTGGGGCAATTTCAAACAATTTTCCAAAAACAAGGCCAGTATAAAAAATTGCTGCAGGAAACAGTGAAAAAGCAAAACGTCTGAGCATCCATGGATGATCAGGGGAGATTTGGGAATCAAAGAAATAGATCAAGGTTGGTAGGATTACAAAAAATGGAACAAGTTTGTGCAGATTTTTTTTCCAGGAAGTGAAGGCGGCACCAACGGCGCCAAAAATGAAAAAACCCAGCAGGCCATAGAGATAGAAAATTTTTCCAGTATAAAAAGCAGGCAGCGCATTGTTTTTGATTTCTCCGAGATATTTGGCTTGGGGCATTGAAACTGTCGGCATGATGGCTTTGAGAATTTCTTTATAGAAATAGACATCAACATAGATGTTGGCGATGAATACGCCTAGTAAAATGAGCATTGGTAAGAAAAAGCGCAGCCAAATGTGTTCTTGAAAAAAAGCGCGAGCTTCTTTGTTGAGCGAAATGATGATGACGGTGGCAATGAGAAAGGCGATTCCTTCAATGCGCGTAAAGCAAAGCAGGAAAAGAGAAAAGAGCAGCACGAGATAATATAGTTTGCGTTGGTTTTTCAAAAAAAGCATCAGGGCCAAGATGGAAGTCCACAAAACAGCCAGTGCCATGTTTTCGCTGAGGGTGAATTTGGAAAACCACATGAAGGTGGATGAGGTCACTGTGAGCAGCATCATGGGCCAAGCCGAAGATGTTTTCAAAAATAATCGCAGGAGTAAATAAAAGGAAAGAAAGAAGGTATATAGGAGTAGACCATTTGCGATAGCAAAACCGGTCACGCCAAAGATGGCAAAAAACAAAGCTAGCCAGGCAATGTATACCAGTGAAAATTGAGTGACGAGTTCACCACTTTTCGTGTAATAGAAACCAGGAAAATTGAGGGCGCGTCCAGATTCATGCAATTTGAAAAATGCGTCCGAAGTTGGGGTTGAAAATTTCAATTGATGATTTTGTGCAAGTGAAATGGCGGCTGTGCTGAATGATCCTTGGTCTCTGCCAGTGAAAACTGAGGGTGTGGAAAATGCTGAAAAGCTGATTACCACCACAAGAAGAACAATGCTGACAGTTAGCAATTCGCGAGAAATTCGAATTGGCAGCCCAATGTCTAAAGCTTTCTTAGTGAAATAGATGGCTGCAGCTCCAAAAAGCACCCAGATGAGTGAGGCATAAAAAAAACCCACCAGTGCGAAAGCAAAACCGCCCCATGCAAGACCGAGCCACAAGAGTGCTTTCAGCAGGAAAATTTGATAGTCCTCATGAGATAATTTGATATTTTTCATATTTCTAATTATACCGACTATTTGCATATTTGCAAAGCACTTTTCAATGATGTAAACTTAGGGAAGATGAATTGTCTTCGGCAAACGCGTAAGTTCTATTTATACAAAAACAAAAAAACAAAAAAAATTTATCCAAGCAGTGAAATTCAAAAAAATTAAACGCACTGACTTGAAATAAATACAAATATAAATATAAAAAAGAGATTTGTCTGGCAAAAGGCCATTTGAATTTCTACTGCAGGATGAAGAGGCCTAATTTCATATATTGGTATTATAATCAGGGCGTGCATGAATTGTTGGAAATTTGGAAAAATTTTCTGCTCTTCACTTTGCGCTATTTTTCAATCTTTGAACTTTTCAAGACCTTATTGTCTCCGTGGCGGCGCGACGTGGTTTTCTCAAGCTCAAGAGGCTTTCATCCGATCGAGCAGCTCACAATTTTAGCTGAAAATGTCATTTCGCGCATGTTGGGTGCAATTGTGCGGGCATGCGTGATTGCAGTGGGATTGATTTTTCTTGCAATTGTTTTTGTCTTGGGTCTTGCGATCAATTTTATCTGGATCGCGGCACCTTTTTTGCTGCCATTTCTGTTTGTATATGCTTTCAAATTTGCAATCCAACCAGCATATGTCATGGTTTTGGGCATGATGTGGATTTTAATTGTTGGCGCGCTATATATTGAAGACACCAAAAAACAGATGCTTTTGATGGAATTTGGCGAATTGTTGAAACTTGGTGTTTTTGGCAGAATATGTGGCCGCCTTGGAATTGCGCGTAAACGTTTCCCGAATGAAATTTTTGGAAATCAAGAATTGTTCAAGGAATTTTTGCGTGTGAGAAATCTGACAGAGAAAGATTATTTATTGCTCACTTCAAATGAACTCAAAAGGCAGCAGCAAAAATTGGATGCTTCTAAATTTTGGCGCTCGGAATATTTAAAAAAAATTCCAGCCATTGGCATGCAGTGGCGCTATGCCTACACTGTGCATCTTGATCGCTATTGCTCTGATTTGTCGCAAGGTGATTGGTCGGAATATTCCTCAGCTGGGCTGGTTGGTCGCAGCGATGAATATGATGTGCTCAAATTGATTTTGGAGCGACCAGATCAAAACTGCGCCTTGATGGTTGGGGATGCTGGAATTGGCAAAAAAACTTTGATTCATTCACTGGCTCGCAATGTGCGCCTCAATGACGAAGACAACATTTTGTCCAACAAGCGAATGTTGTTGCTTGATCTGGGCAGAGTGATTTCAGACGCAATCAATCGAGGTGAAGATGTGGAGAATTCACTGCGCAATCTTTTTTTTGAGGCAAGCTATGCTGGCAATGTCATTTTGATCATTGAGCATTTTGAATATTTCTTGGGAAAAGAAAGTGGCTCACTTCATTCTGACATCTCAGCGGTGTTGGGAGAATTTTTGCACATTCCAACTTTTCAGATCATTGCTTCATCAACGCCAAGGGAATATCATCAATTGATTGAAAAGCAAAAAGATTTGGCAAAATATTTTGAAGTCATTGAAATGCGGCAACCGACAAATGAAGAAACGATGATAATCCTGCTCAATCAATTGGAGAAATATGAGAGCAAGCGAGTTTTGTTCACCTATAAAGCGTTGGAAAAAATTGTGCGCGACAGCGAGAAGCACAATTGGGAATTTCCTTTGCCTGAGCGGGCAATTGATTTGGCGATGGGTGTGCTGATGTTTTGGGAGAAAAAATCGGATGAGCAATTTGTCAGCGAAAAAACTGTGGCAGATTATTTGTCACTCAAAACCGGGGTGCCACAAGGTGACATTGAAGGTGGCGAGAGAAAGAAATTGTTGAATTTGGAAGCGATGTTGCATCGCCAAGTCATTGGACAGGAAGAAGCGATCAGTCAGGTTTCGCAGGCCATGCGCAGAGCGCGCAGTGGAATTTCCAATTCCAAAAAACCGGTGGGCAGCTTTTTGTTCCTGGGACCAACTGGAGTTGGCAAGACTGAAACGGCCAAGGCGCTAGCTAAAACATATTTCGGCGATGAAAGCAAGATGATTCGTTTGGACATGAGCGAATTTCAAACCCCAAGTTCCATTGACAGATTGCTCGGTTCAAGCCAGCTCAATCAACCAGGACGCTTGATCACGCAAATCAAAGACAACCCATATTCCTTGCTGCTTTTGGATGAAATTGAAAAAGCATATCCTGAAATTCTGGACATTTTTTTGCAGATCTTGGATGAAGGCTATGTGAACGATGCTTTTGGAGAAAAAATAAATTTCAGAAACACTATGATCATTGCAACGTCCAATGCTGGGGCAGCGTTGATCAAGAAAATGGTGGAGCAGGGAAAGGCAGCTGAAGAAATCAAGCAAGCTGTCATCGACAACGCCATTGAAAACAACATTTTCCGCACAGAATTTTTGAATCGTTTTGAAGGCGTCATTTTCTTCAGGCCGCTGAATGACAATGAGCTTAAAAGCGTCGTGCGCTTGCAACTGCAGAAATTCATCCGCAGACTTGCCAAAGAAAAAAACATTGAAGTCGCCTATGAGGAAAGCTTGGTGGATCAAATCATCCAAAAGGGTTACAATCCGATTTTTGGCGCTAGGTCGCTGAACAGATTCATTGAAGATGAAGTTGAAAGTCTGGTGGCCAGGCAGATAATTTCCGGCGAAACACGCAGCGGCGAGAAAATTATGCTTTCAATGTAGTTTTTATTTTTTTAGTCAAACGGTTTTTTGTTGGTTATTTTGCTTTCTTATTTCCTTTTTAGGAACATTTTTGACTGAAATTTATAGTCAAAAAACTTGACGCGCTCTCGCTGCGTAGGTCCTAAAAAGAAAATAAGTAAATCAAAATTGCGAGTTAATTTTTGAAAGTAATTCTGGCGTATACTTTTTGTTGATAATGTTATATATTGAAGGCTGGCAGATTAAATCATTTTTTTAAAAAAACAATAACAATGAGCGATCATCTTATTAAAGATATTTTCAATAAAGATAAATTTACAAAAAGAAAAATAATCAAAATTACAATCAGTGTCGGGCTCTTAATCGGAGCTTTTTTTGCTGTGTCATATGTTTTGAGCAATAAGCGCATGCTGGCTTTTTCTTCCTTGGCTGTGCTCAACAAAGTTTCCAATTTTTTGCCTATCGGACAAGATGAGAAGAAAGAGCTTGATGTGGTGAATAAAATTGTTGGCGAGATGACAAAAAATGACGATATTGAAAAAACTTTTCTTATCTTGCTCCAAAATGAGGCTGAGCTGCGTCCAGGTGGCGGCTTTTTGGGTCAATATGCCATTGTGAAGATCAAAAACGGTCAAGTGCTTTCAACTTTCGTGGAAGATGCAAATTTGCTGGATCAGAGGATATCAACAAAAATTCCAACCCCTTTTCCTTTTGAAAGAATGATGCAATTGAAAAGATGGAAGTTTCGCGACAGCAATTTTTCACCTGATTTTCCAACCAACGTTGAGAAGGCCAAATATTTCATGCGGCTGGCTGGCAAAAGTTCAAACGGTTTTGATGGTGTGATTGCAGTGAATTCGCAAGTTTTCAATGATGTGCTCGGCTTGACTGGACCGATAACTGTGCCAGGCTATTCAGGCGAATATAACGAAGAGAATGGTTCTCGCAAATTGGAGGAGCAGGTGGAAAAAGCCTACATCATGAATCCAGACATTGATACGCAGAATCGAAAAGCGATTTTGAAAAAAATGGCTCCGATTATTTTGGATAAATTGATGACTATTGGAAATGTGACCAAATTGGCCGAGCTTTTCCATCGCGAGATGAAAAACAAAAATGTGATGCTCAATTTCACGGATCCAGCCCTTCAAAGTGCGGTGGAAAGTGTGTTTTGGGATGGCACAGTCACCAAAGATTGGTCTGGGGACTATTTAATGATGGTTGATGCAAACATGGGAGCGCTCAAGACGGATTTTTTCATCAAACGAGAAATGCACTATAATCTTGATCTGACTTTGCCTAAGCCCTTGGTGACTTTGGATATTAAATACAAAAACACTGCACCATATGGAGATTGGCGCACAAGTGACTATCACTCATATTTGCGACTCTATGTACCAAAAGGCTCAAATTTCCTCGAAAGTCACATGGTGAGCCGTATTGCCACTTCGGAAGATTTTGACAAGACATATTTTGGTTTTATGTGCCATGTGCTCATCAATGGAGAAACTGATGCCCAAATCAAATATGAACTTCCTGAATCATTCAGCAATATGGAAGATTATAAATTGCTCATCCAGAAACAATCAGGCGTGGGAGATGTGCCAGTCACTGTGCACATCAAAACAAAAGACGGGGAATTTGATCAACAGCAAACCTTGCTGAGCGATCTGAATTTCAAATACCAGAAATAAGGGTACTTGAAAGATCATACTTAATATATGGCTTTAGGAATAAAAGAAAACCATTTTTGTTTCGCCTGCTTTCTCTTGAGAGTACGTTTCGCAGCCGAAATTCATGGCTGCTCACTCGGACCTCACTGTCGTTCGCTACGGCTTCAAGAAAAAACAGGTTTAACAAAAATCCTGTAGCAGAACAATCTTTTTTGCTAACCCATTTTACTTGAGCGTGCTAAATATGCGGCATGTGTGATATAATGATTGTATGAAATTATTACTGATTAAAGTTGGAAAAGCAATTGAAGTGCTCAAGCGAGAGGGTATTTTTAGTGGTGGAAAACGCGTGTTTTCAGCCTTTTTTGCACTTTTTCGTTTTGTCGGCAAAGGTCAGATTTTGTTTGTGACTGGCGGAGTTGGGGACAGTGCGCGCTATCGGACTGGCCATGTCAGTGAAGAATTGGAGCTAAACGGCTTTAAGTGTTCAATCACGGTGCAAGACAATCCTTGGCTGATCAGCTATGTGGATAAATTTGAAATTTTTGTTTTTCATCGAGTTTTATACACGCCAAAGGTGAAAGAGCTGCTTGAAAAAATTAAAGCTGCAGGCAAAGAAATCATTTTTGAAACTGATGATTTGGTGTATGACGCAAAATATTTGGAACACATGGACTATTTTAAAGTCATGAATTCGTTTGAAAAAAAATTATATGAAAATGGAGTGGGCGGAGAGATTTTGGCTGATCCAGCTGTGAAAGTTTGCACCACCACCACGAAATTTTTGGCCGAGAAATTGCGCGAACACAACAAGGAAGTTTTCATCGTGCCAAACAGACTTTCCAAAAAAGATGTTGAAATTGCAGAAGCAATTCTTAAAGCTAAAAAGCTAATGCCTGAAAAGCTACAAGCTGTTAAGATCGGCTATTTTTCCGGCGCGCTTTCTCACAACAAGGATTTTGCCACCATCACTGAGGTGCTGATGCTGCTGATGGAAAAACATGAAAATCTGGAATTGTTTTTGGTGGGACCGTTGGACATTGAAAGCAAATTGCAAAAATTTGCTGACAGGATCAAACAATTTCCATATACTGCACGTGAAAAGCATTTTGCCAATGTTGCGTCAGTTGACATCAACATTGCACCGCTTGAAATTGGCAATCCATTTTGCGAATCAAAATCAGAACTCAAATTTTTTGAAGCAGGAATTGTGGGCGTGCCAACAGTGGCAACAGCCACGCAGCCATTTTTTGACGCAATTTCTGATGGCGAGGATGGCTTTGTCGCCAATGACACGGAGCAGTGGACTCTAAAATTGGAGAAACTGATTTCAGACAAGGATTTGAGAGCTGCAATGGGAAAGAAAGCTAGAGAAAAGTCTTTGGAGCGATACACAACAGCAAATGCGAGCAACGTCGAATATTATGGTTATCTTAAATCAAAATTAAAGAATTTATAATTAATAATGAATTTGTGAATTTAATGCGTTAATGCGTTAATTCGTTAATGAGTAATAAAAAATTATGCGTATTCTTGTGACTGGTGGTGCTGGATTTATTGGATCAAATCTGACCAAGAAATTGATTGATCGCGGTGATGAGGTGGTGATCGTGGACAATTTCAATGACTACTATGATCCGCAATTGAAAGAGGATCGCATCAAAAAATTCCTCAAAGGATATAAATTTAAATTGTATCGAGGAGACATTCGCGATGAAAAGTTTTTGGAAAAGATTTTCAAAAAAGAAAAAATTGACAAAGTGGTGCATTTGGCTGCCATGGCTGGGGTTCGCTATGCGCTGCAAAATCCAAATTTGTATTACGAAGTAAATGTGTTGGGCACGCAAAACATGCTGAACATGGCTGTGAAATATAAAATCAAAAATTTTGTGTATGCGTCGTCTTCTTCAGTGTATGGGAACAACAAAAAGTTGCCATTTTCGGAAACTGACAGTGTGGACAATCCAATTTCTCCCTATGCCGCTTCCAAGAAGGCCAATGAGCTGCAGGCGCATGTCTATTCGCATGTCTACAAATTGCCGACCACGGGCCTCAGATTTTTCACAGTATATGGTCCATGGGGACGACCTGACATGGCCTTATTTCTCTTTACGGATGCAATCATCAAAGGTGAAACAATAAATGTATACAACAGGGGAAAGATGTCGAGAAATTTCACCTACGTGGACGACATTGCTTCTGGTATTATGACAGTGCTCGACAAAAATGCTGCCTATGACATTGTGAACATTGGCGGAGACAAAGAAGAGAAACTAACCCGTTTCATCGAAGTCATTGAACAGAATGTTGGAAAAAAAGCCAAAAAGAAATTGCTGCCAATGCAGCCAGGAGATGTGCCAGCAACGGTGGCTGACATCAAAAAGCTCCGCAAACTCGGCTGGAAACCGACCACCAGAATCGAGCAGGGAATTGAGAATTTCGTCGCTTGGTACAAGGAATATTACAAAATTTAGAGCTTAAAGAGCAGGCTTTCAAGTGAAAGCCTGCTCTTTATTACCATTAAACTTTACAGGTTTTTTGTATGTATGATATAATATCAATATTAATAAATTTAAAATAATAAAAAATATGCTTAGCGATCTATCAGTACCATCAGATGTTGGAATTTTAATTGCTGTATTTTTAATCAGTATTGTTTTTTTTATTTTAATATTATTAATAAAAAAAAGTTTCTTAAATGCTTTGTTGAGTATTTCATTGCTGAATAATTTAATTTTCATATTCCTTATCATTTCTCACTCTTTGATTTTTGTTGAATATAGAATTCAATGGCTTCAATACTTTTCGATATTTATTTGGCCTGTTATTAATATTTACTTAATAATTAAGCTATTTCTAAAAAAATGAAAATAAAGCGTAAATTGGCAATCATATTGCTGATTTTTTTTATCAATTTATCTCCAATATCGTTATCGTCCTTATTTAATAATTCGCAGGCAGTGGTTTCTCAGGACATTAATTTTGATCAAGAATGGACAACTGATCAGGTGATTGACAAGGTCGTTACAATAAGAGCGGGAGTTACATTGACAGTCAGAAGCGGTGTGACATTGACTTTTGATTCTGGCAGCATCAATGTTTTGGGAAAAATGGTCATAAGTGGAACATCGGAAAATCCTGTCAAAATGAGAAGAAGTGAAAATTCCGCATCCTATTCAGTTGCAGTTTCGCCAGGTGGAAATTTGGTGATGAGAAATGTTGATATGAGCGGTGCGGGCGCAGGTGTTTTTCAAGTGCAAAACAAAACATATCTAAATACAGCATATGCTGCTTATCAAGGTGGAATACATATGAAGGGTGGATCACTGGATGCGCAAGGTTGCAATTTTCATGACAACGATGTTGCGATATATGTGAATAATAATAGCACTGGAAAAGTTGTTGTGAATAGGTCAAAATTTTCAAACAACAAGCTGTTGGATGTTGCTTTCGAAGACAGACTTCAGAGTGACATCATAAACTTTAAATATAATTGGTGGGGAAATGCAAGCGGTCCTCAAGAAACATGCGAAGTTTATGGAACAGAGAAATATTGCTATTATGACAAAATCGGAGGTAGTGTTGATTTTTCTGATTGGCTTAGGGAGGAAAATTTTCATGACCCTGTTATCATAGTGCCGGGAATTATGGGTTCTTGGAAATTGACAAATGGTGGAGAGTTGAAACTCGACCCAATTTTTGGAACATATGATGATTTGGTTGAGATTTTTGAAAAAAATGGTTATGAAAAAGGAAAAGATTTGTTTGAATTTCCGTATCAATGGAGGGATAGCAATGTCAATAATGCAAAGTTACTGCACGATAAGATAGCAGAGATAAAGCAAGAAAAAAATTGGCCCAAGGTTGATCTTGTGGCACATTCAATGGGTGGACTCATGGCAAGAGAATATATCGAATCAAGTTATTATAAAAACGACATTGATCAGTTGGTGACAATGGGAACTCCGCATGCCGGATCGCCGGAGGATTATCTTATTTGGGATGGAGGTTCTATGCCTCCTTCAAGTTCTGCGATAATTGGATATATATCAAAATTGGTATTCAAACAAGAAGCTGAGGAAGCGGGCTATGACAATATTTTTGATTATCTTCACAAAATGCCGATAAAATCAGTGCAAGAACTGCTGCCGACATATGACTATCTTTATGATGTTGAGTCAAATAAGTTGCGCTCATATCTTAATGGTGAATCTTATCCCAAAAATATTTTTTTGGATAATTTGAATTTGCCTTCCAATAAAAACAAATTAGGCAATGTGGAGGTTACCAATATTACCGGTAAACTGAAAAGCAATAAGACTATAAATAAAATAAGGGTCGAGAGGCCTTCATCTTCGGAAGATGATATTTGGGCACATGGCAAACCAGAAAATTATGATTCTTTATTTGGTGATCATGGGTTAGAATATGGATCTGGTGACGGCACTGTTCCAGCGGAGTCAGCAGAAAAAATTTCATCTGACAGGAAAATTGAACTGGCGGCTGCGCATAGTGAATTACCATCAGAGGGTGCTGCAACAGCATATTCTATATTAGCTGGAAAAAATCCTCAGGTCAGTGTCAATAAAACATTAATAGGAAACATGTTGGCAATTTTCGGTTTTTCACCTATTGATATTCAGGTAATTTCTCCAAGTGGTCTTAAGTATGGTAAGGATTTTGAAAATGATAAATCTTTTAAGAATATTAATGGATCATATTACACAGGTTTCGACACCGAAAATGAATTTATAACCATTCCAAATCCAGAAGAAGGAAAATATAGAATCGTAACACAAGGAACTGAAGAGGGTGGAGATTATCGTATTGAGGTTAGTAATGTCTCACGAAATGATGATGCTGGCCAAGTAACCGCGTCAACAGTTGCAATCAGTGGCATTGCAACTCCAGAAAAAATTGAGGAATCAAAAGTTGAAGTAAGTGGCGATCTGGTTGTCAAAGAAAATCTCGATATTTTGGCGCCCAGCACAAGCAATTCTCTTGAAGGAATTCTTGGAACAAATGATTGGCACACGAGCGATGT
>JAAXUC010000002.1 GCA_013336225.1 Candidatus Moraniibacteriota bacterium
AAAGAAGAAATGGTTTTCTTGGGTCGCGAAATGAATGAAGAGCGAGATTATTCAGATCACACTGCTGAAGCCATTGACGCTGAGGTTTCCCGCTTCATTGCAGATGCCTACAAAACAGCGGAAAAGGTGTTGACTGAAAAAACAGACATCCTCAAAAGCATCGTGACTGAGCTTTTGGAAAAAGAAACAATCGAAAGAGACGAATTCAACAGAATTGTGGGCATTGAATTGCCAGTTAAAAAAGAAGAACCGATCATCGTGGCTGCCTAAAATGTTTTCAGTTTGGGAATTCAATTGCAAAAGTGATGAATTGAATTCCCTTTAGTGAAAACATAACTTAAAAAATTCATATGGAAAAACAGCAATACCTCGACATCTTAAGGAAAGCCTTCTTTTTGACTTGGGAAAATAAATTCCTGTGGTTTTTTGGCTTCTTGATTATGCTTGGGTCAGTTTCCTCTAGCTGGGATCTGAATGACAAAGGCAGTGTTGGCGAAAATGAAACAGTGCAGATGCTGACAACTTTTGCTCAAAACCATGTGGGCTTGGTTGCCACACTGGGCACCACCTTTTTCTTTATTGCAATCGCCTTGTTTTTGCTCAGAATAGTTGCAACTGTTGCAATTATCAAATCTGCAAATGACATCAATTTATATAAACAAATGTCAGTTGTCGCTATCTTAAAAGAAGCAAGGCAATATCTTTGGAAATTGTTGGCGTTGGAGATGCTTATTGGCATCACCTTGCTTATAACATTTTTGTTATTAGCAACTCCTGTTATCTATTTGTTTACGCTTAAGGCTAAAACACTCGCCTTTTTGGCTTTGTTTCTGGCGCTTGCGATAACCATTCCCCTTTTGATCTTATCATTTTATCTGAATAAATATGCGAGTTTTTATATCGTCTTGGTAAATGGAAAAATAAGAATGGCGCTAGAAGCGGCCTATGAAATCTTTGCAAAAAATATTAAAATGAGCCTTGTTATGGGCTTAGTTATGATAGTAACCTGTCTAATAATGTTGATTGCAGTATTGTTTTTGGGATTGATGTTGGCAATTGTTTGTCTGCCAATCGGATTTGGAGCGTATTTACTTTTTGCAAAAACTGGAATTGTGGTTCTTGGTATTGTTGTTGCGGTTATTTTCGCTGCCACCTGCACGGTTGTTTTTTCCTGGTATGCGGCTTTCTTGCAGACAGTGTGGTTAATGTTTTTTCAGCAAATTGCCATGATGAAGAATAATGAGAAAAAAATTCAAGAAGAAATAGAAATAGAGGGAGAAATTCCGAATCCGGAGATTGTATAAAGTTGAATGATAAAAAGATGGACGATTAGCTCAGCTGGCTAGAGCGCTACATTGACATTGTAGAGGTCGTTGGTTCAAGTCCAATATCGTCCACAGTAAAAGAAAAAGAACATCAGCTGATGTTCTTTTTCTTTAAAAATGCAATTTCAATAATTTAATTGCTAACACATCTTGAAGTTGTTGGACTGCAGGTGTAATTTCCAAAGTAGCTGCAGGTTGTTGTCCCAGTTGTGCAATTATAGGTTGGCAATGACAAAGTGACTGTTGGGGCAGCACCAGAAGCTTCTTGTTTGGTGATGCAGTTATATTTCTTGCCTTGAACAGTAACAACAGCACCATTTCCAGATAGTGCTCCAGACATGGTGGCACAAGTATTACCAATCATGGTTTGAAGACTGAGTGCGGCAACTCCGGTATTGATTGAAGCCCCACCCGCGTTAAGGCCAATTCCGCCATTCGTGCTGTAGCCTAGGCTAAAAGGAAAATCATCGTTCTTGTTTTGAATAGCATCCTTTCCTGTAGAATCTGCTAGCATATAGTTAAAGGACCTAGCTGCGATGTTTATAGTGGCACCAGCAGCAATTTGAGTTAGGCTAGAGGCAAGATCAGCATTTTTGCTTGCATCAGCATTCATGATGACTTGTGTTCCAAGCTGATCCATTTGAGTTAGTGCGCTGGATACTATAACTGAAGGCTGTATTATTTTGCCATTTTTCTTTACTGGTAAAAAGCCCCTATCTTGTTCACTTTTGGCTATTGTTTGCGCCTTAGCATATTCAAGATTATATTGAGCAGTTGAAGTCAATGTGTAACAAGCAACATTATTGGCACATTGCATATAGGTCATGATGCCTTTCATGTTGCCTCCCGCAAACAATTGTGTGGGATCAGTGGCGTAATCTTGCAAATTTGTGGTAAATGGTTGTCCTGCAATTGATTGTCTGGCTTGAGCCACGAGATAGGCATCATAATTTGGTCCAACACCCTCATAATTCAAGGATGACAATCTTCCGCGACTTACTGTATTAAAGAAAGAGTTCATTTGAGCCATAGCTCTTTGTTGTGGTGCAATGTATAAATAATTATTATAGTCACTGATAGCACCTCCTCCTCCAGTTCCCATTATGGCCTGAGTTATTTTTTGAACAGCTATTAATGCTGCCATTTTGGATGCTGTTATTATCACAGAGTCTAAGTGTTCTGCAACATAAACAGCAATATCTTGAACCCATTGTCCTGTTACTCCAATAGAAGAAAGTGTTTCTGGAATAAAGTTGGCGATAGACATTGAAATCGGATAAATAGCCTTTGCCTTGGGAGCATCCTTAATAAATGCAATTGAAAATATAATTGAAAAGCATAAGACAATTGAAAGCAATGTTCTTTTTTTCATGGTTTAAAATTGATTGAAATAATTTGCAACATCATTATTGAGGAAATCAGTGCTTATTTTTGAAAGCGCTTGTATCCTTGATAATAACGCCATTTTAGAAACGGGATCCGTATAGTCATCCGCATTATCTCGAAGAGATAAGAAACCTTTCACTATCCTGATCATTTTAATGTGCATTGGCATAATAGTCTCTGGAACTTCAACGTCAGATAGTTGTATTAATAATGAGTCTAATCTACTTCCTAATTCTGAAAAATAGGCATAATCTGGATTAGCGCTCGAAAGAGAATAAACATGGGTTAAGAAATTCTTATTGAAAGATGCTATGTCATCTTTTGATGTTATCGGGGTAGGGCTATTGCTTATGATTAAGTAAAAAAGCGTCGTAAAATATCTAGAGGAGTCTTTTGTGATTTGTTCTGCGCGCTCATCAGAACTTAATGAAGCATAGGCTTGATTTAAAAGCTTTATAGAGGATTGGTCAATTTCAGGAAGCGAGTCAATGGTTATTGCTGTGCCAAGTTTATTGGTAAAGTCATTCGTTACGAATTCATTAATGTCACTACTGGAAATAGTTTGATTTCCTTTCGAAGCTATAAAGTCTTGAATGTTTTGCGTGAGCGTATTTGTGGAAGCGGTACTCTCGAGTTGATTAGTGAGGATTTTTTCTGAGTTTACTGATTCTACTGATCTATCATCTGGTGCTGCTATGGTTGGATTATAGCCACTTTTAACTTCCACTCCATCAGAATATCCATCACCATCAGTGTCAGAATTGTTCGCATTTGTCTTATACAAGACCTCTTCGGTATTAGTGAGTCCATCGCAATCACTATCGGTTGATTTGTCGCAACTGGCGCTGGCGAGCGTGCTATCAGCTTTGACATATGTCAAATAATTAAAGCCAGCAAAAAAAATGATAGCCGAGACAAGAAAGAATTGTTTTATGTGTTTTATTTTGATATACATATAGGATAATTATACCATTTATATTTTTTTATACAATATGGATATGCTTCCTCGTGTATAATAGTGCAAATAAGGCAATGAAAGCATGACTATATACATGATGATTATATATATCAATATAAATAAGTATATATAATTTACTTAAAACAAAAAATATCAGATCTATTCCCCTTCGGAGGCCTTTGTTTTTTGCTGGCTAGCTATAAGCGCTAATGCTATCCATAACAATAGCTGTCCTTGTTGGATATCCCAAAAATAATGATCAAAGAACATAATAAAGATGAATGCCAGAAGGATGGCTTTAGTATAGACGCTTAATGCTGAAATTGTTCCACGTGGAACAATTTCTTTCTCTCTCATAAATTGTTCCACGTGGAACAATTTATAGATAAAATATATAAAGCCAAGAAGTAGGAATATGCCAAATTCGTTTAGAATAAGCAGAAAAGTATTGTGTACTGGCTGGAATTGCCAAGCTGGAAGATCATGATGGCCTTTCATGTATATGATAAATTGTCCTGCTCCCAGGCCAGCTATTGGATGTGATATAAAGGCTTCTTTTGAAATATGCACATAAAAAGCTCTTTCCTGGAGGCTTGTTATAAATAAGGAGTCCATGTTTGGTTTTAAATATATAAATAAGATAATTACAATACTAATTATTAAAATAGCTTTCCTTTTGAGATGTTCCACGTGGAACATCTCAAAATTGTTTTTTATTCTTTCGAAAAATGTTCCACCTGCCCGAAACGCTTCGCGTATCGATGCGGGCGGGCGTGGAACATTTGTGTTTTCTGAAGATACTTTTAGATAGAATAATCCCATCAGTAAGCCAAAAATGGCTGATTTGGAAAATGTTAAAAGAAATGCAATGACTTGAATTGTGATAATTGATTGCAATAAAATTGTTCCACGTGGAACAAATGATTTTATTTTTACTTTTAAATTGTTCCACGTGGAACAATTTCTTAAGGCAAGTTTTGAATATTTATTTGAGAAATTTTTATCGGTACTTGAAGTTTTAAATTGTTCCACGTGGAACAATTTAAAATATAATAAAGACACTATTATTGAAAATGTTAAATATCCGCCAAATATGTTCGGATGCGGAAAGAGTCCATAGGCACGAACATAAGCTTCTCCATCTAGAATTATTTTGGCGACACCAATGGTTTGTTGAGAAAAAAAGCTTTCTTTGAGCCAAAAAAGACCGATAGATGATTGCTTGATGAATTGTGTGATTCCGATAATGGACTGAATGACTGCGATTAAAATAAATATGATTAGCGTATTTCTTAAAAATGTTCCACGTGGAACATTGTCCTTGTTGTCGTGAGCTAATGATGAATTGTTCCACGTGGAACAATTGTATTGAAGTGATGAATAATTATTCGCCTCCTCTTTTTTTGACAATTGTTCCACGTGGAACAATTGATTGAATTTAGTTGAAAGCTGTGTACTGATTTTTAAAATTGTTCCACGTGGAACAATTGAAGATATGTAAAAATATAGAAATATTAATTCTGATAATTTGAATGATCTATAGCTGGCGATGGTTTTGTCGTTTGACCAGAGAATTGAAATAAATGAAAAAATGGCTATAAATAGCGGAAATATTACTAAATAATTATTGATGGAATATGCACAGGCTTTTTTTGATAGTAAAATTGTTCCACGTGGAACATTTTGTATGATATTTTTTAGGCCAATAATATCATACAAAATGTTCCACGTGGAACAATTTGTATGATATTTTTTAGGCCAATAATATTGTGCTGTAAATTGTTCCACGTGGAACAATTTAAGTTCTGGTTGTGGTATTTTTGAAAATGTTCCACGTGGAACATTTTGATTTGGGCAATACTGGTTGTAACAAAAAGATGTATATTTGACAATAATGAATTAATATTGTATAATATATAAAATAAAAAAGTCAGAATTAAGAAGATATCAGATAGGTAGATGTATACCCCAGTGTACTCATTGAAGGAGTTATTGATTGGTAGATAATATAAAACCTTTCTCACGGTTAGCGTGCTGGTCATTAGAAACATATAAAAAAACCAAATATCCGGCTTGGACTTGAATGAATGCCAATATTGTTTGATTAAATCTAGCATATCTTCATTATAGCGCACTTTTTGGCAATTTGAACATTGACCAGCGCGCTGTAGTTGCTATGATAGAAGAAGCTTGATAAATAGTGCGGGGATATAGTTCAGTGGTAGAACATTTGCATGGCATGCAAGTAGCAGGAGTTCGATTCTCCTTATCTCCACCAGTTTTAATTAACTTCATGTGTGTTGCCTCCATAGCTCAATGGATAGAGCTGGTCCGTCCTAAGGACAAAATGTGGGTTCGATTCCTGCTGGGGGCACAACTTAAAATTTTGAATAACCCAGCAGGAATCGAACAGGAAAGGGGTCGGGAAAACCTAGGTTTTCCCGTGGTGGAAGTCTTGAAACCGAGTGGTTTCAAAGAGCGAAGCGAGTGAGATTTTCCTGCTGGGGGCACAAGGAAAGTCTTATGATTCGCAAAATTCCAAAACCTGTTATTGAGGTTTTGAAAAAAATTCAAGAAAATAATTTCGAGGCGTATGTTGTTGGTGGATGCGTACGCGATTTGTTGCTGGATAAGATTCCAAAAGATTGGGACATTACAACTAATGCCAAACCTGCTGAAATTGTGGAAATTTTTCCAGACAGTTTTTATGAAAATGATTTTGGCACGGTCGGCGTGAAGGTTGAGAAATTTATTCAAAATGGAAATGGACTTCTTAGAGATGATCGTGAGCACGATGTTGTTGAAGTTACAACATATCGAATTGAATCGATGTATTCAGATCGCAGACGTCCAGATGAAGTTAAATTTGCCGAGACACTCGTTGATGATTTGGGTCGCAGGGATTTTACGATGAATGCGATTGCACTGCGTCTTACTGCAGATGATAAGGAAATGACTGGTGAAAATACTGGTTTTGAAATTATTGATTTGTTTGAAGGGCAAAAGGATATCGAGAAAAGACTCATTAAAACAGTGGGAGATGCAGATGAAAGATTTGGCGAGGATGCACTTAGGATGATGCGAGCAATTCGTTTTCATGCCCAGCTTAATTTTGAAATTGAGGAGAAAACTTTTCAGGCTATTAAAAAAAGTGCTGCGCTCATTAAGCATGTTGCACTTGAAAGAATTAAAGATGAACTTACGCGTGTTATTCTTTCGGACAATCCAGCTGAAGGAATTGATATGCTGCACAAGACTGAATTGTTGGCGCTCATAATTCCTGAACTGGAAAAGGGTGTTGGAGTTGCACAAAACAGGCATCACATCCATACAATCTATAAGCATTTGATTTTGGCGCTTAAATATTGTCCATCAAAAAAACTTGAAGTGCGTTTGGCTGCACTTTTTCATGATATTGCAAAACCACAAACAAAACGTGGGGAAGGAACCTATGCAACTTTTTATAATCATGATCATGTTGGAGCTCGAGTGGTGAAACAGCTTTTGACCAGACTGCGTTTTTCAAATGAGGTGATTGAAAATGTAACAATGCTGGTTGATAATCACATGTTCTATTATAATCCAGAAGAAGTTACTGAGGCCAGTGTGCGCAGACTGATTAAAAAAGTTGGACTGGAAAATATGCAGGACTTGATGGATCTGCGAATTGCTGATCGATTGGGAAGTGGAACGCCGAAAGCAAAGCCATATAAACTCAGGCATTTGGAATATGTGATTGAAAAAGTTTCCAAGGACGCGGTGTCAGTTAAGATGCTTAAAATCAACGGAAATGATTTGATGAAAGATTTAGCAATTGTGCCTGGTCCAAAAATTGGTGCAATTTTGGAAGTGCTGTTGGCTGAAGTTATTGAGAGTGCGGAAAAAAATGAGCGTGAATATCTTTTGAATCGCGCCAAGGAATTGGACGCCGAAGATTTGAATCAGCTTCGTGAAATGGCAAAAGAAAAGATTGAAGAGAAGAAAGAAGAGGATAATCAAGAGATTAAGGGGAAGCATTGGGTGAAATAAGAATATTTTTCAAGTCATATAAAAAACCTGGCAATTAAGTCGTCAGGTTTTTATGAATTCGTAAGAGCTAAAAAGAAACTAAAAATAGGGTTAACATGTAAATGAAAAATAAGAGAAATATATATTTCTCTTCGTAAGTTTTTTTTGTAAAAAGGAAAAAAGCAAATAATGCAATGCAAGCAGCGATTGGTAGCATGGAATAAATATTCAAGATTATTGGCATTAAAATAACTATCAATCCATATAGCGTTGCAATGATGTAATTGGCTTTTTTTTGTCCAAAAACAACTGGCATTGTTCTCATGCCATCTTTCTTGTCTCCTTCGTAATCTTTGATATCTTTCTTATTCGAGATAATTGCAAAGGAAATACCTATTAAAAAAATTAATTTAGCTGGGAATGCTGTGATGTGTTGATCCGGAGAGACAAGGAAAAAGCCAGCCATTGATATGAAGACAGCTGCAGAGCCTACTAATATTGAAGAAAATATGAAATGTTTTTTTAGTCGCAAAGGACGAGCAGAATAAATATAATAAGCAGATTGCGCAAGGATCAATAGAAGCGCTGTGGCTTTATTTATAGTGGCCAGCCCGAAAACAATAAAAATAAAAAGCATGAGCTGTATCTCATTCCAATCTTTGGCGGAGATTTCTTTTTTTGCAAGAGGTCTATTCTTGTTTGATATTGCATCTATTTTAACATCTTCAGCGTCATTAATAAAAATAGCCAGCCAAGCGTTAAGAGCAATAAGTATAAAGAAAATAATCAGCGTAATGATGTTGGCAGCATTTTGGATGTCTATTGATCCTGATTTTTTTTGGCTCGTGAATATGCCTATAGCCGCAACTATGAACCAAAAGACAATTCTTTCTATGCGTAAATTTTTTCTGAGAGGTGTGCGAAGCTTAGGGTTGGCTATAAAAAAGATGATAGTTGTTTGTGCAAATATTAATATCCAAAAAATACGTGCCATTAAGATATCATGCATGTAATCACCCTGCCAAAGTGTGTCTTGAAAAGAAAATAAATTTTCTATGGTTGTTGTTATCCAACTTTGTTTCAGTATTAGTGCGTAGGTCAGCGCAACTGGCATATTATCAGCGGTAAACATTGTTATAATTCCTGGTATTATTGCATATAGAAAGATGAGAAAGTAACTAGCAAAAAGAAAGAAAAAACTTTTCAGTAAGCTGTTTGTTTTTTTATAAACAAAAATAGCTAAAGAGATGAAGATAAGGTAGGCGCTGATATGCATGCCAACAGTGATCCCCTGTGAGCTGAAAGGATTCATCATTTTGAAAAAAAACGGTATAATGCTCTCAAAATTAACTGGGACATAGCGCATCGAGGAAGCAATTGATCCATCCAGCGCTAAATCAAACAGTGGTGCTATTAATATAAAGGTAAATATTTTTGTCAGTAATGTTAAAATATTTTCAAAAGATTCTTTGGTGAATATTCGTGTCAACAATGCTAGAGATAGAAAAACTGAAAAAAAGTACATCGAGGCGTGCAAAAGGATTCCTTGCCAAGAGAAAAAATAGCCTGTGCCGCTTGGGCTGGAAAAATTTTCTATGAATATTCTTATAAAAATAATGCTGAAAACAGTGGCAATTATTTTAAACAAAGAAAAAGGCTCATTTTCTTGAGAGGTGGTAATTTCAGCTGTTGACATATGGTTTGGTTAGCCTATGCTTAATTGATAAACAGTAGTTATATCTAGTATGAAACTAAAAATTGAAAATATCAAGGAAAATCCAGTGAACTTGCTCAGGAGGGCGGGGTATGCTTTTCAGCGCCATGAACAAGATGAAATGAGTTTCATTAGGCCAATGGCCAGGAGTGGTTATCCGAGATTTCATATGTATGCACATGTGGAAGGTTTGGCGTTGGTAATAAATTTTCATTTGGATCAGAAAAAAGAGACCTATGGGGCAGGGACAAGACATCATGGGGAATACGAAGATGAGGGAGCACTGAAGGTCGAAGCTGCAAGAATTGAGCAGCTATTGCGCTAAGGCTTGATGTTTTTTTAAATATAATGTACGATTGATACGTTATATAAATGCCCAGGTGGTGGAATTGGTATACACGCCAGTCTTAGGAACTGGTAGAGTAATCTGTGGAGGTTCGAGTCCTCTCCTGGGCACAAATAAAAACAAAACCCTCTTGCAAGAGGGTTTTGTTTTTATTTATTTTAGAGGAGACTCGAACGGACAGAAGCTAAGCAAGATAATTTTCAGCAGAAAGTTATCGCAGTGTGCGTCAATGAATGCGAGGAATACAAGCATTCAGTACTGTCCCTGACAAAGAATGAGTGAGCGATGCGGAAGTCCTGAATTAATAACAAGTTGTTGGCTTGATTAAGACAATATTCTATGTTAAAGTTGAAATAAGAAGGTATAAAGATTAGTGCTTTGAAAATCGTTCCACTTTGGCACAAGCAAATTATGGAAAAAATAATTATAGAACAAAAAGATGCCGGTTTGCGCATAGATAGATTCCTTGCAAAGGAGTTTTTTTTGTATTCTCGGGCAAATATAATTAAAAGAATCAAAAATGGGGAAGTTTTGGTTAATAATAAGCCAATAAAGCCAAGCTATATTTTGGAGGAGAATAATGCAGTGATGCTGAAAAATTTCTCCAGAGAAGCTGAAGATCAAAGCTTGGCAGGCAACACGGATATAGTACTGAATGTGATTTTTGAAAATGAAGACATGCTGGTCATTGATAAGCAAGCAGGACTGCAAGTGCATCCAAGCTTTAATGAAAAGAAAAACACTTTGGTCAATGCTTTAATTTCACGTTATCCAGAAATTCTCAATGTGCATGATGGCAGTGTCGGCGCTGAGTTGCGCCCAGGCATCGTTCATCGCCTTGATCGAGACACCTCTGGGTTGTTGGTGATTGCGCGCAACATGGAGGCATTTAATGCGCTGAAAGAAAATTTCAAAAATAGGCATGTGGAAAAAGAATATTTGGCCATCGCCGAAGGAAAGTTTAAGGAAAAAGAAGGTGTCATTGAAAAGGCAATTGCTAAATCAGCAACTCATCGAAAACAGATTATTGCTCGTCATAATACTAAGACCGTGATCAGAACCGCTGAAACTAACTTTAAAGTGCTTGAAGAATTCGAAAATTATTCCTTAGTCGAATTGAAGCCAAAAACAGGTAGAACTCATCAACTCAGAATTCATCTTTCATCAATTGGGCATCCAATTGTAGGGGACGGTGTCTATGGGGATGATAAAAAGGTTGAAATGGCTGAAAATTTGCCCCAAAGACAATTGCTACATGCCCGGAAATTGCGCTTTGAACTGTTTGGCAGGCAATATGATTTTGCTGCTCCCTTGCCCTTGGATTTTGAGCAATTTTTGGCTAAAATAGGCAAAAATTGAGCAATATCGGCTATCTTTAAATGATGGGGCTTAAAAGGGTTGACGAAAAACCCTTTTGCTAGTATCATTGAAAAGCTTTTTAATTTAACTAATGAAGTTTCCTATAGCCAGTGAGGGCCACGGCCAAAAAGATTTGCTCATGTGGGAGTGTGGGATTTAATGCTATGAACAACAAACTACTCGACTTTAACGTTTCTCAAAAGACATCTGAAATGCCGGCTTTTCGCGCAGGTGATGTTGTTAAAGTTTTTCGAAAAATCGTGGAAGGTGGAAAGGAAAGAGTTCAAATCTTTGAAGGAATGGTTATTGCAGTGAAAGGAAAACAAAGTTCATCAACAATGATAACTGTGCGAAAAGTTTCAAACGGTGTTGGTGTTGAAATTGTTGTGCCAATTCAATCTCCAAGCATTGAAAAGATTGAAGTGGTGAAGCGCGCCAAGGTTCGTCAATCGAAACTATATTTCGTGCGTGAAAGAAGTGCGAAATCATTGAAAATGAAATACAAAGATTTGGCTGCCTTTGCTAAAGTTAGCGCAAAAGAAGAAAGTCCAATAGAAAAAATTGTTGAAAAAGTTGAAGAGGTTATTGAGGAAGTTATTGAGAAAGTGAAAGCAGAATAATTTTTTCTGCTGCTATGGTTGCGGGCGGATGGCGGAATTTGGTATACGCGCAAGATTGAGGTTCTTGTGGGAGCAATCCCTTGGAGGTTCAAGTCCTCTTTCGCCCACAGGAAAAACATAGCAAAATAACGTGAAGCGTATAATTTAAATACGTTTTACGAATTAGGGTGATTAGCTCAGTTGGCTAGAGCACTTCTCTTACAAAGAAGGGGTCACTGGTTCGAGTCCAGTATCACCCACACATACAGCACTAATTTGAATTCAAGATTAGTGAGTCGCATTTTGTTTATTTTAGGCCTGAGTAGCTCAGTGGTAGAGCAGTGGATTGAAAATCCACGTGTCGTGAGTTCAATTCTCTCCTCAGGCACATCAAATAGGGTCCATAGCTCAGCGGTTAGAGCAGGCGACTCATAATCGCTTGGTCGCTGGTTCGATTCCAGCTGGACCCACACCAAGCATTATTAAAAATTTGCGGGTATCGTATAGTGGCTATTATACGTCCTTGCCAAGGATGAGACGGCAGTTCGATTCTGCTTACCCGCTCAAGACGACAGAAACAGGCTCTAAAAGGCTTGTTTTTGCTTTATTTAAGCCAAATATAGACGGTTCTAACGTGTCATTTTCGGCATTTATTTTTACCATGTTTTCATTGATGATCTTGTATGGTTTTGCCAAAGAAATGCTTATGTTGCCATCTTTTAGGATAAAGTCCGAACCTAATGCGCGCAGTATGGCGGTTTTACCTTTATAGTCTGCCTTGGAAAACCAGTATTTTGCATAGGTAGCAAATCTAAAAGTTCTTTCAGTAAGTTCAATCCATTCATTTACTCTTTCATCGAGGTTCTTTAGCTCTCTTTGTATGCTTGATTTTTCCTTCATAAGGCCAGCTTTTTGATCCTTGAATTCTTCATCACTAATAAACTCTCGATCTGCGTTAGCGGGGCAAATGTAAATCTTAATAAGATTATCTATTTTTTTGATACATTCGCCAAGGGCTTTTTGTTGATTTTTAATTAAGATATTTCTGTTTGCACTTTCACATACATTTTCCTTATTAAGTACATCAAGTGCAAAATCTAAAAGAGTTTCAGGTAGGGAAATGGAATCTACAATTTGGTTTATTTGATTTTGCAAATCTGCGAATGAGATAGGTTTCTGGGAACATTTTATTCCAGTTTTTCTTTTAGTGCATCTGTGGAACAAATATGACTTCATGCCCTTGATTGATTTCACATATTTTATCTTTTCATCGGCAGTGATCGAACAGCCACATTCGCCACAACGTATTATTCCATTAAAGGGGAGTGACTTTGTTTTTGGACGCGGCTTACCATATCTGCCAAGAAGCTTTTGTACATGATCATATTCTTCAATAGTAATCATTTTTTCATGATTACCTTCGTATGTTTTTCCAGCATACTCAAATTCTCCAAAATAAAAGGTGTTTGTAAAAATCTTATAACCGTGACAGATGCACAGTTTCTGATTTTTATTCTTAAAACCTGTGCGAAGGCCAAGTTTTTCGTTTGCAATCTCAATGATTTTGGGAACTGTATAATTTCCAGTGAGCATCAGATCCCACATTTTTTTCACCAGTGGAAATTTTTCAGAATCAACCAGTATCTTTTTGTTACCTTTTTCCTCGTACCTATCGTTACGATATCCGATAGGGGCAAGTCCAGGGCGCCATCCTTTCTCTGCTTTAGAATTTAGGCCGCGCTTTACATCCTTGCTTAAATCCAGAACAAATTGATTTGCCATTCCCAGCTCAACACTCATCATCAATACATTGTCACCCGTTTTGTATTCTCTGCCCGGTGTTTGTATTGATTGAAGTGTGCCTTGTTGCAATAGCCATTGAATTTCTCCACCGTCAACTGGATTTCTTGCCAGACGGTTAATCTTCCAACAAAGAATTCCGTTAGCTTTGCCTTTCTTGATGTCATTCATCATTTCATTGAAAATTGGCCGACCAGGAGCTTTGGCTGACATGCTCTCCTCATAGAATCTTACGATATTTATTCCGAACAGTTCGGCAAGTTTAGTCATCTCTTTTTGTTGATCCTCAATAGATTGAACTTGTCGGTCTTCTGCATCGGTAGATTTTCGAAGATATGCGAAGTATCTTAATGGTGTGCTCATATAATTTTGTTAATTTAAATAATTTTGGATACCAAAAGGACGGTTCTGACTTACCTAATTAATCACGAAGGATCATTAGCAGAACCGCCCATCTAGTAAGACGATAAAATCCTTCGTTTATATTTAATTAGGTAAGTGCCTTTATTCTAACATCTTTTTGGTTCATAGCAAGCGATTTATGTAAGCTAATTGGCGATAAATTTTTTCCAATCGTTGTTGCTTTTTTGTTGGTTTTCCTTTGTATCGGGGTGTCCTTATTTCAGATTGCAATTCATCCATTCTCTTTAATAATTTATTGCTTATAATTAGCGGATATAATTCATAATATCTATTTATGTTTCTTGATTTGTATGTGAATTCATGGCAATGCCTACAAGCAAAGCGGTCTCCACCGCTATATAACACACCAAATTTTTTTCCACAGCTGCATAAAAACCAATATCGGTACCCGCCATAATTGCAATAACTTTTTGATAGAGATATTTCGTAATCTAATTTCTTTGTAACGCCATGCTGATCTGTTTGCGTGTAAATCAATCTAATAAAAGAGCTTGAGTCGGAGATGAAAGATATTATGCCAATTTTTTGAGTTTCAAAACCTATTTCCCAAGAAAGGCTTCCTGATTTTATCCCAACTAAAAATCCTTTCTTTTTCAAGTCTTTAATTTTAAGAGCTATAACATTTTCTACTATTTCCTTGCCCATACCCGTAAATTACCGAAATCATTAGAGAATTGCATGCTTTTTCCGCAATAATGATTACGGTGTCATATTTAGTTTATAAAGTATTTATGCCATCGTGCTTAAATAATTTCTGCATTCATCACTTATAAACCACTCGTATTTATTTTTTAAAATCAGTACATGTTCTGGTCTACCACCATCATCATTAAAATTATTTGAGGAACCCTTGTTGATGTCGGCGATCTCCAATAGTTTAAATTCATCCATATGTTTTAATGCTGTTGGTGTGGAGCATTTGAGTATTTCCATGATCGAACCAGTTGTTAATCGGCCGTTGTTTTTAATCAATTCTTTGAATATTTTTGATCGATTTGGTGGAGCCGAATCAAGAGCTATGCGGTAAACAATCCCAAGATCTTCATAGGCAATATTTTCTCTTCCACATGCCAGCGCATGACCTCTCATGAGATTGTAGATAAGTTGATTGAGTCTGTCTGGTTTTTCTGTTATAGGTTGTGTATTGTTATATTTTTTGTCTCCAAACGAATCACCCCATTCATTGATAGAGCTTCTTAATTTGGCAAGAATCATTGCAAACTTTGCAGATATTTTCATTATCTCTGGGTTATCATTGTCAATTTTCCAATCGATACCTGCCGGGTATTTGCTCCACAATGTTTTGATGAAATTTTCAGATATTTGCTTACATTTAATTTCCTTGTCTTTACATGGATTTTTTAGTTGGTCTACGAGCGTTGCCTCGTCTTTTTCCACGCTGTTTAAATTGATAAAAAATAAGCGTGATCCCAAGTTGCCCATAACGTTCCATATCTTCGGTCTTATGGGAGTTGAAGCGGAAAGCATCATAAAAAGATACTCGCCGACATAGCCTCTTTTGCCGTATAGGCCACTATTGGTTTCAAGACCTTCTCCATCGAGAACTCTTATTAAAATTCCTAGCATTGCTTGTACATCCTCGTCCCTTTTTGCAAAAATCGGCGCAAGATCGCGGACAATCATGGTTTTGTTTTTTATTTGCGGAAGCATGTCATTCTTTTCAAGTTGTTCCTTTTTGGTATTCGCAGAATGAGACACGAATGACGCTGGCGTAAAATTATCTGTCGTATATATTAGATCCTTGATGGTTGAAAAAAAATTTAATGCTATCGTTTTTCCTGATGAAGGTACATCGACAAAAACCAAAGCAAAAGGATTTTTTATATCCCTAATCAATAACTGTGCCATCACACTCAATCCAGCTTCAGCGGGAATGAGGAGATCTGGAAAATTTTCATTCACTGTATTTCTCCAATTATGGATTTCTGTCGGTATTTCAGGAGTAAGACTTATAAATCTTTCGTTTTCCTTTAGTTTACTATTTGAGCTATTCTTATTTGCAGAATTTTTTTTAATTGACATATTAATATTTTGTTAGTTTTTTTACTTATTTTCTTCAACATCTTTTATTGCAATCTCTATCGCCTCTAAAACAAGTAATCTTGCAACATCGTTGCTCCAGAATCCGCCATAATGCAAAATTGACATTTCGTTATTAGTCAGAAGACGACCCAAAACTTCTTCTGCTTTTTTCTGAAAAAGATCTTCCGTCAACGAAATAATTGGTCTAGCGGTCAAATTTATTTCTTGATTATAAATTATTTCTTTTTTCATGATGTTTCAGTATGTTAATTAATGAGCTCTTCAATAGCGGCATCTATTGCAAGGAAAACATGATCGCGCGCTTCTTCGAAATCCCAAAATGATCCGTTTCGAAATTCTTCCATTTCTTCATTTGTTAGCTGTCTATCCAACATCGTTTCTGCGCGGTCTTGGAACATTTCCTCTGTAATTTTTATTATTGTTTTTTCGTTTGATTCTTTTTCCATATGTTTCTTAATGTTAATTATTGTTTAATAAATTTTTCAAAATCATCTTTGCGTATAGGTTTATATATATGCCGAATCATTTCGACAAGTTTTGTCGCATTTTCAAGAGCTTCATCGTAGGAAAGTTCCAATCCGAGTTCCTTTTTGCAAATTTGCTGAAATTTTTCTACCTGAAACTTTTCCATTGATGTTATATTTGATAAATTCTTGATTTAACAACCTTAAGCGACTCAAAGTATCTCAATGGTTCCACTTTTAAATTCCTCGACCAAAAATCTTGAACGAGTCCACTCAATTTGTCATCTGGCTGAACAAGGAAGATTGCTTTGCCAGAATCGTTTCTTTCAATTTTCTTAATCTGATATCCAAAAATCTGAAGAGCGGCAATAAGAGATAGATCGCTGGATTGGAAGTATTTATTTTGAAGCATATTTTTGAATTTTAATTTTTGAAAACGAAAACAGCATAACTGTTTCCAATTATGCTGTTTCTTGTGAATATGTCGTTTTCAGCTACCAACTTCTACTAACTTCTATTCTTTATGTTTTTTGTTTCGGAGCTCTTTTAATAGTTTTTTTGCTTGAATTTGATCCTTTTCATCCGTTATTAAGACATCGGTTTTTAGGCGAATCTTTGTTTTGTTTTTTTCAACAAGATAGTCCCTCAAGATGCCTTTTATGTTTATTTGGTTCAGAAAATCATTGAAATTTTTAATTGAGGACACTTCTCGTGTGCTCTTTTTTATTTCATCTTTGCCGTGAAAACTTTCTGGATGATCGTATAAAAATTTTAAAATTTTATCATTTGAGGAGTCCAAATATGGTCTTGCCAAAATAATCCCATTTATTTTGAGATACCTGTCATTGCCATATTCAAGCAGTAATCTAAATCCAGCATTTCTTGTTTTCTTGAAATCCTTGATTATATTATCTTCCAGACACTTTTGAGTTAATTCCATCTTAATTTTGAAGACATCATTATCAGCGTCTGACCATATTTTTTCAACTTTTACATATTTAATATTTTCCAATGCAATTAATGTGTGCACAAATAAAAATTCCTCATTGCCGACATTTTCGTTTGATAATTTCGGAAACTCAAATATGAACATATTCCCAAATTTCTTTATGTCGGCTTCTAAATATTGAAAGAAAAAGCGTTTTTGTTCCTCAAAGTTTAATCTATTTTTATCTCCAATTTTTAATGAGTTTGAAGTAAATCCATCAACAAAATGCTTTAATATTGAGGATATAGTTCTCCTATCAAATGGCAAAACATTAGCAGAGAATTCAAAAAAATCGACGATCCCAGTATTGTCATGGCGTAATATGTTTTCTATATCCTTCAGGGTATATTCATTCGCAAGTATCTTGCTTATATTTTCTTTTGCTTCTTTGCTTTCAATAAATGCGTTAGTTTTTTTGATTTTAGATAAATGATCCAAGTATTCTTCCTTGAGAAATCTTGAATCATGTAATCCAACAAGGAATACATTTAAAATAATAACAAAATTTGCAGCAGAACTCTGTGTAGTTTCTTGCGACGCCCTTAAATCTTCAAACTTGAGCGTGTCTTTGCCTGTTAGTCTTTTTCCATTCAAGTACTTCCATAAGGAATAAAGCATCCCTTCGGATATATACCAACCCTCATCTATTTCCATGTTGATTGAAATCTTAATCTTAATTTATCTAAACCATAGCCTAAATATGGCAGAAAATCAAGCTTTACTGGTTGCTTTTTTGGTTTGAGATTGATATAGTATTAATGTCACACTCAACTGAATATAATTAGCACGAACCCCAATTACATGGGTGAGGTTGTTCTTGAAAAGGGGCAACCTTGCTAAAACAATTGAGCGCAACCTCGTGTTCGTGTTCAGTTGGGTGTGACAACCAGCAGGTTGTCCTTTTTTGTTTGGGCAATTTTGTTGGAATTATTTTTTAGGATAATTCTTAATAAAAAGCTATGAACAATCAAATGCCAAATGGCGAGACACAAAACAGTCAGACAAAAGATATCAAATTAAGCAAGAAAACGAGGGGCATTATAAACATAGCTCTTTTGGTTTTTATAATAATTGTAGCTACCAATATATTTTCAAAGGACGAGCAGAAAAAAGATACTGTAAAACAAGAAACATCCGCAGATAAGTTACAAGTTCAGGAAACAAAAGAGCAAGTACCAGTTGCAGAAAAGACCCAGGAAATTGCTCAACCAGCTTTGGAAACAATAAATCAGCCAGAAATAAAAATTCCCAAGTATGAGATAGTATATGAAGTTTCGGGGAAAAGATATGATGGAGCAAAAATTTATTATGTGCTCATTGATCCCATTAATTTAAAGGACGATTCTTTTAAAAATGATATCAAAAGAATTATCAAAAAAATTGTTGAAGAAAAAGGCTTGAAAATAAGCATAGATATTTTTGATAAAAAAACAGTGTTGGAAGCTTCATATGGTGAGGCATCTGCTCAAAAGATACCAACTCCAAAAGAAAGAACGGAGGCTGAAACTCATTATATCGCAATGTTTTCAGGGGAATTAAAAACAAACATATACCCAAATGCGCTTACTTTCTTTGGGTCAACATTCACCAGTAATAAGTTGGTTGGTAAATACGTTGAAACGATTGAATTTAATCCGAGTCAATATTAACAAAACTATACGTAACATTATGAAAGCACCAGTGATTATCAAGCAATATAAAAAAGGAGACTTTTTGAACAGGAAAATGACAGAATTTGGGCTTTTTAGGAAGGGTTACGCTGTTTATTCTGAAGAGGAAGTAAAGCAATTCAGTGGCGGAAAAGCACTAGGTTTAGGATTGGTATTTTTACCATTGGCATTGCTTGGTAGTAAAAGATATATTAAAGTCACGTATCATCTTGGTGAAAACATTCAGTAGTTACTGCTCAAGGGCTCTCATTAGCTAAAAAAGGCCAAGCAAAGGCCTTTTTTACTTATCCAGGGCTTGATAAAAGCCATGTTTGTATGTATACTGAGTTTATTAAGATATTCTATTTTTTACAGATGAGTAAGAATAAAAACCAAAAATATACCTTTATAGACTTATTTGCTGGAATAGGTGGATTTCATCTGGCATTTCATAATGCTGGTGCAGAATGCGTGTTTTCTTCTGAGTGGGACAAAGATGCAAGAAAGACATACGAACATAACTTTAAGAATATCTCGCCAGATCTCTTTAAAAAGAATATGTTCATTGGCGATATCAATTCAGTAAAAGACATAAATAAGGAAATACCTAATTTTGACATTTTAACTGGCGGTTTTCCTTGCCAGCCGTTTAGTAATGCTGGACACAGAAAGGGATTTGCAGATATAAGGGGGACATTGTTTTTTAGTCTCGCTGAAATAATCAGAGTTAAACAGCCAAAAGCTTTTTTTATTGAGAATGTTAGAGGATTACTAAATCACGACAATGGAAATACATTTGCAGCCATAAAAAAAACCATTGAAGACCTGGGTTATTCCTTCTGTCCTACGCTCGTTAAGGCTTGTGATTTTGGTGTGCCTCAATTGAGACCACGTCTGTTTATGATTGGCTTTAGAGATAAAAACATAAAATTTATTCCTCCAACTCCTACAGAATTAAAGATGAATATGTCTGATGTCTGGGGAGGAAAATGCAGTAGAGAAGTCGGCTTCACACTTAGATGTGGGGGTCGCGGCTCTGACATAAAGGACAGAAGAAACTGGGACTCCTATTTGGTTGATGATAAGGTTAAAAGACTAACTTCGAAAGAAGGCAAAAAGATGCAGGGTTTTCCAGATGGTTTTGAGTTTCCCGTAACTGAATCTCAAGCAATGAAGCAGCTTGGTAATGCTGTGGCTATCCCAGCAATACAAGCTTTTGCCGAAGCTATTATAAAAACATTAAACGATTATGATCAAGGGAAATAAAGGTGAATGGAGCGAATTTTATGTTTTTGTTAAGTTGCTCGATGAGAGGAAGCTTTTTGCTGCTGATGAAAATCTGGAAATAAACAAGGATGTTTACTATCCTGTTTTGGGGATCTTTAGGGAGGAATCTGGGATTGGAAAGAGAGTTTATGATATAGAGTCTTCACCAGGCCTAGTAAAAATATCCGATTCTGACGGTTTGGAGTTGGCTATTGTTGATTCTGCAAATCTCAAAAAGAAGGTTAATGAAATTTTTGATGAGATTTCATCCATAAAGACAAAGAAGAGGGTATTTTCTCTTGAAAGTGCAGCGGCTGCGATGAAAACATTTCACTGTGAAAGTATTAAGACTATAAGCAGCAAAAAGGCTGATATATTGTTAAAAATAAAAGATGGTGAAAGAACTGTTCCCAAGGTGGGATACAGTATAAAGTCCATGATTGGTTCTGCTGCAACATTATTAAACTCTTCAGGTGCCACTAATTTCATTTATGAGATCGAAGGTCTTGAAGATAAGTTTGTTGAAGATGTAAATGATTGCAGCGTGTTCAAGGAAAAAATTGAAATAATAAAGAAAAACGGAGGAAAGATGAAATTTAAAAAAGTTTCTTCGGAAATTTTCACGGAAAATCTTCAATTAAGCGACAATACTTTCCCGATGATTTTGGCAGAACTTTTGTTGAATTATTTCGAAGGAAAGGGCAACAAGTTTGAAAAACTGCTTGAAAACATAGATCAGGAAAACATAATTCCTGGATTCAATGTCACAATGACAAATCATCGTCATAAAATCAAAAACTTTCTTGTGAATGTAGCCCTCGGAATGGTGCCTAATACGCGCTGGGACGCCTATATGAAAGCAGATGGAGGATACATCATCGTAAAAAGAAATGGCGATGTATGCTGCTATCAAACTTATGATAGGGACAAGTTTCAAGACTATCTTTATAAAAACACCAAATTCGATATGCCTGACCCAAATAGGCATAGTTGGGGGAAAATTTACAATGAAGGCGGGCGCAAATATTTCAATTTAAACTTGCAGATAAGATTTACAAAATAACCAAGTGGCCGATATATTTTCAAAAGAAAAAAGATCGGAAGTGATGTCCAAAATCAGGGCAAAGGAAACGAAATTGGAAATATGCTTGAGGAAAGAGCTTTGGAAAGAAGGCTTTCGATACAGAAAAAACGCACCCGGCTACTATGGCAAACCAGATATTTTGTTAAAGAAGCTTAAGACCGTTATTTTTGTTGATTCGTGTTTTTGGCACGGATGTCCTAAACATTTCAAAATGCCATTGAGCAATAAAGAATTTTGGAGTGAGAAGATAGAAAGGAATCGTAATCGAGACAAGGAAGTCAGTAAGCACTATAAGAAACTCGGCTGGAAAGTATTGAGGATTTGGGAACATGACTTGAAAAATGATCTCAATAAAACAATTAACAAGCTCATCTCTTCGATAGTAGTTAAAAGTTAATAAAACGTGTATAAAATCAATGTTTAAGGGCATTGATTTTGTTTGTTATAGGCGTAAACTATACTTGTATAGATTAATGATATTTTTTATGGAATTTCGGGATAGACAAATCGATACGATGAGAATAGATCCTCCAAATAATGCTGATTTATTTGAAGATTTCTGCCGTGACCTTGCCAAGGTTTATTTAAACATGCCGTCAGCACAAAGATTTGGCAGAAGTGGTCATGTCCAGAACGGTGTAGATGTTGTTGGAATGGATGAAAATGGAAAGATGATTGGTATTCAATGTAAAAAGAAAGACCTTCTATTGAATAATGAGCTAACGGAGGCTGATGTCAAAAAGGAAATTCAAAAAGCGCTTAAATTTAAGCCTCCATTAAATCGATATATAATAGCATCAACATTGCCACGCAATCCTGATTTGCAAACACTTGCCTTAAGTGTATCTTTGGAACACAGAAAAAGTAATTTATTTTCAGTTGAAATTTGGAGTTGGGATGACATAAGGGAATATTTGTGCGAGGCAGATAAGGTAATGTTTAAGTATTTTCCAGAATTTAAGCCAGGTATTGATAGTGAGGCATTTATGGAAAAACTTGATGATATTGCAAAAACTGGCAAAGAAATTCTTCAAAATCAAGGAGGTGGCAAGAATCTGAACGTGGAAGCAGGAAGTGTAGGCATAATTGCTCAAAATGTTACTGTTGGTAACGTTGAAATTAATAATGGCTCTAGTGATGAAAAGATTTGGAATTTGAAAATTGATAATGCTAGAGACATGTTAATAAAAAACAATCCAGAAAGTGCAATTGAAGAATTAGAGAAAATCAAAAAGGAAGCATGGTCTATGGCTGGTGATATGGTTAAATTCAGAATCGTTACAAATATTGCCGTTGCTAAAATACAAATGCAAAAACTCGAAGAAGGTGCAAAGCTGTTCATTGAAGCCTTGCAATATAACAAGGATGACGAGAAAGCTCTTGCTAATACGGCCTATGGCTATGTCTTGCTTGATCAAAAAGAAAAAGGACATAGCTTTATAATGAAAGCAATTAAAAAAAATCCTGCCAATTATAGATCTTATGCGATTCTTATTCAAACATTAGATCCCAAGCTTTCTATGGCTGATATAGTTAAATTGGTGCCAGAAGAATACAGAAACGAATCCGAGGTTGCTTATAATTTTGCAATGTTTGCAAGAGAAAAAGATGACTTTGAAGAGGCTTCCAGATGGCTAGAAATCGCAAACGATACTGAAGAAAAAAAACCTGACATTCAAGCCGCCCAGGCGGAAATGCTTTTGAAAGTCGCCTTAAGGGATCCAGCATTAATTTTGGCTGGACAAATTGATGAAAAAACAAAAGAACATCTGATGGAATCCGTTCGCCTTTTCGATGAAGCATGGAAATCAGTTGAACATACCGAAATAAATAAAAATTATGCTGGATGGTTGGTAAATAGGAGTTTAGCCAACAGACTTTTGGGAGAAATAGATGTTGCTATAAGAGATATCGAGTTGGCTTTAAGTTTTGATCCTGAAAATCCAGAAATTTTAAAACAAAAATCCGTACTTGCATATGAATCTGGTGATATCAAGAAGGCAATCAATATTTTAAAAGATGTTGTGGCAAAAAATAATATTCCCGATATTTCACTAATGCTCGCGGGATTATATAAAGAAAATAAGGAATATTCTGAAGCTATTAGTATATTGCATCCTTTTGTTTCTCAAAAAATAGAAGACAAGAAAACGCATGAAGATGGGTTGAGATTATTGATGCAATTGTATCTTGATACGCAGCAGTATCCTTTAGCAGAGAATATAAATGATAAAATGCTTTCCGAATCCGCTAATGAGATACTTAATTTGGTAGATAAGGCAAGAATACTTATAGCCAAAGGAGAGTCTCAAAATGCTTTACCGATCTTAAAAGAGGCAAAAAGAAATATTTCCAAAAATTCTTCCAATAGGGAACTATTTGAACTTGCCAATCAATTTTATCATCTTGAAAAATTTGAAGATGCTGCACTTATTTATGAAAAGATTGTAGACATGGAAACTGATTCCCAACCACTTCGAAATTTATTGAACAGCTATTACAGGTCAAATAAGTTGACGGAAGCCTTGCAAATTTGTCAGAAAATTTACGAAAAATATGGTCCAGTTAGTTTTGTTACCGAAGTCGAATCTGCAATTTATGAAAGTATTGGAGATTTGCAAAAAGCAAAAGAAGTGTGCCAAGCGTATGTTGAAAAATTTCCAGATGATTTGAATATGAAAATTCGTTTATCGGTAACCAAATACAGGCTTAATGAAAATGAGGAGTTGGACGAATTTCTTAATTCTGAAATTGATGATTCGAAACTATCTTTTCTTTCGATCATGCAACTGATTAATTTGTTTGAAGAGCGAGGAATGTGGCAAAAAGCGCTCGATTTGATGTATGAAACCAGGAGAAAATTCTTTGATAACGAAGAGGCGCATATGAACTACATAGGTGTCTTTTTGAGGAGGGAAAATGAGGCGGGTGATGTTTTAAATAGGGAAATTGCTGGAAAAGACACATCAGTTTGCATAGAAGACGAATCAAAAACTAAAAAATGCTATATTCTGGAAGACAGAAAGGAACCTAAAATTGAAAAAGGGGAAATAAATATGAGTCACCCTCTTTACGATATGCTAACAGGCAAGAAAAAAGGAGATACTATTAAAATAAAAGAGGGTCAGCTATCAGAAGGTGTTCTGACGATTGTAGATGTTAAAAGTAAGTACGTGTACGCTTTTCAAGAAACCATGTCTTCATATAAAACGATGTTCCCAGCGGATGACAAATTGCAGCAATTTTATGTTGAAGACAAAAAGGATGGAGAAATGCCTGATGGAATAAAAAAAATGTTAGATCAATTGGGTAAGTTTAATGAAACGCAATTAGCCATAGAACAATTTTATAAGGAGGGAAAATCTACCGTAGGTTCATTTGCTACACTCTTGGGAAAGGACATCATAAATACGTGGGGCATTATGGTTTCAAAGCCAGACTTGGGCATAAAGGCTGCAATCGGAACCAGAGATGAAAAACTCAATTCCATTAGGGCAATCAAATCTATTGATAGTCCAAAATTAATTATTGATGTAATTTCTCTTTTGACTATAAGCCATCTCGAAATAGCTGATGAGGTAGTAAGGGTATATGGAAAGTTTGGCATAGCACAGAGCACCCTCGACACATTAAGAGATATTATTGCTGACCGTAAAGGCATGGGAAGAAAGGGCTTTATGACTATTGGGAAAGAAGGTGAATCTTTTGTGAGACAAGAAATTACGGCGCAACAGGTAAAAGACGGCGTAGAATTTTTGGATAATTTACTCCAGTGGACTATGAAAAACTGTGATGTTTTGCCATGTACCACTGCATTGAAATTGGATAAAAAAGAAAAAAAATTAAGAAAAATGTTGGGTGGTTCATTTTTTGATACAATATTGATTGCCTCTGAAAAAGCTGAAAATATTCTATTTTCTGATGACGAAAGATTGAGATCATTGGCAAATAATGAATATGGATGTAATGGTATATGGACCCAATTGCTTCTTATGGATATGATTGCACGAAAATCAATTTCAGAAGAAACATATGCAAAGGCAACGGTAGGGCTAGTTGGGCTTAATTACAATTATACAAGCGTCAGTAAGGAATCATTAGCGTATGCAATTGTAAAATCTGACTGGAAATATGAAGGCATCTTTTTCGCTGTTCTTCAGAAATTAAAAGAAGGAAATACTGATGGAGAATCCGCAGTTAAGGTTATTGGAGAATTCTTGGACCAGGCATGGAAGAATGTACCCAAAAAAAAGATGGAAGGAATTATTTTTGGGATTATAGAAGTTTTAACAGAAGGAAGGGATAGAAATATTATATTATCAAAATTAAAACTAGCAGTTGATGAAAGTTACAGTATGAAACCATTGGAAAAGGAAGCTATTTTTTCATATGTTAGAAAATGGGAAAAAAATAACTAAAGCCATGGTGCACAGGGTAATGAATTTCTCTTCTTCGATAAATAAACTAAATCCGCCATCGTGATATGCCAGAGCCTTCTAAAAAATTTATTTCATATATCAAAAATATGGTATTTGAAAAAAGTGGAAAAATATTGTCCGAAGAAGAAGCTTGGGATGCCGCTAATAACCTCATAGGATTTTTTGAAGTCTTGCATAAAATTGATTGCAGAACCAAAAATGATAAGCATACAGGAAACCAAAGCTATATTGAATGACAATAACATTTCGGATGAACAAGTTTATGAAATTAGGGAAATACTATATGAATTGGCTGAAATTGCAATTGAGAAATATTTGTCAGATAAAAATAACTGATATCTTTAAACGTAATCATGAAAAAACAACTATGCAAAAAATACCAAGTATTAATAATGGCAAACTTCCAAATGAACATTATAATGCCATGCTTGGTTTTTGGCTTCCTACCGATACTCCTTATGGTAACTTTTCATTGAAATTAATGAAAATTTCATCAAGAGTTGATGAGGTCAATAGAGCTATCGCAGAAGTTTATACATCATGGGAAATTATCAATGCAAATCAGATGTTGCCAATAGGTTTATACGATAAGCATGTTTTTGCAACCGAAAAAGCCGTTTATCACATGAGGAGGTTGTGTGACGAGCTAATCTCGCTTATTTGGTGTCTTTCAAGGTGGGAGAGTGGTAATGGCGTTTGGCCTGTAAAAATAGTAACGGATTCAATTGGTGGAGCATTAAATCCAAAAATGGATGACTTGGCTATATTGGAGGTTTTTAAAAAACATGAATCAATTTTGCTGACCCTTAATGAAATTTCAAATGCCTTTAAACACTCATTTATCAATACTGACCATAGCTTATTAGGCAAAGTAGAACCTTGCGTACATGCGCTAGGACTGAAAAAGAATGCTCTCGCATCTGACACTGAATTTTACAATGTGGCCATGTTTCAATTGGTGACTGATTTCGACAAGATGTATCAGGATGCTTTTGGATGGCTTAAAGTATTTTCATCCAGAAGCATTAAAAAGTAATATTTTTGATAGGGAGTAATTTTGCTTTCAGACAAATCGAATTCTGGTTGTGGTATAATATTTATATAAATTTATCTTCATAAATAAATGTCAAAAAAAGAATCTGCCATAGAATCAGGTTTTGGGGCGCTATTCTTTATTATTTTTTTTGTAATGCTTAAAAGCACTAACAATATTAATACGGCAATAGTCTATACCTTCGCGGTATTAGTGCCTGGCATTGTTTTGTTTGTTTTGTATAAAAAAATGAAGAGAAAGGAATTCTTTGATAATAAAAATACGTTAGAAAAGATAAGAATGATGACTCCCTCTGAATTCGAATCATTTGTTTGTAATTTATTTGATCATCTAGGTTATAAAACACAACGTACGGGTGGCCCAAATGATGGTGGTATTGATGTTATAGCTGAAAAAAACGGAATTGAACACTATATTCAATGTAAAAAATTTATCACTAGGCAGGTAAGTGTAGGAGAGATGCGTGATTTTTATGGAGCGATTGTTGATAAATTAGCAAACGCTAAAGCTTTTTTTATAACCACGAATGTTTTTACTTTGGAGGCGGAAAAGTTTGCAGCGGGAAAACCGATCGAATTAGTGGATGGGAAAAAAATAATGGAATACATCGTTTTAGCTGGCATAAAGAATGATATTCCAAACAAATCATCCGCGGAGACTATGGAAAAATGTCCACTTTGCAACTCAACTCTCATCTTGAGGACAGCCAGAAAGGGTCAAAATGCGGGAAATAGTTTTTATGGATGTGCAAATTATCCAAGATGCAAATTTGCCAAGAACATATCTTAAGTTAATAAGCCAAATCCGCCACTGTGGCCATATTAAACTTGCTCTCGAATATTTATAAGCTTATCATTTAGCATTTCGAACTCTGGAACATAAAAAATGGCTTGGTTCTGCATAAAAAAAGTTCTAACGTCATGTACGGCTCGGCTCAAAGAAATTAAAAATACAACCTTAATTGGTTGTATTTTTTGTTAGCAAAGGATTTTAAAATAAAAGGGTCCAGGGCAAGCCCTGGACCCTTTGGGCTCATGAGGCAAGACACGTCGCTCGCGAGTGAACATGTCAAGCCTCGAGGTATTAAACCTTTTGATATCGTCGCTCACTCGGAAATGCTCGTCTGCGGGGGTTTCATTTCGCTCGTTTCGCTAGATAATAAATGTGCTATAATGAAAGCATAAATTTATAGAAAAAAATATGCAAAAAATACATGCTGCGATAATTTCACTTTTAATTTTGACAGTCGGGGTCATCGTGGTTGTGGCTTTGATGTTGGCCAAAGAAAACAGAGATCAAAATCTCTTTACAGTTGCTGGCAGTGGAACAGTATATGCTAAAGCTGATATTGCCAATATAAATGTTGGCCTAAAAACGGGCACTAAAAAGACGGCAGCCGAAGCAACGCAGGAAAGCACCCTTAAGATGAATAGCATTATTGCGGAATTGAAAAAGCTTAAAGTTGAGGAGAAAGATATCAAAACCAGTGATTATAATTTGAATCCTATTTATAACTATACGCAGGAAAAAGGACAGGTTCTTGATGGATATGAAGTTGCGCAAACACTGAGTTTGAAAATCAGAGATCTTGAAGCGATTGGAGATGTTATTGCAAAAACAACTGAGCAAGGCGCAAACCAGATTGGAAACATCAATTTCACAATTGATGATGAATTTGCGCTCAAGAATCAGGCGCGAGAATTGGCAATTGAAAAAGCCAAGGAAAAGGCAAAAATGATTGCCAAGCAATCCGGCATGCGATTGGGTTCAATTAAGAATGTCACTGAAGGCTCAGAAATGCCAGCGTACAGAACATATTCCAATGTTAGCATGGATCTTGCAGCAGCTGATGGCAAAGAAGCAGTGGCTGCGCCAGAGATTCAAACTGGGCAGAATGAAATAAAAGTCGAAGTGACTTTGACGTACGATGTGAAATGATATTTTGACAATATAGAAACAAGAAAACTTCACAAATGTGAAGTTTTCTTTTGTCCAAAAGAAATTTTTGTAAAATGCCTCAAATAAGCCTCAGAAGGCTGTTTTTTGGTAATTTTAAAAGGTAAAAAGGCTTAAATAAGCCAAAATTAGGCATTTAGAGTTGACTGGCGGGGGATGATGTGCTAATATATCAGGTCGACCAAGAAACAGCGAGTGTCGGCCCGGTTTATCCTTAAGTGCAAAAGGGATACTGGCTAAGAAGTAAGATTCATTAAATGCGTATAATCAGGCTTGTTGTAGCCTTGCTAGCATTGGCGGCAGTGATGCTTCCATTTGTAACTCTAGCGAGCGAATCATCAAACACTGAGATAAAAACTAAAATAAATTTCAATACCATTTCAAATTTCTTTTTTCCAGCTCCTGCTCAAGCAGATGGAGCAATTGAGGAAGAAATAGCTGTGCCAGTTGTTATTGAAGAGCCAATTAAAACAGCGGAAGAAATCAAGAATGAAGCAATTTTGGCTAGATGGAAAGAAAAACAGACAGCAAAATGGAATAATCTTCCCAAAGATCAATTCACAATCAATGCTTCTGCCTATACAGCCTCAGCTGATGAATGTGATAATGATTTGGGCATTACTGCTTCTGGAATCAAGGTTCAAGTAGAAAGAACCATTGCTTGTCCTCCAGAGTTTCCTTTTGGGGCTAAAATCAAGATTGAAGGAATGGGAACTTATGTTTGCGAAGATCGTGGTGGAGCCATCAAAGGAAACCATATCGACATCTATGTCCAAACAAAAAAAGAAGCTTTTGCTTTTGGTCGTCGTAACCTTATTGCTCAAGTTGTTGAGTAATTAAATCTTCAAAACACCTCGCTCAGGCGAGGTGTTTTTGTGTTCATAATGGATGTGCGCTGTTTACAAATCTAATAATTGTATTTATAATTAGAGTGCAATATATATCCTAACCACCTAATATGGGAATAAAACATAAGGTAAGCGAAGATTTTTTTAAGGTCTGGACACAAGAAATGGCTTATACTCTTGGATATTTTTATGCTGATGGGAGCATGCAGGATTCCCCAAGCATACGGGGAAAATATATGAGAATTTCTAGCGCGGAAAAAAACAATCTTTTAAAAATAAAAAAATGGATGCAATCGCAACATATAATCACAGAAAGGCAAAGAGAGGGTGAAAATATTTTGTATTTATTAAAAATAGGAAGTCATGAATTATATAAAGATTTAGAAAAATTGGGTCTGTATCCAAATAAATCACTAACAATTAAGTTTCCCAATGTTCCTAAAAAGTTCTTAAGCCATTTTGTGCGTGGATATTTTGATGGGGATGGTTGCGTTAGAGTTTGCATGAAGAAGGGTAAAACACAGCCATTGATTATCAGTAAATTATGCACAGTGTTTACCAGTGGTAGTAAAGAATTTTTAGAAAAATTGGCAATTAGAATTAAGGAATGTGCTGAAACAAATTTACTTAAAGTATATAATGGTAATCGAGCATTCATGCTTTCCTATACGACAGCTGATAGTGTAAAGATTTTCAAATTTATGTATGGGAATATGACCAAACCAGTTCTTTTGGAGAGAAAAGCCCTTATTTATAGCCATTATTTTGATTTACGTCCACAAAGGCTTGATAAGAAGGTTAAAAGTGTACTACAATACATAAAGTCAGAATAATACGGTCGCATGGCGGAGTGGCTTACGCAGCGGTTTGCAAAACCGCGCACACTGGTTCAATTCCAGTTGCGACCTCAATTTGTTTTTATATGCGCCGCGATGGTGGAATGGTATACACAAGGGACTTAAAATCCCTCGGGCGCAAGCCCTTGCGAGTTCGAGTCTCGCTCGCGGTACAAAAATAAAAAGAGCATTACTGCTCTTTTTTGTTTTTCAGCAAAGCTGGAATTTTTGCAAAATCTTCTTCAAAGAGTGCGCGGGTTTTTCTGTTGATGCGCGCGGCAGCTGGGTGATGGATTGGAAAAAGTTTGACCTCGCCTAATTTTGGAATATTTATGGTTATAATTTTTCCATGCACCTCAGAGATTTTAGCTTTTGGCAAAAAACTATTAAGTGCGTATTTTCCAAGAGTCACAATTATTTTTGGCTTGATTATTGCAATTTGTTTTTCAAGCCATGGCCAACACTCTTGAATTTCTTCTGGCAGGGGATCGCGATTTTCTGGCGGACGACATTTACAAATGTTTGTCAGATAAACTTCTTCGCGTTTTATTCTTATGCTTTCAAACATCTTGTCTAAAATTCTTCCAGTGCTTCCAACAAAGGGAATTCCAAGTTCGTCCTCTTTTTTTCCAGGAGCTTCACCAATGAACATGATTTGCGCTTCAGGATTTCCGCTACCAAAAACAACTCGCGAACAATTTTTGCGAAGAGCACATTTGGAGCAGGCTGACACTTGTTTATTTAATTGTATTAATTTTTCTGAGTTAGTCATATTTGCAAAACAACCAAGAGATAAATTACAGGAAACAAACAAATTTCAAAATTCAATAATCAAAATAAAATGCGGGCCTGGATTTCGGGTCAAGCCTGGAATGACAAGGAGAGAGAATTTACTTTAATCCATTTATCAATATCAATTGAAATTTGTAATCAAGATCATTCCACACGGCAAAGGTTGGGGGATAATATTGATTGGCCACATTGCCAGGGTTTAGCATTTCACATTCCTTGATGTTTCCATAGCGCTCACCTTGAACAATTTCAGTCCAGGGCTTGTGTGTGTGTCCATAGAAAACATAATCGAATTTTCCTTCCTCGGCAAGCTTACGAGCATATTCTGGAAAATGCACGAAAGCCATTTTTTTGTTGGCAATTTCAACTTCACCATGTTTGGAAAAAATGTTGATGGATTTGTATTTGCCATCTGCAAAGGGATAGTCTGCGGCATGTCCGCGATCCATGTTGCCAAAAGTCCAAAAAATGTCGCCAGCAAAATTTTCGCGAATAAAATCCAGCGTTTCAATCTCTGCCAAGTCGCCACAATGAATCATTTTTTGAATTTTATGCTCACGACAATAATCCAAAACCTTGGTGATGTTTGGAATGTTGTCATGTGTGTCTGAAATGATTGCAATTTGCATAAATTTATTTTCAATAATAAATATCTTCCCCGGTGGCTTTTTGAGCACCGTCATTTGTCAGTTCTTCTGTAATAGTATTTTTTGTGTCTAAAACTTTCTTTGCGGGAAATTTTTTGTTTTTCAGTTCATAATCTTTCAACAGCTCCGGATATTCTATCGCCATTTGGGTGAATTTGTCCATCTGATAAACCTCATTTATTTGAGCTTCTCGAATGATGTCGGCGAATTGGTTTTTGATTTCTCGCATGATTTCGCGAAGTTGCTCGCGCGACTGCACTTCAATGTCCAAAAGAAGCTCCCAGTTTCCCATGCCTTTGACATAGTTGATGATGTTTGGATGGAGGCAGCAAAATTCATACAACTCTTCAATGCGCTTGCCATCAAACTGCACAATTTTGAAACAATTGCGATAGAGCAGTAATCCTGCTTTTTGATAGTCGAGAGTGAAAGTGATTTTTGTGATGACCCCGCTTTTTTCAAGCTTATTATAGTGTTTGTGCACGAGTCCAACGGAGCAGCTGAGAATCTTGGCAATCTTGGTGAATTCCATGCGCCCGTCGATTTGCAAAAGAGAAAGAATTTTGCGGTCATTCTCCGTGAGTTTTGTTTTTTCCGTGGTTCCTCCAGACACAGCCATCTTTTGAAATTCATTTTTTTTGCCAATCAGATAGGTGCGTGGGAACTTCATGAAGCCAAGACCAATAAAGATGTCGCTCATTGTGATGTGCTCGCCAAATTTGGAAAAGATGTCTTGCAGGATTTGATTGTGCTGAAAAAGATCTTTGGCAATGATTCCAATCAGCACGTCAGCATAGCCATCGGTGCGCTGAACAATTGGAACATGCATGTTGGAATTAAATTCGTCGTAGATCTCAATTTCTTTTTCCTTGGACAAACCGGCAAATTTGAGCCAATAGCCCCAAAAAAAAGAATAGTCAGCTTTGTCATAGTCAATGAAAGCCCAAAAGTGCTTGATGATGCCTTTTTCTTGCAACTGCTCAACGTGATATTTCACAACCTGCGGGGTTGAGCCAATAACGCGCGCAATTTCGGAAAAACTGGCTCTGCCATCCTTGTCCAGTTCAAAGAGGATTTTTTTGTCGATTTCTGATAGGTTCATTTTTTAAATTTTATCATTATATTACAATTATAGTACATTATTACTAAAAAAGCAAGCTAAGTATTGATATTTTGTCCAAAATGCTGTATACTACGTTGTTAAGATGAAATAGGGAAAAGGAATCTTAACAAACAGTTCTTTTACAATCACCTCAAATAATAGTCGACGGACTTAAAACGAAAAGGAGAAATTCATGGAAATCAAACTCTTTAGTGTTACAAGAAATCTAATAAATCAAAGTGTAATCAGGAAAACGTATTGCGCTGATGGTGTAATACATTTCACTGAGAATGTTTATCCAGATACTGGTGAAGAAGGTGGTGGCTTGGTAGAATTTGTTCTTTGTGATGGCACCTGTCGCCAGTCAAATCATCATAATCTTGATCTGGAGTATATTGAATTACAGATTGGGAGAGCTAGACGTGGTAAGGAAATGCAATGGTAAAGATACTAGGTGAATAATTCAAGGCAAGAGGAGAAAATTTTTCTCTTGCCTCTCTCATTGAGATCATTTGTAAAATGGTTTCATAGGAGAAGAGTTCTTTGAAAATAATATAAGTCCTGATAATGAGAAATAGCAGTCAATAAAAAGGAGGCTACCATGCCACAAGCATTCGGAACAATCACTACAGTAGTCCGTCGAAGAGGTGGCATGGATACGGTAAAAGAGGAATATGCTGAAAAGTGTAATCCGCCTTCAGTCTTCTTTGGAGACCGTCGCTCACGTCAAATTTCCAAGCGTCATTGTTTGATGCAGCACGACAAAGGTTATTGTACTAGTGGCGATTGTTGAAATGATGCAATAATGAAACCGCCTGGAAAGAAGAAGCAAAAAATCCCTACGCAGGAAAAGGGATTCATCTTTGCGAGTTATTAAAGTGTGTTTCGGACGGGGGCATAGAAAGACCCTCGAAAGCATTGACCAAGTTTTTGAGTAATCAAAGACCCAGTGGCTAATACTTATTGGTATGCAGCGATTCTGAATGATATTTCGTCTCAGGTTGCATAACTTAAGATGCCGAGTCTGTGTAATTCTTCAATCGTTCGTGTCCGAAACATGATCTATGCACGAACGATCTGCGTAGTTGCTCCTGACTATGTTAGTCTGAAAATATTTCAGCCAACAGGAGCACCTTTATTAAAAAAGTTTTCTACAATCAAAATTACAAAGGAGTTTATTATGAAAATAATACTGGTGAGTGAAGAAGCATGTCACGAAACACTTGAAGCTGTATATTGTGTTGATGGCTTAATGCATTTCACATATACAGGTCCTTGCTACTGGCTGGATGAGCAGCCAGCGCATGGAGCTAGTAATTTCGAGCCATGTGACGGCAGTTGTAAGAATATTGACAATCGCCTTGCTGATAGCATGGAGATTATAGAAAAAGAGTTGAAAAAATTCAGAAAATGAAGTGATTAAAAACAAGGCGCTGTCAAAAGACAACGCCTTTTTTATTTTGTATTTTTTTATCCTCGGAATTTTTTAAGCAGTTCGATGTCTTCTTTCACGAAATCATATTCAGTTTCCAGGATCATGGTGATGTTTTTTTCTTTGGCAAATTTTGTGATGTTTTCAAATGCCGCTTCTCCGATCAATCCTTTGCCGATGTGTTCGTGGCGATCTTTGCGCGAGGCCAGTTCTGTTTTGGAATCATTGCAGTGAATCAACTTGATGTTTGAAAGTCCAAGTTCGCTGTCAATTTTTGCCAGTGTGTTTTCGAAATCTCGCCAATCGTAGCCTGAGGCAAATGAATGTTGAGTGTCAATGCAAATCCCAGTCAGTTTTTCGTGATTAACAGCTTTCAAGATTTCAGCAATTTGAGAAAAAGTTGAACCCATTATTTTTCCTGAGCCGGCGGCATTTTCGATGAGTAATTCCGCACTACCAATATAGCCATCAAGAGATTTCTTCAGAGCTTCAATGGTTTTTGCATTTGCTTCCGGTTCAGAAAGTTCGCCAGCAGATCCGAGATGAGTCATGACATATTTTGCTCCAAGCAAACTTGCTCTTTCAAGCTCGTCGCGAATGACAGCAACTGAGCCATGGCTAATGCGAGGATTTGTTGATGCAAAATTGATGTAATAAGGAGTATGAACAACTGTCATCTCGATGTTATTTTCCTGGCATTGTTCTTTGAATTTCAAAATAACCTCTGGAGTGAGTTCTGGAGCCTTGCCTCCTTGTGGAGACCTGGTGAAAATCTGCATTGCTTCGCAGCCAAGCTCACTGGCTCGCGCTGGGGCATTGAAAACTCCTCCTGCAATTGAAATGTGACAACCTATGTACATAATATTAAGTTTTATTGTGTTAACTCAACTTAATCCTAACATGAGCATTAAAAGTTTAGCAATGATGGCAAATTTTTAATTTTTAATTTCTAATTTTTAAACAAATCATAATGACTAAATTTCACAATGTTTAAAAAGTTAGACCTGGTCCTGAATTCCCGCCTTCGCGGGAATGACAAGAGGAAATAACTGCCAGAAATGGACATGAAGCGAAAAACGTGCTATAATGAATATATTGAGTGAAAAGGCGGGTGAACCGTCTTTTTTTAATACTAAATCAAAAACCCCAGTTAAATAATATGGATTACCATAATTTAACGGGACAAGCAAAAATGGAATTGAACTATAAAAAAGAAAATACGATCGTCATCAGCGATTTTCATTTGGGCTCAAAAAGAAGCAAAGCCAAAAAGCTTGGTAATTTTTTGCACAAACTTTTGGACAATCCCCCTTATAGGCTTATTTTAGATGGGGATGTCTTTGAACTTTGGAGCACTAACTATAAAAATATTGAAGCCGATGAGCATCGAGTGATTAAGCTGGTAGCAGCACTTTCAGAGAAGGGCACTAAAATCGTGTATATTCCTGGAAATCATGACAGAGCCTTTCGAGCATTTTTCGAATTTACTTTTGGCAAAATAAAAATGCGCAATGAATATGTTATCAGGCATGATCATAAAAAATATCTTGTGATGCATGGAGATGAATTTGATGCTTTCACGCGCAATCATGTCGTTATTTCAATTTTGTTGGATCAGTTGTATATTGTCCTGGTGAAGATCAATAGTTTTCTTAAATTATTCTCGCGTTCAAAAAAATCTCTTTCAGCGGAAAAGCATTCAAAAAAATATGCCGAAATTGTTTCCAGGATAAGAATTTTGGCCACTTCCTATGCACGTTCAAGAAAAATGGATGGCATCATCATTGGCCATTCTCATTGGCCAGAACTTTTGGCTGACCCAGATGGTGTGACCTATGTCAACTCAGGAGACTGGATTGATAGTTGTTCATATGTGGTTGTTGGCGACACCTTGAGTCTTGAATATTACAATGAATAATAAACAAAAAAATCACCACATGGTGATTTTTTTTGATAGCTAAGAAGCTAAGAGCCTAAAACCGAATAAGCCGTTTATACTATTTCCCAGCCAGTTTGCGTTTCAATGATTTTTCCATGGATTTCAAAACCGCTGGCAAGTTTGTGACCGCCGCCACCAAAAAGATGCGCAATTTCTGAAACATCCACTCCTTTATATTCTTCGCTGCGGAGGCTGCCCTTAATCAGGTCATGGTCTCGCTCAGAAAGCACCAGGGAAAACTTTGTGCCCGGCACGGTGTTGAGAATGGAAGCCACTTGCCCAATGTCTTCAGTGGAGGCGCTGCATTGTTCAATATCTTCTTTTGTCAGCACAGTTGTGATCAGGCCATTGGTCGGATTTATTTTGGCTTTTTCAAAAGCACGACCCCAGAGTTTCAAAGTTGAAAGTTTTTTGTTGGCAAAGGTGGCTTCAATAATTTTTGAAACTGAGGCACCTTTCTTCATGAGGTCGGAAGAAATTTCCATCACACGGCTGGAGGTGTTGGCATGTTGAAAATTTCCAGTATCAGATAGGATGCCGATCATTAAATATGTTGCAATGCTTTTGGAGATGTGAGCACTTTGACTGGAAAGATATTCATAGACCAATTCGCAAGCTGATGAGCGCCTTGAATCAATGATGACAACATCGGCAGTGATTGTGATGTCTGGATGGTGATCAATGATGATAGTGGCGGTTTTTTCTGGCAGGCTTGGAAGGATATTTTGAAAACCGCGCTCAACACTGTCACAGCCGATGGCTGCGTCATAACTTTTTAAATCCAAATGTTCTGGCACTGTAAAAGTTTGTTGAGTTAATGTTTCTAGAAAAAGAGGAAGCGGGTCAACACAAGAGATGTCAGCATGTTTGCCAAGCATTTCCAAATATTCTTTAAAGGCAAGCACGCTGCCAGAGGTGTCGCCATCCGGACCGGAATGCGCAAAAAGCAAGATCTTTTCAGATTTTGAAATTATATAGGAAAGCGTGTTAAATTCAGTGGTAAATTTTTTCATTTAAGTCTTGGTTATTGTTGCTTCGCTAAGAGTTCGCTGTTGCTCTCTATTGTCTCAAGAGAAAGCAGGCTCACAAAAATCTGATATAATCTTTGTGAATAAAACATCTTAAACCAAAAGAGGCTTAAGATGTTTTTAAGATGTGTGTTTGTTTTTTTGGCTTGGCTAAATCTCGGTAAGAATTTTTTCAATCTTGTCAGCCTCTTCTTCTGTTGAATCTAAAATGAATTCCAAGCGAGGCAGTGGACGCATTTTCAATTTTTTGTTCAAGGCACCTTGAATGACATAGATTTCCTTAGCAAGAGTTTTAATCGCATAGTCACTATCCTTGTAGGGATAGACACTGATGGATACTCGAGTGTAACGGATATCGATGGAGGTGTCAACTTTGGCAATAGTCAAAAACATGCCAGGTTTTAGGCTGAGTTCTCTTTGGAAAATTTCTCCAAGATGTTCCTTGATGAGCTTATTTAGTTTTACAATTCGATCAGACATGTAAATGGGAAAATCCAAATGACAAAATCCAAATATCCAATAAATGTCTTAAATCCAAATTTTTAAACTTGAGATTTGAGGTTTTGGATTTTGTTTGAAATTTGGCATTGAGATTTGGGATTTTATAATGTTCTCTTCTTCTCTTCTTCAGTGAAGGCAACCAATGTGTCTCCTTCCTTGATCTTAGTGTCTCCTTCAAAAACGATTCCACATTCATTTCCTTTACCAACTTCGGCAGTGACTTTTTTGTCTTGTTGCAGTTGTTCAAGCTTGCCTTTGCCGATGATTTCACCATCGCGCTTGATTTCAATCAGAGCGCCTTTGATGATTTTTCCTTCAGTCACTCTTCCTCCCACAATCATGTCGCGTTTGCCAGTTTTGAAAATTGCCAAAACATTCACCATTCCAAGATCGGTGCGCACGATTTCTGGTGGAAGCATGTCGATGACCATTTTTTTGACTTCTTCAACCAATTCATAGATGATTTTGAAAGTTTTGATTTTGACTTCGCTGCCTTCAGCCAGTCTCTTGGCCACCGGAGTTGTTTCCACATTGAAGCCCAGGATGAGTGCTTGAGAAGGTGCGCTGACTTTAACGTCTGATTCTGTGATGTTTCCAACTTCTGATTCAACGATGTTGATGATCACTTCATCAGTTTTGATGGTTGAGATTATTTGTTCAATTGCTTCAAGTGAGCCTTGCACATCAGCTTTGAGCACCAAGTTCAATTTTTGAATCTTGTCTTCCTCCATGATGCGCATCAATTTCTGCGAAGTTACTTTTTCTTTGCGCTCAATCAGTCCACCTGAAAATTCCTTTGATTTGAGCCTTGCAATTGATTTGCCACTCACAACTTGCAAAATGTCGTTGGTGTTTGGTGTGCTGTTTAATCCCATGAGAGTCACAGGCGTTGAAGGTCCGGCAGTGAGAAGGCTGCGGCCGGTGAAATCTTCAATCTTTCGAATGCGACCATAGGCACTTCCAGCCGTCACATCTTGTCCAACTTTCAAAGTTCCAGTTTTCACCAAAATTGTGGCAACTGGGCCTTTTTGTGGATCAAGATTGGATTCAAGCACAATGGCGAAACCATCTCGTTTGTCGTCAGCTTTGAAATCTTCAACTTCTGCAGCCAACAAGATGTTTTCAAGCAAATCTTCAATGCCAATGTTCTGTTTGGCGCTTATTTCTGCGCACATAACATCTCCACCCCATTGTTCGATGATAATTCCATTGTCAGCCAATTCCTGTTTAACTCGTTGCGGATTTGAGTCTTGCTTGTCAATTTTGTTGATTGCAACTACGGTTGGAATTTTTTTATCCTTAAGATATTCAATAACTTCTTTAGTTTGAGGCCTAACTCCGTCATCAGCAGCCACCACGAGCACTGCAATGTCAGCAATGCTAACTCCACGTTCGCGCATGCCAGAAAAAGCTTCATGACCAGGCGTGTCAATGAAGGTGATGAGCTTGCCTTTCTTTTTTACTTGATAGGCGCTGATATGTTGAGTGATTCCACCAGCTTCTTTGGCTGCCACACTGGCTTTTCGAATTGTGTCGAGCAAAGTTGTCTTGCCATGGTCCACATGTCCAAGAATTGTGACTACTGGCGGACGGGAATGAAGATTTTTGCCAGATTCCTTTTCCTTTTTGCAAATTTCAATCAATTTTTCAACTGTCATGGTTTCGCTGTCCAACACAACGAGGTCAGCTTCAGTTTCAAAGCCGAGGTCATCAGCGATGATGGTAGCTGTGTCAAAATCAATTTCTTCATTGATGGTGGCCAAGATGTTATTTTTGAGCAGTTCGGTGATGACCTGTGAAACAGGCAGCTCTAAAAGTTCACTGAATTTTTTGACAGTGATGCTGGTTGGAACTTTGACAATTTTTTTGATTTCTTCAGTCATGATAGGTGAAATTTTATTAGAAGCTTAAGAATGTGCTGTTTTTGAAAGATTAAATCTTGGTAGGCTTGGTTGTGATGGCTGCTTTGATGGCTGCTTTTTCTTCTTCAGTCAAGGTGTATTTTTCAGATTCTCCTTTAGTGATCGGCTTGGAATAGATTCTGGTGCCTTCTCTGGTGTGTAGAGAGGAAATGGTGATGCCTGAATCCTTTCCATCCAAAAGGGCTAAGGCAAAGCTTTGATCGCCCCCGATATCCTTGAAAGGATTGAATCTAATGATTCCAACCTTGTGGACTGAGCGCTGAGAAAGGTTGTGAATTTTATTGGAGATTTCAAAAAGCTCCTGAATTTCTTTGTCTATAGCGGAAATATCGTTGGAATGCTTGAGCATGATTGATTCCAAATTGACCGCTTTTTCGCCTGAAAAAAGAATACCAAGATCCTTTTGAATTGCGGCAAATTTTAGCATTGCCCAAATTCCAAAAAAAAGGCTTAAAATAGCCAAAAAAAGTCCAAAAAGTGCGATGTAAACAGAAAATTGTGAAAGCAATGCCATAGAGCAAATATATTTAATTGATATATCGCTTATGGTAGCACTGGTTTCGCTCTGTGTAAAGAAAAATTGGCACAAAAATGCCAATTTTTCTCTTTTGGGCGGAGGGCACAGGATTTGAACCTGCGAAGAGATTTCTCCCTTACCGCATTTCGAGTGCGGCGCATTCGACCGGGCTCTGCCAACCCTCCAATTTACATGATATGCAAAATACAATATGCAATATACAACAAAATTTCATGCACGTATATGGTTGGAGAGTTTATAAATTCGAATACATGGGAAAATGGGGAAAATTGACTTTTTAATTTTGTATATCGTATTTGGAAAAACATTTTGTCATTTTTTGTTTTTGTTGTAAACTAAAGGTAGTCAATTAGAAAAATATTTATCTTATGGAAGAATCACAAAATGCGGTGGGAAAGTTTTTGGATCCAGTTGCAATCATTGCACAGCTTGAAGTGAAAGTGGGCAGTGTCGTCGCTGATTTTGGATGTGGTCCAGGATATTTTTCAATTCCTTTTGCTAAAAAAATTGGCGAAGACGGAAAAGTTTACGCTTTGGATATTTTGCCGCAAGCATTGGAAACTGTTTCCAGTAAAGCCAGAAATTCTGCCGTTGCAAATATCACAACTAAACGTGTGAATTTTGAAAAAGAACAAGGCACTAAGCTGACCGAAAATTCCGTTGATTGGATTGTTATGAAAGATGTTTTGTTTCAGAATAAAGAAAAAGAAGTGATTTTGACAGAAGCATTTCGAATTTTGAAAAGTGGTGGAAAGATTATTGTGGTTGAATGGAATCAAAAATCTTTGTCAGTTGGTCCTGCCATGGAAATACGTGTGCCTGAGGAAACCTTGGAAAAAATGTTTATTGCACAAAAATTTACAATAGAAAAGAGTATTGATGCTGGAGATTTTCATTATGCGTTTGTCGCCGTAAAAAATGGCATGTAATCATGTCGCGGCGGGCTTGATTCGGGATCCAGTAAAATTCACTAGCCAGGACAATTCTCTGGATTCCCACTTTCGCGGGAATGACACAACGGTAAGCATATAAATCTTTGAATAAATATGAAAAAAATACAAATGTTTGTCAAAAACAAAAGTAGAATTCTGTTTGCATTGTTGGCAGTTGCAATTGTGCCGATTTTGTCAGGTTGCAACACTGCTTCAAGTGGTTATACTGTCAATTTGGAAATCTGGGGAACATTTGATGACTCTTTGACATATGCAACCATTATTGATGCATATAAAAAAGTGAATCCATATGTTGGTGAGATTAAATATCGAAAATTTGCACCTGCAACATATCGTCAAGAATTGCTGGATGCTTTGGCGTCAGGGCAAGGACCTGACATTTTCTTGCTGGAAAATGGTTGGCTGCCATTTTTCGAGAACAAGCTTGAACCAGCTCCACAACCACTCATGAGTGAGACTGACATGAAAAACAATTTTCCAGACGTGGTGACTGGTGATTTTGTGAGTGGTGGCAAAGCCTATGCTGTTCCGCTCAGCGTCAACTCCATGCAACTTTTCTACAATCGGGACATGTTCAATGCGGTTGGAATCACGGAGCCTCCAAAAACCTGGATGGAATTTCAAGCTGATGTTAGAAAATTGACCAAAATAAATTCAAATGGAAATTTTGATTCCTCTGGAGCGGCAATCGGAACTGCCACCAACATTAACAGAGCCCCTGATTTGCTTAGTTTGTTGATGTTGCAAAACGGAGTTGCTCTTCCAACTAAAAAAGGTATGCAGGCAAAAATTGATGAAGGCGTGGTTGGCAAGGACGGCAATGTCTCTCAGGCAGGTGAGCAAGCTTTAGGATTCTACACACAGTTTGCAAGACTAGGCACAGCCTCCAACACCATCAATCCGTTTTACGCTTGGAATGACAGGCAGCATTATTCCACAGATGCATTTGCAGAAGGAACGGTTGCCATGATGTTCAATTATTCCTGGCAAATTGCGGAAATCAAAAACAAAAATCCAAAATTGAATTTTTCAGTGGTGCCTGTGCCACAGATCAACAGTGCTGATCCCGTGACGTATGCTGATTATTGGGGATATGGAGTTGCGCGCAACAAAGTTGCTTCGGTGACAACCTCAGGCGGACAACCAACTTCAGCGCCAGTTCCAAATGATGTGCGCACGCATGAAGCTTGGCAATTCCTGCGCTTTTTGACTTTGAAGAATTCAGGTACCATAACTTTGTATAATGCAGTCACAAAAAACAGTGCTGATTTTCCAATCAATTTTGATCCAGCTCTGGATTATTTGAAAAAAACCAATCAGCCAGCAGCACGCAGAGACATCATTGAAGCGCAAAAAGTTGATCCAAATCTGGCTCCTTTTGCCACGGGAAATTTGGTGGCCAAGCATTGGTATCAAAGCGATCCTGCCTCAGTGGATAAAATTTTCTCAGATATGATAGAATCAGTTAATCGAGGCGATGTTTCTTTGCATGAAGCTTTGAGTTTGGCGAAAAATAAGCTTAATTATTTACCAAGCGTGGGCGGTGCGAAGTAGAACTTTTTTTGTCAGTTAATTTTAGAAAATATGAAATTGAATAAATTTGCATTCACGATGCTAGTAGCAGCTTCTTTTTTGGGAAGTTCTTTGTTGATGGTTGAGAGTGCTTCGGCTGATGCTGCATGCGCTGGGTTAGTAAAGGATGCTCCTTGTAAATTGGACGTTGATAGTAAAAGTTATACGCCTGGAACATGTGATAGTAGTGGCACATGTATTCCAACTGGTACAACGATGACAACGCCAACTGGAGTTGGCGGCGCTGGTCAAATGATGGATAACACGGTGCCTGGAACCACAACAAACAACACTGGAATTATTACTTGCGGAAGACCTGGTCAGGAAATGTGCACCCTTTGCGATTTGATCAAAGGTATGAACACGATCATTCAATATTTAATGAAATTGGCGATTGGTGTGGCGCTATTGGCGATGTCTATTGGTGGGGTGATGTATATCGTTTCGGCGGGAGATTCAGATTTGATTAAGCAAGCTAAAAGCACCATGAAAAATGCGGCCATTGGTTTTGTAATTATTTTTGCAGCTTTTTTGATTATTGATACTACGATCAATTATATTGGAGCAAAGAAAAATGCTGCCGGTGCTTCCACTTTCGGAATGAATATTGTCAGTTGGGGAAAATTTGATTGCAACGCCAGGGCGCGCTAAATTTGATTAAATTTTTTTAAAAATACAAAAAAGATGAAAATAGATAAGATGCCAGCCATAGGCTGGTCCGCCTTTGGCGGAAAAATAAAAAATGTTTTATTGATGTTCATTGTGATGGGGTCTTTCTTAATATTTGGAGCGCAGGAAGCTTCTGCTGATAAATGTTCTGCTGCTCACGCCGGATCGGTATGCATTGATACTGCAAAAGTCACAGGAACATCCGGATGCGTAACTGGACTATGTGGAGGCGGCAACAGTGTACAATGCTGTAACATATCTTCAGTGGCATGCAAAAGTGATGGTTCTTCCATAATGCAACCATGCACAATGATTAATGGAACTGTTGGTGCTTGTAATTCATTGGGGACTTGTGCTGTTAGTACTACTTCAGCCTCAACTACAATTACAACTATACCTGGAAGCACTAATGCTGCAACTCCTTCACAAGCTTGTGGGCCGTTGGAATTTTGCAATCCACTGGGATTTAGCAATGTGGAAGGATTTTTGGGTGGGATAATGTCGGCGATTCAAAAAATCATTGTGGTGCTAGCTTTAGTTTTCATTATGATTGGAGCAGTAATGATTCTGACTTCAGCTGGAAATTCTGGCATGGTGGAAAAGGGAAAAGAAGCAATCACGATGGCCTTGGTTGGGCTGGCACTGGGAGTTGCCGCCCCGTCACTACTGAAAGAACTTGCCAATATTATTGGCTGGGGCGGAGCTGCGGGTCTTGCTGGACCAACACTTTCTCAAATTGCAGTCAATGTTTTGAATTTCCTTTTGGGAACCATGGGAATTTTGGCTTTGATTATGATGGTTATTGGTGCAATCATGTATCTCACTTCAGCGGGAGATGAAGACAGGATTGATAAGGGAAAAGAGATTTTCAAATATTCTGTGATTGGAGTTTTGCTGGCAATGTCAGCGATGGTGCTGGTGACGCAAGTTGCGAAATTTTTTCTATAGAAATATAAATATAAAATAAAACCCCAGTTAAATGGTCTGCCTACGGCAGAATTTAACGGGGTAAATAAAAATGCTAATCAACGTTCCACAATATATTGATGTTGAAGATAAAATTGCTGGGCCACTGACGGCCAAGCAATTAGGTTGGATTATTGGATTGGGAATCACACTGCTTGTCTTGTGGAACATGGTGCCTGCTCCAGTGTTTTTCATTCTAGGTTTGCCATTGGCCATTTTGTTTGTGGCCTTGGCATTTTATAAGCCGTATGGACAGCCGCTGGGAAGCTTTTTGATTTTTGGAGTGATGTATTTTTTTCGGCCCAAGGTGTATATGTGGAAAAGAACTCCTGCCAGAGCTGTGAAAGAAGTTCAAAAAATTCAACAAGCGCAAGCAGTAGCGGTGGATAAGCACATCTCAGCGCAATCCTTGAAAGACCTGGCCCAACTGTTGGATAGTGAAGGAACAACAACAAATCCTGAAATTGAAAAAATGTTGAAACAAGCGCCCAATAGAAAATATTAAAAACAAGGCAGGTTGTCATCCTGAACTTGTTTCAGGATCTCGGTTACAGTGAAAAATGAACTAAAGAAAATAGATTCTGAAACAAGTTCAGAATGACATTGAAATTAAAAACAAAGAAAAAAGAAAAATATGGAATCATTACACTCAAAAAATCTGACAGGTGGCGGGAATAACGGTGGACTTAGCACGCAAAAATATGTTGACGTGGAAGAAATCCGCGACGGTGTCATTGTGCTGAAAGACGGATCGCTTCGATCTGTGCTCTTGGTTTCTTCGATCAATTTCGATCTCAAGGCAACAGAAGAACAAGATTCTATTGTCAGTCAATATCAAAACTTTCTCAACTCTTTGGATTTTCCGATGCAGATCATTGTGAGTTCGAGAAAGCTTAACATTCACCCATATTTGGATTATTTGCGAAAAAAAGAAACTCAGCTGACCAATGAACTGCTTAGTTTGCAATTAGCTGAATATTCAAACTTCATTAAAAATTTGGCAGATGTTTCAAATATCATGTCCAAGTTTTTCTATGTAGTGATTCCATTTCATCCGATTGAAAGTGTTAAATCAGGATTGATTGATCGTCTTTTTGGAGCTGGGAATTCTCAATTGGCAGTTGCGAAAAGAAGAGAGCTTTTTGACACGTATAAAAATCAACTTTGGCAACGTGTGGATCATGTCAGTGCTGGTCTTTCTGGAACTGGAGTGAAAGTGACGCCACTTAAGACAGAAGAATTGATTGAACTTTTGTACAATTCATATAACCCATCAATACATAACAATTCTATTATTAAGGATATTGGTAAGGTTGAATTGAGATAAAAAAGTTAAAAAATATAAAAAATATGTTTGGAATAAATAAAAATAAAAAAACAGCCGCACCTGTTGGAGCACTTTTGCAAAGCGAAGATTTGTATCAGCGCGGAGTGGCCACCATTAAAGATCTCATTGCGCCATCTGCCATGAAGATAAGCTCTAATAATTTGCAGATTGGAGAAACATTTGCCAGGACACTTTTCGTGGTGGCCTATCCGAGATATTTGCACTCAAATTGGTTTTCACCGATCATTAATATTGATTTTTCGATGGACACCGCGATGTTCATTCATCCCATTGAAACTGCTGAAATTTTGAAAACTTTGCGAAAAAGTTCCACACAAGTTCAATCACAAATTCACATTGAAGAACAAGGCGGAAAGATTCGTGATCCAATTTTGGAAACAGCTTTGCAGGACATTGAGGAATTGCGAGACAAATTGCAACAAGGAACTGAAAAATTTTTCCGTTTCGGTTTATATATGACTTTATATGGAAGCAGCATGGAGGAAGTGGAAAAAGCACATCAGCAAATCGAATCAATTTTGGAAGCTCAATTGGTATATGTTAAACCAGCAGTGCTCAAAGTTGAGCAAGGCTTTTCCTCAACATTGCCACTGGCCAATGATGAACTTGATGTTGCAAATAATCTCAACACTTCTCCGCTTTCAACAACATTTCCATTCGTTTCAGCAGACCTGTCTTCCAATGAGGGGATTTTGTATGGCATCAATCGTCACAACAACAGTTTGATTTTGTTTGATCGTTTCAAAATGGAAAATGCCAATATGGTGGTTTTTTCCAAGTCTGGAGGTGGAAAAAGTTATACTGTTAAATTGGAAATTTTCCGTTCGCTCATGGTTGGAACGAATGTTATTGTGATTGATCCTGAAAATGAATATAAATATCTTTGCGAAACTGTGGGCGGAACATTTATTAAATTGTCTCTCAATTCGAATTTTCATTTGAATCCTTTTGACCTGCCGCAAGTTGGCGAAGATGAGGATCCTGAAGATATTTTGCGTAGCAATATCGCCAGTCTGATCGGACTTTTGCACATCATGTTGGGAGCCATCACTCCGGAAGAAGATTCAATTTTGGACATTGCGATTCGCGAAACATATGCCATGCGAGACATCACGGCGCAAAGCAATTTCAAAAATTTCAATTCAAATTCTTTTCCAACCATGTCTGATTTGTATGCCGTGATTCGAAATTCAGAAGGTGGGGAATCAGTGGCTCGGCGCTTGGAAAAATATACGGAAGGAATTTTTGCAGGAGTTTTGAATCATCCAACCAATGTGCAAATCAATAATCAGTTGGTGGTTTTCAACATTCGAGATCTCGAGGAGCAGTTGAGGCCAATTGCGATGTATACAATTTTGCAATTCATTTGGAATGAAATGCGTTCGACTTTGAAACAACGCATTGTGGTGGTGGATGAAGCGTGGGTGATGATGCAAAACGAAGATGCTGCGTCATTTCTTTTTGGAATCGCAAAACGTTGTCGCAAATATTACACCGGATTAACTACAATCACTCAGGACATTGCTGACTTCATGTCATCGCGATATGGAAAACCGATTGTGACAAACTCTTCCTTGCAACTTTTGCTCAGGCAATCTCCTGCAGCAATTGACACGATTTCTGATACTTTTTATCTTACGGAACAAGAAAAGTTTTTGCTTTTGGAAAGCAATGTGGGAGAAGGAATTTTGTTTGCTGGAGCAAAACATGTGGCAATCAAAGTTATTGCTTCCTATGCTGAGGATCAAATCATCACTTCTGATCCACGCCAACTCATGGAAATTGAACAAGCCAAGAAAGATTTTGATGAGGAAGAAGGAGAATAAAATTAAAAATCCAAAATCCAAATTTCAAATAAATCACTCAAATCAAGATGACAAAACTTTAGTATTTGAGATTTAAAGATATGACTGAGGCTGCGGTTGATCATTCAGAAGCTTTGGAAGAAGCACGAAATAGAGATTTACAAATGCCGAATGCGCAACAGTCGCATCCTGCTGATTTGCATATGCATGGTGCTACTGATAATTATTCCCAAAATTCACAAAGTGGTGATCATGTTGGAAGTTTGGCTGCGGCTCGCAAGAGCGGTGGAAATTTGCAAAGCATTAAAAATGCGGCCAACATGGCGAAATCAGTTGCGGAAACTGCAACACCAATGGGCGCGCTTTCGCTGTTTAAACAAATTGACTTCTTGGGAGATATGCCATTTGTGGCAGCTTTGGGTGCAGCTTTACTGAAGGATTTGTTGGATTTTGTGGCAGGACCAACTGTGGTGCTTTCAATTCTTTTTTCTGCACTTTGTTCAATTTTTATTTTTATGATGATGCTTTTGGCCGGCGCTAATGGCAAGAAAAAAGGTGCCAGCAAATTTTTGAGTAAGTTGGGGATTTTGGGTGTTGGTGGCATTGCTGATTCGATTCCTGGGGTTGATTTTTTGCCAATTGAATCTATCACAGTTGCTGCGATATATGTGCTGACATTGTTGGAAAGAAAAAATGCACAAAAATAAATAGCATAAAATTCAAATGTCAAAAACTAAAATCTCAATAAATGACTCAAGCAGAAATGTTAAAAAATTAGAATTTTGGATTTAGGATTTTATTTGTCCCCAAGGGATAAGCTTGAGGCAAAACATTTGACATTTAGATTTTGGATTTAAAAAATAAAGTTAATAAGGAAGTTGTTGTGTTTAACTTTATAAACTTGAAGAACTTTATCACTTTATAACTATTCCACTATGTCTTCAAAAATTTATTCTGCTGCGACGATTGGCCTTGATGGTGAGGTCGTTGAAGTGGAAGTCGATGTCTTGGGGGCAGGGCTGCATGCTTTTAATATTGTGGGTCTTGCCGACACTGCAATCAAAGAATCGCGCGATCGGGTTAGTAGTGCAATTAAAAATTCCGGGTTTAAACCTCCTCATCAATGCGGGAGGATCACTGTGAATCTTGCTCCGGCGGATTTGCCAAAAGCGAGTCCGATTTATGATTTGCCGGTGGCTGTCGGAATTTTGCTGGCAACCAAACAATTGCAATTTGATTTCAATAATAAGATGGTGGTGGGAGAACTTTCTTTGGATGGTCGTGTGCGGTCAATTCAAGGCATTTTGCCGATTGCATTGCTTGCCAAAGAAAAAGGTTTTTTGGAGCTCTATGTGCCAGCTGAGAATGCACCGGAGGCTAGTGTGGTGAAAGGAATTAATATTGTGCCAGTGGATACTTTGTATGCACTGGCTGATCATTTTGCGGGAAACAGCAGGATTGCATATTTTCCAAAAATCGAAGGAGCAGATTTGTTTTTGCACAGTGAGCACGTTAATGACATGTCGCATATCAGTGGGCAACAGCATGCCAAACGCGCATTGGAGATTGCAGCAGCTGGTGGGCATAATGTCATCTTGAATGGTCCTCCCGGCTCAGGCAAAACTTTGCTGGCTAAAGCGATGCCAACGATTTTACCACGCTTAACCTTGGATGAATCATTGGAAATTACCAAGATATTTTCAGTGGCTGGAAAATTGCACAAAGGACAATCTTTAGTGACGGTTCGTCCATATCGAGCGCCGCATCACAGTGCCAGCAGTGTATCACTTATTGGAGGAGGAACATATCCCAAGCCTGGTGAAATTAGCTTGGCACATCGAGGAGTTTTGTTTCTGGATGAGTTTGGTGAGTTCCCAAAAAATGTGCTTGAGAATTTGCGCCAGCCTCTTGAGGATGGTATGATAACAATCTCAAGAGCAAAAGGGTCGTTGCATTTCCCAGCTCGTTTTATCTTGGTGGCAGCGATGAATCCTTGTTTTTGTGGTATGGCAACTGACCCTGAAAAGATGTGCACTTGCACTGCAGCTCAGATTGTCAGATATCGTCAAAAGATTTCCGGACCAATCATGGATCGCATTGATTTGCACATTGAAGTTCCTCGTCTTAGTTTTGACAAGTTGCAAGAGGAAAGCCAAGAGGAAAGCAGCGAAAAAATTCGTGAGCGGGTTGAGAAGGCAAGAAAAATTCAACACAAACGTTTTGTCGATTTGTCGATCATTTCCAACAGTGAGATGTCTTCAGATCAAATCAAAACATTTTGTCAGTTGGATGAAGAATGTCAAAATCTTTTGCGAAGCGCTGTGACTGCCTTGAAACTTAGCGCGCGAGGTTATCACCGAATTATTAAGATTGCCAGAACGATTGCTGATTTGGCCGATGCTGAAAAAATAAGCGCCATGCATATTGCAGAAGCAATTCAATATAGGTTTAAATCTGAATAATATTGTTGTAGTGGCTGGATTCACTGTTTGGTATTTTGCTCTGTCTGTTTCTGAGCCATATGCAATATATATTTTTGTAAAAAGTAAGTAATATTTTTTGATTTGCCTGTTTCCTTTCTTGGCACGCTCGCAGTTGAAGAACTATAACTGCTGCGCTAAGAGTTCGCTGTCGCTCTCTATTGCCTCAAAAGAAAACAGGCAAATCAAAAAAGCAATTTTAATTTCCAAAACTATATATTGCGTTTAATCAAAAAGCGTGATCAAGTTTAAGTAAATATAGCAATTTTCAATGAAAATAGCTTTTCAAAAATATAATAAAGCACAAAAAATCCTGTATGTTTTTGCAGTATTTTTTTTCTGTGCGATCTTTTTTGCAATTGGCGCGCAGGCGGATAATTTTGATTTTGCAAAAAATCAAAAACGTATCGTGCTGCAAGATGATGGAATGACATTTGAATCTTCTTCAGAGACGCAAACGGTGGAGGAATTTTTTAATGAAAAAAAAATCACACTGCAAGCACATGACTTGGTTTTTCCTGACAAAAATGAAAAAATATTTTCTGGCACTAAAATTATTATTTTGCGTGCAAAAGAAATAACCATCAAAGAAGGTAAAAATACGGATAAGTTATATACCTTTGCAAATACTGTTGAGCAGGCAATTTGGGCTGACAACAAAATTGAACTTGATCAAGATGATGTGACTGTTCCAGACAGGAGCACTCCGATTAAAGATGGAATGGTGATTGTGGTGACGCATGTTCTCATTAAGGAGGAAGTTAAAAATGTTGATATTGATTTCAAAACAATTTCAAATGAAGATGACAAGTTGGGTTGGCGCGTCAAAAAAGTCACGCAAAAAGGAGAGACTGGAATCAAGGAAGTGAAATACAAAATTGTCTATAATGATGGAAAAGAAATTTCACGAAAAATCTTGGAAAGTAATGTGACGAAAAATCCAATTGAGGAAATTGTGACCCAGGGAACTTTGGTCAAGGTTGGAAAGGTGCACACTGGTGCCGCCAGCTGGTATGCCTGGACAGGGACAATGGCAGCCGCCAACCCCTGGCTTCCAATGGGAAGTTATGTTAGAGTGACCAATCAGGATAATGGTAAATCAGTTATCGTGAAAATCAATGATCGTGGACCCTTTGGAAACGGCAGGATTATTGATTTGGATAAAGTGGCTTTCGCTCAAATTGCTCCGATTGGACAAGGTACGGCGAATATTAAAATGGAAGTGATTACGAACTAGCTTAAAAAGTTTTCTTCCACATCTTTCTCTCCTTTGATAAGGAGAGATGTCGTCCCCAAGACGACAGAGAGGTCAGAGCAGGGCATTATAAAAAGGCTCAGCTCAAACCCCTCCGCCCTACGGGCACCTCCCCTCATCTGAGGGGAGGAAATATGGAATAACTTAATTATGGACTATTAAACTTATTTTATGATAAAAGCTAAAAAAAGTCTCGGTCAAAATTTCTTGAAAGATGCTGAAGTTCTTGGTCGCATTATTAAAGCATCTCAACTCACCGGTGAAGATGTGGTTGTTGAAGTTGGACCAGGACAAGGTGCGCTGACTGAGCTTTTGGCAGGCGTGTGCAAGAAAGTCATTGCGATTGAATTGGATGATCGCCTAGTTCCGATTTTGCAGGAAAAATTTAATGATCAAAAGAATGTGGAAATTATTCATGATGATATTCTCAAACTGAACTTGCCAGCATTGATTGAAAAAGAGATGAAGGCTAATGATGCGAATGGTTATAAGGTGGTGGCTAATATTCCATATTACATCACTGCTCCAATCATCCGTTTATTTTTGGAAACAAAAATTCCTCCAAAAGAAGTTATCTTTATGGTGCAAAAAGAAGTGGCTGAAAGAATTGCGGCCAAGCCTGGCGCGATGAGCATTTTGGCAGTTTCTGTGCAATATTATGCCAAGGCAGAGTTTTTGTTCACAGTTTTCAAAGAATCATTTGAGCCTGTGCCAAAAGTTGACAGTGCGATCATTAAAATCACTAGAAATGTTGGTCAGGAAGAAATCAGCAAAGAAGAGGTGAAAAAGTTTTTCAGGATTGTGAAATCTGGTTTTTCAGCTAAAAGAAAAACTCTGATTAATAATCTTTCCAATAGTCTGCAAATTGATAAAAAAGAAATTGAGGAAAAGCTTGGCTCAATCGGTTTTTCTCCAAGCGTGCGTGCACAAGAGTTGGGAGTGGAAGACTGGAAAAAACTTGCAGCCAGCTTCACTAGCTTATAGCTTTTAAAAATTGTATTAGCTGTTAGGGAATGCATAATAAAAAATAGAAAAAGCGGTGATTGAAAAATATCACTGTTTTTTTAATGTTGATGTGTTACAATAGGGCTTGGATTATAAAGGATAAAACTGTAAGTTAAAACATAATCGTGAGGGAGAATGTCAGGCATTGATCTGACCTCTCTGTCGTCTTGGGGACGACATCTCTCCTAATCGTAGGAGAGAGTAATGACGAATAAAACTTTTTATGGATATCTTAGAAGGATTAAATGAAAATCAAAAGGCGGCGGTTGTCACATCAAAAGGGCCGCTACTTATTATTGCTGGAGCTGGCTCAGGAAAAACCAAGACTTTGACGCATCGCGTGGCATATCTTATTAAAAATGAGCACATTCCTGCGCGAAACATTTTGGCTGTGACTTTCACCAACAAAGCGGCGCAAGAAATGAAGGAGCGTATCATGAAGATTTTATACCCTGAAGCTGATGCAAATTTCAGATATAGTTTGTATGGAAATTCTAACCTGCCAGTGCTGGGAACATTTCATGCCATTTGCTCAAAAATTTTGCGCAGCGAAATTGAGGCTTTGGGATATGCAAAAACTTTTCATATCGTGGATGATCAAGATCAGCAAATTTTGCTCAAGAGAATTCTGAAAGAGTTGGAAGTTGATTCGCAGCAGTTTTCACCGCGCGCACTGCTGGCCACAATCAGCAAAGCGAAAAATGAATTGATGAATCCTGAGCAATTCAAAAATCAAGCCAATGGATATTATGAAGAAATTGTTGCCAAAGTATATTTCCTATATCAAACCAGGCTCAAGGAAAACAATGGACTTGATTTTGATGACATCATTATGTTTACGGTCCAATTGTTCAAGGATTTTCCTGCCGTTTTGGAAAAATATCAAAATCAGTTTCAATATATCATGGTGGACGAATATCAGGATACTAACCGCGCGCAATATCTTTTGATCAATTTGTTAGCTGGAAAGCACAGGAATTTGTGTGTGGTGGGAGATGACTGGCAAAGCATCTATAAATTTCGCGGGGCTGACATTAAAAACATTTTGAATTTCGAGAAGGATTATGCTGAGGCAAAAGTGATTCATTTGGAACAGAACTATCGTTCCAGCCAGGTCATTTTGGATGCAGCTTATGGAGTTATTTCAAAAAACATCAATCGCAAAGACAAAAATCTTTGGACTGAAAAAGAAGCTGGGCATTTGGTGACTTCGTTTGAAGCAGCTGATGAGCGTGACGAAGCGGAATTTATTGCCAATGAAATCAGAAAAACCAACAATGGAAGATTCAGCAATTTCGTGGTGCTCTATCGCACCAATGCTCAGTCGCGAGCAATTGAGGAAATGTTTTTGAAAAAATCAATTCCATATCGCATCATTGGTGGCATCAAATTTTATCAAAGAAAAGAGGTGAAAGACATCATCGCCTATTTGCGTTTAATTTCAAATCACACCGACATGATTTCTTTGGAAAGAAGCATCAATGAACCGAAGCGAAACATCGGCAAAACAACTTTGGGCAAATGGATTGCAATTTCTCGTCAGCTTGGAACTGACTACATTGAAACAGGTTTGAAATTGCCGATGCTGGACAAACAGTCATTGGGCAACAATCAACTGCCAACTCTGAAGATCGATGCGATCGTCAAATTCTGCGAGTTCATCAAAAGGATGAAAGAAGTGCAGCCGCGAATTTCTTTGTCGGATTTCATTGAAAAAGTTTTCCAGGAAAGTGGTTATGAAAAAATGCTTTCGCTGGATGGCGATGATGGAGAAAAGCGCAGCGAAAATGTGCATGAACTTATTTCAGTGGCCAAGAAATACGATGATAATAAGGAAGATTATGAACCTGCCCGCAATGCTTCGCATAGCGATGCAGGCGGGGATATTTTGAGTGCCTTTTTGGAGGAGGTTGCTTTGGCATCGGATGTGGATAATGTCGATCAGAATGAAGATGCGGTGCATATGATGACACTTCACTCTGCTAAGGGCTTGGAATTTCCAGTGGTTTTCATTGTGGGACTTGAGGAAGGAATCTTGCCGCATTCTCGCAGTTTGCTTTCTTCGGGTGAAATGGAAGAAGAAAGACGGCTCATGTATGTTGGGCTGACTCGCGCCAAAGAAAAAATCTATTTGTTGTTCACGCGTCAGCGCACGTTGTTTGGCATGACCCAAATGAACAGCCCATCACGCTTTCTGGAAGACATTCCGGAAAAACTGGTGAAGAAAAATTCCTATCGCGAAGATGAACAGAAAATTTTTGAAAAACTTTTGCAAGATCATAAAAAGCCATCAGTCACTGGCCATCAGTCATCGGGGATTAAATTTAAGGGTGGAGAAAGAGTTGCTCATGAGGTTTTTGGTGACGGGCTTGTTGTTTCTGTTGTTGATGACACGATTGTGGTGGCTTTTAAGAAAGTTGGAATTAAACGCTTGAGCGCAGAATATGCAAACTTAAAGAAAATATAGAAATAACTAAAATATATAAATTCGGAAGAAGCACAAGCAATAAAAATAACCAAGATACAAGAAACAATAACCAAATAAATTTCAAATCACAATTTTAAAAACTGAGCCGTTTGTGATTTGATTTTTGGAATTTGTTTGTATCTTGTATCTTGGTTATTGTATCTTAAAACTTGCTATAGCATGGTTATTTTTATTGCTTGTGCTTTCCATGAAACTTCTGATGCACGCTTTTGAGTTGTTGATTGGTGACGTGGGTGTAGATTTGGGTGGTGGTGATGGAAGAATGTCCGAGCATGGTTTGCACGCTGCGGATGTCAGCGCCATTGGCGAGCAGGTCGGTGGCGAAGCTGTGACGCAGGGTGTGAGGATGCACATCTTTGACGATGCCAGCTTTGGCAGCATAAAATTTCACAATTCTTTGGACTGACCGTGGGGTCAGTCTTTTGTTTGTTTGATCCTCAGTTTTTTTCTTGTTGGAAAATCTGATGAAAACAGCTTCGTCCAAGTCGGTTCGCTTGTCCAGATATTTTTCCAAATAATTTTTGGCTGTGTCTGAAATGAAGACTAGGCGCAATTTGTCGCCTTTGCCTCGAACACTGAATTCTTGTCTGGCAAGATTGATTTGATCCCTGTTGATGTTGGTGAGCTCGGAAACACGCAAACCAGCTGAAAAAAGCAGTTCCAAGATGGATCTGTCGCGCAAAGTGGAGATGTCATTTCTTGAGGCGGCTTGCAAAAGTCGATCAACTTCTTCGCCATCCAAAAACTCAATTTCGTGGGAAGGATTTTTACCAATTTCGATTTTTTCGGCTGAAAGGCTCTTGATGTCATGTCGGGAGAGATATTTCAAAAAACTGCGAATGGCAATCAGATGATAATTCTGAGTGATCTTCTTAAGTTCATTGCCTTTCTCATCGGTCAGGCGATTGAGGAAAAGGCGATAGTTGTGCACAAGGTCGATGGTTATGTCGCTGGGATTTGATATTTTTGCCCAAGTCAAAAAACGCTTGAGATAATGATGATAGTTCTCAATGGTCTTTTGCGAGCGATTGCGCTCAACCTCCAGGTATTCTAAAAAGTTTATTAACAACTTATTTAAGTTCATATATTTGCTATTAACATCTTGAATTTTGGCACTCGTTTAATTTTGAAGTATGAATTTCGAATTTTGAACGAAATTCTAATGCCCAAATGTTTGAAACATTAGAAATTCATGAATTAAAAATTAATTCAAAATTCAAAATTGGAAATTCGAAATTTGTTGCCTCAATCCCAACCCTATTGTACCGCACTTGGGCATTTCAAAGAATAGTCCTTCGAAAATATGCCTAATTAAAGCCAAAAAGTCTGGTTTTGGTGTGAAAATTCTTTGACAAAACTGCTTAAAAGTATATACTAGGAAATAGTTTAAAAATTAAGGCTGCAGATAAAATGGTAGCTGTTATTTTTGTTTAGGTTCGTGTCATGCTGAATTTATTTCAGTATCTGCATCTAAGCAAGAGATCCTGAAACAAGTTCAGGACGACAGCATTTTGCCTAAAACTGTATGTCGACTGAAAGGACTAGCTATTAGTATCAAAAATATTTTTTCTTACATATTCAGGCTTCTCAAAAAGATAGATTTCAAAGAACTTAATACTCGGACTCATTCTTGGCAAAGATCTCTTGCTGACTTTGTGAAAAGACATCGGACAATAAAATTGCTCCATCTTTTTCGCAGTTATTCGGCTTTCGCTGTGGTGGTCTCAAGTGCGCTGCTCGTCTCAGCCACCAATGCCGCTTCAGGCAAAGGAGGTACAAGCAGTTTTCTTTTTGGCTATCTCGACAATTCCAGTGAGGCTGCTAGCGTGGTTAGCAACAAAATAAATGGTCAGATCAATAAAAAAAATGATTTGGCATTGGTGCCACTTTCAAAATCAAGCACAGCAGTTGAACCGGGGGCAGTTGAAGAAGTTGTCAGTCAAAACATCATTGCTGGACAAGGGGTGATTGCTGCTGCAGGTGGCAGCAGCCCCATGAAAGATCCAGAAGAAGATGGTGGTGTTAAGATGTACATCGTGCAATCAGGTGATACACTGGGATCAATCGCTGAAAAGAATAAGGTTTCAATCAACACGATTTTGTGGGCCAATGACATCAGCAACATGGATTCAATCATGCCTGGTGACACCATGTTCATCTTGCCAGTTTCTGGCGTCAAATATGTGGTGAAAGCTGGCGACAACATTGATGCTATTGCAACCAAATTCAAAGGAGACAAAGACAAAATCATTGCATTCAACAGTTTGCCCGCTGATGGTTCATTGGACACTGGAAAAGAAATCACCATTCCTGATGGTCAAGGAGAAGCTCCCAAGCCGACAGCTCCCACAACAGCTCCAGGCACAGGAACATCAATCATCGACAAAAGACAATATGCCAATGCAACTGGTGGAACTCCGCAAGTCAGCAGTGGTGGCATCACTGGGGCTGATCGCGACGACGGGAAGGCGGGCGCCGGACATCGTTTCCCATATGGATATTGCACTTGGTACGTGGCGCAAAAACGCTATGTGCCATGGGGTGGAAATGCTGGAACTTGGCTCTATCATGCAAAAGCTGCCGGCTATGCCACAGGCAGAAATCCGCGACCAGGTTCAATCATGGTGACCACGGAAAACAGATATTATGGCCATGTGGCCTTGGTGGAAAAAGTCAGCGGCGACACCATCACCGTCAGTGAAATGAACTATGCCGGCTTTGCCAGGAGAAGCACTCGCAGTCTTTCTGCGTCAAGCAGAGCAATCAAAGGGTTCATATACTAGAAAAGGAGAGCTTTGGCTCTCTTTTCTATAAATTCAGGGTTAACTTTTCTTTTAATAGAAAAGTTACAAAAGAAATCGCAACCTGATGAAGATACTGTGGCAAAAACTTCGCTCTTCACTAAAATTTACACTTCGCGCCTTCGTCTGCTGACGGGCGCTACGTTTCAAAATTTCTTAACGCTCATCACTCGTTTTTCGCCTACGTACTTCATATGGTTGCAGGAAAATGCAAAATGCGTGATGTGAGATATGTTAGTGTGCGAAAAATAAAACAGTTTGACAGAATGGGGAAATGAGAGTATAATAGACAGTTAAGAGGTGAAGAAGTTCATTGACAAAAAAGCTCTCAAATGAGCCAAGATAGGGTTAAAAGCCCGAAGAATTGAGAATAAAAGGAGGATGTCATGAGAAGATTCAATTTGGTGGCGTTGATGCTAGTTTCCTTGTCAGTTCCCATTATGTTTATTGCGGGTTGTTCAAAAATGACAGCACCAAATAGAGATGAACAGCTTAAAATTGCAGTAGATAGTCTTACTGTAAAAGCCTTAGACACTGACAAGATAAAGGGAATAATAAATACCCCTTATGGCACTTTCGGTGTTAAGAAAATATCGGTTTTGAATAGTTTATTTCTAGCTGAACCATTGATTGGTGAATGCGTAAAAAGAAGAGATGTGAATGGAGTTGAGAGAGATATGTGGGTGATAGAAATTTCTGCACTAGTAAATGTTGAATATGCCGTTGATTTTTACGGCACTGATAAAAAATTTAAAAGAAGTGAACGTTATGCATATAAAACGTTTACATATAAAAGCAAAGAGGGTAAATATCTCTTTGAAAACGGGGTTGTGGAAAGTTATGGAGAGGGTGGCTTTGAAAAATCATGATCGATAGAATTGGCTATTGAAGGGATGTTATACATACTGTGTATAACATCCCTTTTTCCTTTTTGAAAAGGAAAAAGTATGATATAATTTTTGTGTATCATAAGTATAAAAAATCCTGATGAATTGGATTTTGAAAAATAAAAAAATAGTTAGTTGGAATAGTTTTTATAATGATTTTATTCAGAATAAAAGAATTATAAAAGAAAAAAAGAGTAAGGCGCTTTTTGTTGCCTTGTTTATAGTGTTTGGTTTTGTGCTCTTTGGAAACATAGGAAGCGCCTCCGCTTCATGTACGTGCCAAGTTAAAGGCCAGGATGGAAAATTGTCTTCTACTGAAGCTGCAGCAAATACTGGACCAACAGAATCTGATTGCAATGCGACATGTTTAAGTTGGGGAGGCGCGAGTAATAGTGCTAGCTATGCATGGAATGGAAATGCTTTTAAGGTAGCGACTACTCCATCTGCTTCAACTGGGTTAGCAGCAAGTGCGGGTGCTGGTAGCTTGCAAATCGGCAGTGTGAATAAAATGAAAACTGTGAATGTGGATGGTCATTGCGAGGCTGGCATGTTTGAATGTGCTGTTGGATCATTGCTCACGGGAGTGCAGGCCTTGGTTGGTTGGCTTTTTGCAATTGCTGCGACTCTCTTTGCTTGGGCGATTGAACCAGCCAACATATCAGGACCAAACGGGCTGCTTAATAAGCAGGCAGTTAAGGATGTTTGGATTATGGTGCGCGATCTTTTAAACATGACTTTCATCTTGATTCTTTTGTTTGCAGCTTTTTGCACGATTTTCCAGGTGGACAAATGGAATCTGAAAAAAGTTTGGCTCAACATCTTGATCAATGCCTTGTTGGTCAACTTCAGTTATCCGATTGCCAGGTTCTTCATTGATGTTTCCAATGTGGCATTTTATTATTTTGTGAATAATCTTTTTTCTTCAACCACAACCGTGACTGGCAGTGGAATTTTTGCAATGTTTGGTTCTGCCTCAAGTATTGGTGCAATATTAAAACCAGATGCTTTCACTCAAAATCCAATTTCATACCAAATTGCAATGATTATTTTTACATTCATTATGGGTATGACGCTAATTATAATTGCTGCTCTTTTTATCGTGAGACTTATAGCGCTCACGATGCTGGTGATGTTCTCTCCTGTTGGATTTGTTGGATATATTTTCCCATCGACTGCAGGCTTTGCTGACAAATGGTGGAAACAGCTTTTTGCATATTCATTTTTTGCGCCTGTCATGATTTTCATTATGGCAATAGCACTGCGTATTGCAGAATCTTTAAAAGCTGAGAATATAAATTCAATGATGGCCAATGCTAGTGTTAACACTACGAATGATCAAACCACTTGGATCGCTAATGCCGCTTTTTATATGATTCCAATCATCATCTTATGGATGGGTATTGGCGTGGCAAAATCTATGGGGATTGAAGGTGCTGACAAAGTTGTCGGCGCAGTGAAGAAAGGCGGAAAGTGGTTGGCTTCAAATCCTGCCCTTGGAATGGGTGGATATGCATGGAAAAGATCTGGCGTTCCAGGTGGAATCAAAAAAGGATATGAGAATGCACAAAAGAGTGGAAAACTTTTTGGTTCTGAAAAGCTTGGTTGGATTTTGAAAAATGGCCAAGAAGGAAGAGAGAACAAAGTGTCTGGCTATATGGATAACAGAATGAAGGGCGTCAATGATGCTGTCGAGAAAAAGAAAGCCGAAGAGTTCAGAAAGAAGGCAAAAGAAAAAGCAGATGAACATGATGACAAGAATGGTGTGGCGTTGGCTGATGAAATATATAGGCTGAATCTAAATGATTCGAAAGATGGTGAAAAAAATGCAATGAAGGTTGCTTCAATGTTGCATCACCTTAAATCTGATAGCAGTAAAAAAGACGAATATGATGCGCATCTGATGTCCTCCATATTGTCTGACCCAATTCACACTGGCAACATGAGTGGCATGGATTCTTCTAAGAAAGATGCTTATGTGAAAACCGCAATGTCAGAGCATTGGAAGCAGTTGAATAAGAAAGCAAAACAAGCTCATAATGTGGCTGTAAAAAAAGAACTGCCTGGTGATGCTCAAGTTAATGAAGCACCAAAACCAGTGTCTAGGTCTAGTACGTTCTCAGGTGGAGGGGGGATATAATAAAAAGAAGTAGTCCATTTTATGATTGATGAAAATATTGAGGACAGAGTGATGGATGAATTTTCAATTCCACACATTGCTTTTCCTCAGGACACAATTCAGCAGAAAAAAGCATTAGCACGCCGCATTTCCACATTGAAATGCGAGGAGCTTTTGCTTGCTTCAACGATGGCTTTTTCGTATGAAGGCATAATTGCAGGAATTACGATTGAGCAGATTGAATATTTTGCAAAAAATGCTCCGATAAATTTCAAAAAAGAATTAATAAAGTCCATACTTACTGAATATCGCATGAAGGAAGTTTTTGAAATTGCCAAAAGCATGGATGACGATTTGGGCGAGGGAATTATGCAAAATCAAAACAGGATAAAAAAAGTTATTCAATATATTCAGGATAATGGTGCAGTGTTTCAGTTTTGAAATTTGATAGTGTATGTCATTTCGAGTGAAGTGAAGCGTAATCGAGAAATCTGGGCTCAGATCTTTCGACTTCTTAGTCTGTTGACTGATACGCTCAAGATGACATAAAAAATAAAAAATAAAACAAAGATGGACACAAATAGTCAATATCAATTAAGTAGTGGAATGCCTGCGCGTGCAAATGCTGGAGGAGTTTTTGGTTATGATTTGCAATTAGAAAAACAAGAAATTGTAAAAATCACAAATGAAGTGAAAAATGAATTGCTGACAAAATGGAAAAAATCATATGCAAATGCACAAATTTTTCCTGCGACAGTTGCAATGATGCATCCTGAAGCGCTGGATTTTTTGTTGTCTTTTGATTTGGTTTCGGTGTATGACAATGTTGCAAGACAAGCAGGACTTGATGCAAATGGCAGGAGTGTTTTGCCAAAAATTGTTTGGCAAATTGCACAGGAGAAGAACTGGAATTTGCTTGATCAGATTTTGGAAGCAAAGTTGCCACTTTCTCGCCCCATGCATGTGCAAGTTGCCAATCTTTTGAAGGAAAAGATCTTAAACAAAGTGCAAATGCTTTGCGAAAAGCCAGTCACCAAAAAAATCGTGGAAGGTGAATTTGTGGAGAATAAAAAAATTCAATTGCCACTGGCTGAAGCGCTTGCGCAATATCCGAAATTGGCTGAGCAAAATGTCACCAGCAGTCAGATCAAGCTTCGCTATGCGCCAGTGCCAGCCAGACCTTCAATCAGAAATTGGATGACGGATTTTCATGATGCGATGGGTTCAATGAAACACAGCCCAATTGATCGTGGAAACTTTTTGTTTCACAGTGAAAATGGAAAAGTTTTGTCAGCTTCTGAGCGACAAAGACTTGGCACAATTTTGAAATCACTGGATGAAAAAACTCCACTTACAATTGATCCAATCATGCAAGTGGTGGTGTTTGAAAACAATTCCGTGGAAGCTGAGATTAAAAATCAGCCAGTTGCTCCAAGAATTTTTGCGCCGGAAGAAAAAACTGCCAGCAGCAATTTCTTTGCTGGTTTTCAAAAAGCACCTGAAGTCACAAGAGAAGCGCCAATGACAGCAAGGCCAGCAATGCCAGAACATCTTGCGATTGCTGATGATGCATATGACTTTGGAAAAATTGTTGCGCCAGCTCCAGCCAGGGAAGCGAGGCCTGACATAAATTTGAAACAAATTCCAAGCGCACAAAGCGTCTTTGCGGAAAATGTTTTGCGCAGTCCTTTTGATTCAAAAAAGACAGAGCCAATTCAAAAACCACTTCCAGTGGAGAAAGCGCAAACTTTTTTCTCCAAACCAGTCTTGCCTGCAAATGAGAAACCTTTTGTCGCCCCGAAGCCAGCTCCAATTGTTGCTGAAAAGGCCAACACCTTTTTTCAAATTCCCCAATCAAAACCTCCGATTGGAACTGAGCACTATGCTGCGCCCGAACCACCTAAAGTTGTGAGTGTGGAAAAAAAGCAGGAAGCGCCCGTGGAAATGAAATTGCCAGTGGAAAAAATGACAACCATCTCGCCCGCAAGAAATGAAAGTCCGCAAAGTTTGGATGCAATGAGTGACGAAGCACTTTTCAAAATGATTCAGGAAAAGAAAATAAAGCAGACTGAAACTCCAAAACAAGCTTCGCATTTTGGTTCGGTGAGTTTTTCTTCTCCGCAAAAAATACCGATGGAAAAGAAAATCCAACACACACAAATTTTTCGCGCGAAGCCAACTGAAGCAAGCAGTGCAAAAAATCAAAAAAATACGGTAAACCTTAAAGGTTAAGTCTAAAGCTTAAAAAAGATATGAATATAATAAACACCGCACACGCTGGCGTGATCACTGATGCGCCATCAGTCTCACATATTGGGATGAATGTTTTGAATTTTTTATTGTCAGTTACGGAAATTATTGCTATACTTGCATTGGTGATTGCGGGAATTTTGTATCTTGCTTCTGCAGGAGATGAAAAGAGATTGCGGCTTGCAAAAACAGCGGCCACCTATGCAGTTTTGGGAATCGTGTTTGCAATCGGGGGAATGATTTTGATAAAATTAATCGGACAATTTTTCCAGGGATAAGGTTTTCTGTCATCCTCAGCTTGACTGGGGATCCAGAACTGGGCACAACGCAATACGGGCCTGGATTCCCGCCTTCGCGGGAATGACAAAAGGGAGGCAGGTGATTAAAATAAAAAATCGACAGAAGATAAAAATAAATAAAAATTAAAAACTAGATAGGGAGGTGTAATTATGAATATTTTAAAAAAAGTCGCCTATGCATCATCTGCAATTTCCGCAGCTGTTCCAATGATCGTGAAGGCTCAATTTGAAACTCCAACTGGAACAGGTCTTCCATCAGGAAGTTTGATTGGGATTCTCACCAGTGGGATGAATTGGCTATTGGTTGTGGTTGGAATTTTGGGTGTTATTGGTTTCGTTATTGCTGGTATCATCTATTTGACAGCTGCAGGAGATGAAGGACAAATCGACAAAGGAAAAAACGCCATGGTGTATTCCATCGTTGGTGTGATTGTTGCTCTTGTTGGAGTTGTGATCATCAAGGCTGTTCAAGGAATGCTTGGCGGATCATCAAAAAGCTTCTAAAGTTTTCTTCACTACTTTTCCTCTCCTTAGATGAGGAGAGGATGTCCGCAGGACAGGTGAGGTTGAGCATTGCATATATATACAAAACAGAAAACGACTCGCAAGGGTTGTTTTTTGTTACGTTGCCCGTGTCATTCCCATGGAAATGGGAATATAGGTTTGTAAATGCGGGCCTGGATTCCCGCCTTCGCGGGAATGACAATGAGGAAGGTTTTTTGTTATACACAATTTTGAAAATATGATATAATAAATGCATAATTATATCTTTGCATTTTCAAAAAAAATATGAAAACAAAAAAATATTTGAAACAAAGTGTGTTCGCATTGATGTTGGCGTTTGTGGGTTTTTCTCTTGCTCCAGTGTCTGCTTTGGCAGTGGATTGGTATGGGGCTGTTGACACTTCAGGTAATGTTTCTTTGGGCGTTGGCTCAAGTGGCGTGTTTAATGGTGGTGGAAATGGTGGTGGCTGGGCACTGACAAATCCCTACGGACTTCCTTCAGGAAGCATCTTGGGAATCGCTTCCAACCTATTGTTCTGGTTGCTTTCAATCTTCGCAATTTTGGGCGTGGTGGGTTTTGTGATCTCTGGTATTTTCTATTTAATTGCGGCAGGAGATGAAAAAACAATGGACAAAGGCAAGGAGGGAATGAAATGGTCAATCATGGGAATCATCGTGGGTCTTTCCGGATTCATCATCATGCAAGCCGTCAACGCACTTCTTGGCGGAGGAAACAAGACATTCTAGTTTCTTAGTAACTAAACTTTTTTATATAAAAATGAAAATCAAAACAAAAAAACTATATTTATTTGCTGCCGCTTTTCTCTTTTTGAGTGTGTTTTTTGTGAAGGTTGATGGGGTGAAAAATGTGGCAAAGGCAGATTGCTATGGAGATTATAGCGATTGTTATTATAATGCAGAAACTGACAGTGAGGTGGTTGCATGTGAAAACACTTATGACAGTTGTTATGCCAATGAAGGCAGTGGGGATATTGCATGTGGAGCAAATGAATATGAATATGGCGGAGATTGTTATTGTGATGATGGGTACGCAGAAGATGGTTATGGTGACTGTGTCTCAGAAGCGAACTTTGCGTCTTGCGGTGCAAATGAGGAGCTTGTAAATGGAGATTGTTTTTGTGTTGCAGGATATGGTGAAGATAGTTATGGAAACTGCACGTTTCTTGATTTGAATACTGAGGCATGTCAGAATGATAGCGATTGTGTAAAAAATATAGGCAGTGGTTATAAATGTGAAGCTGATAGTGGCAATTGTGTCCCAGACAGCATGTTTAGTGGTAAAGAATGCAATGATACTGCAGACTGCACTCGTATTTATGGATCTGGCTATGTGTGTAGTGGATTTCTCGTAAAGACCTGTGAGATATCAAATGTGGCGGCTCCACCCACTGCTGCTGAAAAATCGACCAATGATTCGAATAGACTTGTTGCAGAATCCGCATCTGCTGCTCAGAAAAATGCTATGAATCAATATAATGCAGCTAATGCTAAATTGGCTAGTTGTGGTGGAGATGCTGCTAGATGTAAAGCTGCGCAAGATGATGTTGATAATGCGACACTGGCCCTTTTGAATGCTCAGGAAAAAGCTAGAGCTGCAGTTGAGGCTTATAATGCTTCCAATATGGCTGTCAATCCAAATTCAGCTGCAACTGGAGCGGGATTTTTAATGTGTGCCAACGGCATTCTAGCTCCTGTCTGTGAAGGCGGCGGCGGAACACCATATGTGGCTGGAATTTCAACCGGCAGTTATGGAGGAGGATCTGGTTTTAGTAGTTATGGAGGTTCTTATGGTGGCACAACTGCTCCAAAATGCGGCGCTGGCTTTGAGGATATTGGCGGGGTGTGTTTCCCAATGACCACAGGTCTTTCTTCTGCTCCGATTGGCTTGATTTTGTCCAATTTGTTTTCCTGGCTGATGGGACTTTTCACCACCTTTGCAGTGCTGGCTTTTGTGGTCAGTGGAATTCAATATTTCATGTCAACTGGAGATGAAAGCATGGCTGAAAAGGCCAAGGACAACGCAAAAGCAGCTATAGTTGGCATCATTATCGGTCTTTCAGGCTTCATTATTGTCAAAGCTGTGGCTGCAGCACTCAGTGGGCAGAGCATACTGTTTTAGGAAAATCTCAATGTCAAAATCCAAATGCCAAATGAATAACTCAAGCTCTAATGTCTAAAATGAGAATTTTGAACAGTTTGGTTGACAAATGCAATAAATTTTGCTAGACTACGTATAGATATAGGTAGGGATGGGTTCGCTGGAAAGCGAACTTTTTTCTTTAAACAGAAGCATAATTTGATAAATTTTTAATCAATTAAGTAAATTAATACATAAATTTATGGCTAAAAGAAAACCGCAAGTTGAGCCGGAGGAACAAGGAACCAGACTTGGTGAGTTTGGAAGCGCAATTTTGCAGATTGCTGAGGAAAAAGGCATTGCAAAGAGTGTTATCATTGAAACAATTGAAGCAGCGCTTAGTGCTGCCTATAAAAAGGACTATGGAAAGCGAGGACAAAGAATCCGCGCTGAATTCAATGAGGTTGGAGGAGATACAAAATTCTTTCTGATCAAGGATGTGGTAGATGAGACTTTGCGAGAATTTGTGGAAGGAGATGAGCAGGAAGATGCTGCCCCTTCGACAGACCGGGAAAGTGATTATGAAGCTGCTGATGACGATAAACTTCCTCGCTACAATCCAGAACGCGATATGTTGCTTGATGAAGCCAAAAAAATCAAAAAAGGTGCCAAAATTGGTGATGTCATTGAAATTGAACTTGAGCCACAACATGAATATGGTCGCGTGGCTGCTCAAACTGCCAAGCAGGTGATCATTCAGCGCATCCGTGAGGCTGAACGTGATTCAATGTTTCAGGAATATAAAGGAAAAGAAGGTGAAGTTGTCAGTGGAACTGTGCAACGAATTGAAGGGCGCAACACCTATATTGACCTTGGAAAATCTGTGGGAGTTTTGTTTCCGCAAGAACAAGTGCAAGGTGAAATGCTCAGAATGGGACAACGCGTGAAAGTATATCTTTATAAGGTGGAATCTGATCCAAAAGGACCTGGAATCACTCTTAGTCGAACTCATCCTGACATGGTTCGCAAATTGTTTGAATTGGAAGTGCCTGAAATTTTTGCTGGCACAGTTGAGATCAAATCTATTGCTCGTGAAGCTGGATCTCGCACCAAATTGGCTGTTTCTTCCAATGAAGAAGGAATTGACCCAATTGGATCTTGCGTGGGACAAAAAGGAACTCGCGTGCAAGCTGTGATTGAAGAATTGGGCGGAGAAAAAATTGACATCATTGAATGGAGTGAAAAAGCTGAGAAATTTATTGCAGCTGCCATCAGTCCTGCCAAAGTTGTCGGGGTGACTTTGAATGAAGATCGAAAAGAAGCCAAGGTTTCTGTGCCAGAAGATCAATTGTCATTGGCAATTGGCAAGCAAGGACAAAACGTGCGTTTGGCTGCAAAATTGACAGGCTGGAAAATTGACGTGATTGGCGTGACTCCGACTCAAGTTGTTGAAACTCCAGAAGCTGAGGAAGTTCCAGTTGTTGAAGAAGTGAAAGAAGAAGCAAAAAAACCTGCTGCCAAGAAAGCTAAGAAAGTTGCAAAAAAGAAATAGAGCTCTAAAAAATTTTGAATTCTGAATTTCGAATTTCGAATCAAATCTGAATGAATCAATGTTTGAAAAATTAAAACATTAAAAATTCATTCAAAATTCAAAATTGGAAATTAAAAATTATTCAAATATAATTTTATATTTTCAGTAAGATTTTTTGAGCATTGCTCATTTGAATCTCTGTTGCTTAATATGGGTAAGATTACTATTGTTGGTCATAAAAATCCAGACACTGATTCGATTGTGTCTGCGATTGCTGCGCAAGAATTTTTCAAGAAAGTGCTGAGCAAAGAAAGTAAGGCCTATCGCTCAGGTGTGCTTAACAATGAGACCAAATTTATCTTGAAAAAATTCAACGTGGAAATTCCTGAGCTTATCGCTGATGTTTCCGCTGATGCGAGCGTGGCCTTGGTTGATCACAATGAAGCAGGACAAACTTTTGATGGTTTGAACTATGGAAATGTCGATTATATCTTCGATCATCACAAGCTTTCCATGGTGACTGAAAAACCAATTTTCTGTCGCATGGAACCGATTGGTAGTACAGCATCTTTGATTGCCAAAATGCTGTTTGAAAAAAATGTTGAAATTTCAGAAATTTCTGCCAAGCTTTTGCTTGCCGGAATTTTGTCTGACACGCTCAATTTAATGAGTCCAACCACAACCAGCGAAGACAGTGAGCTTGCGAAAAAACTTAATGACATTGCAAAATTGGACATTGAGAATTTTGTGACTGAGCTGTTTGAAGCAAAATCAAGCCTGGAGGGAATCTCAGTGCAAGATGTGATCACTTTGGATTATAAGAATTTTGAAATGGGCAAGCACAATGTGGGAGTTGGAACATGGGAAACTACGAATCCAGAAAGTGTGAATGCCAAGAAAGCTGAAATCATGCAGGCACTCGTCGAAAAGAAAAGTGCTGACAAGAACAGCATGATGTTTTTTATGGTGGTTGATATCATTAAAGGTAATTGCCAGTTGTATATCATTGGAGAAGAAGAGCAAGTTTTGGCTGAAAAAGTTTTTGAAGGAAAAGTTGAAAATGGATTGATGTTTTTGTCAGGAGTGGTTTCTCGCAAAAAACAGATCGTGCCACAATTGACTGAAGAACTGAGTAAATAAATAAGGCTAAAATCTAAAGACTAAATACTAAAGCAAGTGTAAGATTCTGGGAATAAAAGAAAGCTATTTTTGTTTCACCTGCTTTCTCTTGAGAGCACGTTTCGCAGCCGAAATTCATGGCTGCTCACTCGGACCTCGCTGTCGCTCGCTACGGCTTCAAGAAAAAACAGGTGAAACAAAAATGATATGTTGCGTATAGTTTTTTAAGACCTCGACCTTAGAATTTTTATAATATAATTAAATTTTAAAAAGCATAAAGATATGATTGAATCAACTTTAAAAAAACTGCCTAATTCAGAGTTGGAGGTCACAGTGACTGTTCCGTGGAAAATGTGGGAAAAATATATTGATCAGGCTGCAACTGATTATTCTAAGGAAATTAAAATCCAAGGTTTTCGCGCTGGAAAAGCTCCGCGCGATATGGTGGAAAAGAAAGTTGGCAAAGAAGCTTTGCTTGATGCAGCTGCACAAAAAGCTGTGCAAGGCACCTATCCAAAAGTTGCCGTGGAAAAGAAAATTGATGCAATCGGAGCGCCTAAAGCTGAAATCGTGAAATTGGCTGAAGGGAATGATTTGGAATATAAGGTTGTGACTGCGGTTATTCCGGAAGTTACAATGAAACCTTGGAAAAGCGCGATGGAAAAAATCAATAAGGAATATGCCAAGAAAAATTCAGATGTTAAGGCTGAGGAAGTTGAAAAAGAAATTGCTGAAATTGCTAAGAGTCGCGTGCAACATCTGACCGTTGAAAGAGCAGCACAAGATGGAGACAATGTCATTTTGTCATTTGAAGTTAAAAAAGATGGTGTTCCAATTGAAAATGGAACAAGCAAAAGTCATCCGATGATTTTGGGCAGAAAAGTTTTTATTCCTGGTTTTGAAGAACAAGTGATTGGGATGAAAGCTGGTGAGATTAAAGATTTTGAACTGACCTTTCCAAAGGATTATCATGAAAAAGGTTTGGCTGGAAATCCAGCGCAGTTCACTGTGACTGTTGAAACTGTGCAGGAAAGAAAATCACCGGAAGTGACTGATGAATTCGCACGTTCTCTTGGAAAATTCAAAGATTTGGAAGAGATGCGCAAAAATGTGACTGAAGGAATGGCTGAAGAAAAGAAGAATGAATTGAAAGAGAAAAAACGGGGAGAACTTATTGATGCTTTGGTTGAAGTGACCGAAGTTGAGATCCCACACATCCTTATTCATGAAGAATTGCACAAAATGATCGGTGAATTTGAAATGCAACTGCAAGGGATGAATATTACTTTCGATCAATATTTGGTGCAAATCAAAAAGACCATTGATGAACTTGAAAAAGATTGGGAGCCGCAAGCAATCAAAAGAATCAAAGCCGCGCTGGCTCTGGAAGAAGTTGCCAAAGAGCGTGAATTTGAAATTTCAAATGAAGATGTTGAAGCTGAGATGAACAAAACCTTGGCTCAATACAAGAAAATTCAAGATGCAGAAAAGAATATTGATCTTGGGAAATTGTATAATTATATTAAGGGTATGATGATCAATGAGAAAGTGCTTGAATACCTGGAGAACATCAAATAATTTTACAAAAAATTATGCAAAACCAATATCTCATCCCAACTGTCATTGAAAAGACCAACTATGGCGAGCGAGCATATGACATTTATTCTCGCTTGCTTAAGGATCGTATCATTTTTTTGGGCACCGCCATTGATGATGGTGTGGCCAATGCGATCATTGCGCAACTGCTTTTTTTGGAACAACAAAATCCGAAAGAAGATATCAAGATCTATATCAATTCTCCCGGTGGATCTGTCAGTAGCGCGCTGGCGATCTATGACACGATGCAATATATCCGCTGCGACGTGCAAACAATCTGTGTTGGAATTGCAGCTTCAGCCGCCGCACTATTGCTCGGCTCAGGAAAAAAAGGGAAACGCTTTGTACTGCCAAATTCTGAAGTGATGATTCATCAAGTGATGGGCGGAGCGCAAGGTCAAGCTTCCGACATCAACATTCATGCGCAGCATATCTTAAAAACCAAAGATAAATTGAACAGCATCTTGGCGAAACACACTGGACAAAAAATTGCCAAAGTTGAAAAAGACACTGACCGAGATTATTTCATGAGCGCCAGCGAGGCTGTGAAATATGGAATCGTTGATAAAGTGATAGGGGAATAGTTTGTTAGCTTATTAGACATTAGCTTCTTAGTAATAAAAAATCACCTTACGGTGATTTTTTATTTTGAATTTTTTCTGAAAAGCTAAAAAGCTAATGCCTAATAAGCTATTTGAGTAACGGCAATAGTGTTTCTCCGTTCATGTCTTCAGGTTTTTCAATTCCAAGAATGTCCAGAACAGTTGGTGCGATGTCGCTGAGCAATCCTCCAACTTCTGCTTGTTGTCTGACGATTTCTTCGGGTTTCTTTTCGCGATGATTGTCAACTGCAACAAACCAAAGCGGGACTGGGTTGGAAGAATGTTCAGTGTCAATTTGACCGGTGCGATAGTTCTTGATCTCTTCCACATTTCCATGGTCGGCGGTGATGAGCAGGCAGCCGCCTTTTTTCAAAACCACTGGAATGAGTGCGGCAAGACTCTTATCTATTGTTTGAACCGCAATAGCACAAGCTTCAGGATTGCCAGTGTGTCCAACCATATCAGCGTTGGCATAATTGGCCAAAATGAAGTCATATTTTTCTTCTTCCACCGCAGCTATGATTTTTTCTGTCACGGTTGCAGCACTCATTTCGGGCGCTTCATCAAATTTTGAAACAGCAGGCGAGGGAATCAGGATGCGATCTTCTCCTGGCCAAGGCTCTTCTTTTCCGCCATTGAAGAAATAGGTGACATGGGCATATTTTTCAGTTTCAGCAATGCGAAGTTGTCTGAGTTTGTTTTTGCTGAGGACCTCGCCCAATCCACCCTCAAGGGTTATGGGTGGAAAAGCGATTCCAACTGGAAGATCTTTTTCATATTCAACCAAAGTCACAAAGTCAATCTTGAGCATTTCGCGCTTAAATCCTTCAAAGCCAGGCAAAACAAAAGCTCTGGTCATTTCTCTGGCACGGTCTTCTCTGAAATTAAAGAACACAACAGAATCGCCATCAACCACGGTGGCAACAGGCTTGCCATTCTCCATCATCACAGAAGGTTCAATGTATTCATCGGTGATTTCATTAGCATATGAATCTTGCAAGCATTTGATTGGGTCTGTGGCCTCGATTCCTTTGCCTTCCGTCAAAAGGCGATAAGCTTTTTCAACTCTATCCCAGTTATTATTGCGATCCATGCCCCAATTGCGTCCGCTAAGCGAGGCAATTTTTCCAACACCGATCGAGGCCAGATGATTTTGCAAATCGTGCAAGGTTTTGGTGCCAGAAGTTTGTGGCGAGTCGCGTCCATCAGTGAAGCCATGAATGAAAACCTTAGTCAAACCTTTCTCCTTGGCCATTTCTAGGATTGCAAAAAGATGTTCCATGTAGGAATGAACACTCCCTTGTCCAATCAGGCCAATGAGATGCAAAGAGGAATCTTTTTCTTTAACAGATGCCATGGTCTTGGAAAGTGCTTCATTGTTGAAAAAGGTGTGGTCTTGAATGGCGAGGGTGATGCGGGGCAAGTTTTGATAGACAATTTTGCCGGCGCCCATGGCCATGTGTCCAACTTCGCTGTTGCCTGATTCTCCCCAAAAAAGTCCCACTGAAATTCCTGAGGCTTGAATTGTGGTCATGGGATAGAATTGATTGAGCTTGTCGATGGTTGGCAATGCTGTTTCTTTAAGGACATTGCCTTTGCTGTTATTGCTGATCCCCCAGCCATCAAGGACAACAACTAATATAGGTCTATACATGAGTTTAGCAATTTTCAATTTCTAATTTTTAATTTTCAAACAATAATCAAATGATTAAATTTTGAAATTTCAAAAAGATATGAATTTTTGTTTATATGTTTATCTAATTGTATGTTTCTATGACCTATTATAGCATTTTCCCTCTGCTTTGACAAAAACCCTATATTCTTATAATATGGATATACGGATAAACAATAAAAGACAGGGGTCTTTTGGGTCTTATCTCACTACGTTAAACAATAAAAATGGATCGGTTCGACCTGATTAATCACACTGAATTGGCTGAGTTAAGACAAATTTTGCATTAATATGAAGGATATTACAAACACTTCAAATATATCTAAAAAAATGCAGTCATAAGGCTCTGAGCTTTCTTTCAGTGTGTCCAACTTGATCAGTCGTGGCGTTTGAAAAATGTATGACCTTGATAATTTCAATCCTAAGTCTTCTCGTCGGAGGAGGTGTGGGATATCTTACGCGCCAAACAATTGCCCGTAAGCGTCTTGATACAGCAGAAGGTAAAATTGAAAAAATGACTGAAGAATCTGAGAAAAAATCTCAGGAACTTGTTTTGAATGCCAAGAATAAGGCAGTCGAAATCCTAGAAGAGGCTAAACGAAAAGAAAAAGAGCGCGAAGATCAAATTTTGCGCAGCGAACAGCGTCTTGAAAAGCGTGAAATCGCCATTGATCAAAAGACAGAAGAAGTTGAGAAAAATCGCAAAGTGTTGGAAGAAAAGGTGGAAGAAGTCAAAAAAATCAGACTGGAAGCTGAAGATGCTCGCTTGCGAGAGTTGGAAAGACTGGAAAAAATCGCCGGACTTTCCAAGGAGCAAGCTAAGGCAATTTTGTTGCAACTCACTGAAGAGGAAAGTCGCGATGCTTTGGCTGAGCGCATGGCTAAAATTGAAAGACAAGGAGTGGAAGAAATTGAAAAGAGAGCTAAGAACATCATGACTAGCGTAATTCAGAAATATGCTGGTTCTCATGCTGCCGAAGTGGTGACAACTACAGTTTCCATTCCATCTGATGAAGTGAAAGGAAGAATCATTGGTCGCGAAGGACGAAACATCAAGGCTTTGGAAAAATTGACAGGAGTTGAGATTATTGTGGATGACACCCCAGAAGCGGTGGTGATCTCTGGATTTGATCCAGTGCGCAGGGAAATTGCACGCATCACTTTGGAGAAGCTTATTGGAGACGGACGCATTCACCCAACTCGCATTGAAGAAGCAGTTGAGTTTGCCAAAAAAGAAATTGACAATAAAATTAAAGAAGCTGGAGAAGCTGCGGTGTATGATTTGGGAATTGCAGGTCTTGAACCAAAATTGGTCTATCTTTTGGGAAGACTTCGCTATCGCACAAGTTTTGGACAAAACGTGCTTTTGCATTCATTGGAAGTGGCGCATCTTTCTGGAGCATTGGCTGCTGAGCTTGGAGCAGATGTGACGATTGCTAAGAAGGCTGGACTTCTGCATGACATTGGAAAAGCAGTTGATCATGAGATTCAAGGAACACATGTGGAAATCGGCATGAAGATCATGGAGAAGTTTTCAATGCAAAAAGAAATCATTGATGCGATGAAATCTCATCATGAAGATTATCCTTTTGAAACCCCGGAATCATTCATTATTGCTGCTGCTGATGCAATTTCAGCTTCACGTCCTGGAGCTCGTAAAGATACTTTGGAAAAATATCTCAAACGCTTGGAAGAATTGGAAACGACTGCAAATTCCTTTCCTGGAGTGGAAAAAACATATGCCATTCAAGCTGGAAGAGAAATTCGTGTGTTTGTGAAACCGGAAGAAGTTGATGATCTGGGTGCGCTCAAGATGGCACGAGAAATTGCTGACAAGATTGAAGCTGATTTGAAATATCCAGGAGAGATTAAAGTTAATGTTTTGCGCGAAACAAGATCAGTTGAATATGCACGCTAACATGTGCATAACTATATTTGCTTTATTGGTGCGATAAATAGTACAATGGTTGGAGTTAGGATAAAACTTAAAATAGAAAGGATGGTGAATACTATGGCAAATGTAAACAAAGACGCTCTCGTTGATGCAATCGCATCAAAAACTGATCTTTCTAAGAAAGACATTGAGGCAGTTATTGAAAACTTGATCGAAAAAATCACTGAAGAAATTCGAACAGGGAATAAAGTAACTTTGACTGGATTCGGAACATTCAAAACTTCCGACCGAGCTGCTCGCGAAGGAATCAATCCTCAAACGAAAGCTAAAATCCAAATCCCTGCAATGACAGTTCCAAAATTCACTGCTGGAAAAGCTTTGAAAGAAGCTGTTAAATAAGGAATCATTCTATTGAAATATATTTTTTGAATATATCACAAAAGATGGAAATAAAACCCACCGCAAGGTGGGTTTTATTGTGGACAGGGTTAACTTTTTTAATGAAAAATGGATTATGCGTAATGTATGGTTCTGAAAAAAAGCGAGCAAGATTTTTTGGTTTGAATGTTTCCTTTTTCGGCACGCTCGCAATCGAGGAGCTATGATTGCTTCGCTAAAACCTCGCTCTCGCTCGCTGTTGCCTCTAAAGAAAACATTCAAACCAAAAAGCAATTTTATTATCTAGCGAAACGAGCGAAATGATTTGTCAGCAGACAAGCATTTCCGAGTGAGCGACGATACCAAAAGGTTTAATACCTTGAGGCTTGCCTCGAAAACCCAGGGGGTCTAGGGCTCGCCCTGGGGTATTGACACCTTTTATTTTTCTCCGTCTATTTTGCGCACGATGTCGCGCATGAGCAGGACGCCAGAGAGAAAGCAGATAGTGAAGAGCATACGCAGGATTTTCACGGCTAGCGTGAAAATAAGAGCATTGTCCGACACATAAAGATTGGTAACTTCGGCAAATAGAAGAAAAATGATGGCTGCGAGAAAAAATTTGTAGGAAATGTCCAATTCTTTTTCAACTCGCCAAACCACGCCGGCAGTATAGATGATAGAGAGAGCTAGGGCTCCAATGGTAATGGCGTTGATGGTGAGCAGTAATGTTTGATTATCCATATTAGTATTTTCTTTTTTTAAGACTTATAAGGCCGAGTGAGGCTAAATTTTCTTCTGTAATTTGACGTAGCGCATGCAGTGAGAGCCAATATTCACGAGAGAATAAAAATAGCCATAGTAGTAGGAGTAATAATGATATGGAAGCAATCAGACCGAGAGCGCTTAAAAATTCAGGATAGGTCATGAAGATTGACCCTCCCAGATTTAAAAATGGCTTTGGAGTGACGTGAAAGATGCGCTCTTGCTCAATGATAAAAGTGTCAAATTTCAAACTAGTTTTCAATTTGTAGGTTCCATCTTTTAGATAGGCAGGAAGCATGACGGTTTTTGCAATATTTTCTCCAGCAGCAAGAGTGATGGAATCTTCGTTGGTGAGAATTGAATTGCCTTTAGCATCGAGAACTTGATAGGCGAGAGCTGCAACTCGGCCATCGTATTTTGAATCAAGCTCTTGGATTGAAACAATTGTGTCCAGATTTTTGCCTTGTACAAGAGAGTCATTTTTTAGTTCCAGCGAATAGGTGACTGGCTTGAGCTCTGGTTTTTCTTCTGGAATGACTGCTGGAGTGGTGTGATTTTTTGTGGGAGTTGATGGCAGCTGGGTTGTTGCTTTTTCTTTAGACTGGGCATGCTTGTTATTATTGTCATTGTCATCTGTTGATGTCGAAGCAGCTTTAAAATCTATAATGAAATATAATTCTCCTGACACTGTTCGTGAAGAATCAAGTGGGTCTTGCACCGTTACAAAAAGAGTGTGCACGCCATTGGTAATATCAAGCGGTGGATCCCAGCTCCAATAACCATTAAGATTGGCCAGCGTGTCACCATAAATTATTTGAGTGCTGTGAATTTGAAGATTGATGATTCCATAGGGAATGTTGGTGGTTCCTGAAAAACGTGGGCGCGTGGTGTCCAGAATGGTGTAGAAGCCATCATTGGGGCTTAGCGGTGCTAAGGTGATGGTTGGAGTTTCAGAATTGCTGCCACATAGTTGTGGAGAAGTGATGGTCACCGAATCTGAATCAGCAAAACCATTGCCCATTGGTCCATGTGCCGTCACGACATATGAATAGGTTGTATTGATAGTTGTATTTGTATCTAAATAGGAATTAAATGCTGTGCCCGTGACCAGCGGGAAGCCATTTCGATAGATATCAAAAAATGTTGAGTTTTCATCACTTGGCCAAGTTAGGTTGATGTTGAATTCGCCGGTATTGCAAGTTCCTGTAATTGAAACAATTGGCTTGATGGGCGGAGCAAGAACTTTGGCAGTGATGGTCACAGCTTCATCAGCCAGAGCACTAAACTTGCTTTTAATGTCAGAGAATAAAAATTCAGGGCTATATGAAACTGACAAGATGACATAGGAAAAAAATAAAACCATGGAAACAATCGCATGCAAGCGACGAATTTTTTTCAACAGGATCTTCTTTTTGTTTTTACGTGGTTTTTTCATGAGGATATCAACTTGTTTGCATGACTGAATTTATATTGACATTATACATCAAAAAGTAACTCGCGGCTATTGGAAAAAAAGCCTAAAAGAGTTATAATTTTTGTATGTTAAGAGAAATAAAAATAAAATTAAAAAAACTTGCCAGTTTTTTATCCACATCAACCTTTGTTTTTTTATTGGTGATGCCAGCCAGCACGAATTATCAATTGAAGGATTTTGGTTTTGGCAGTGGAGGAACTAGCACGGCTTCATCCGGAAATTATTCTTTGGATGCAATTGCTGGTGAAATCAGCAGTGGGAAATTGTCTTCAGCAACTTTTGGAATTGGCAGTGGTTTGACCTATACAAATCAAGCCAATGTGCCGGTGGCGCCAACATTCACCAATCCAAACAATTATTACAATAAATTGCAGCTCATCATTGATACTTCAGGAAATCCAGCTGATACTAAATTTGCCATCGCAATCAGCACGGACAACTTTGCAACCATTACAAACTATGTGCAAAGCGACAACACGGTTGGCACGGTTTTGGGAATTGAAGATTATCAAGCATATGCCAGCTGGGGAGGTGCAAGTGGATTCTATGTTATTGGTCTGGCTGCCAATACAACATATCAAGTGAAAGTCAAAGCCATGCAAGGAAAATTCACTGAGACTGGATTTGGTTTGGTTTCAACTGCAGCCACCGTGAATCCGACAATGAGTTTTGGAATCAACATCAACACGATAAATTTCGGAAATCTTCCAGCGGGAACAGTTGTGAATAGCCCTCAAAGTGTTACAGCTAGTTTTGCAACCAACGGAGAAACGGGAGGAAAAGTGTATATCATCGGAAAAAATGCTGGACTCTTGAGCGCCTCAAAGAGTTATACAATTGCTTCAGCGACAGCTGATTTGTCTTCAGCTGCAGTGCAGGGCTTTGGCGCGCAGGGAACAAGTGCCACGCAAAGTTCTGGCGGCCCACTTTCAATTGTGGCGCCATACAACGTTGCTGCCAGCAATGTTGGAATTGTTGACACTGCTGTGCGGGAAATTTTTTCTTCTGCCAATCCAATTGTTGGTGGCAGCGGAATCTTTTTGCTCAAAGCAAAATCATTGGCACTGACTCCAGCCGCCAGTGATTATAGTGAGATTTTAACGGTGATTGCCTCAGGAAGCTTCTAATCATCAATTATAGCTGATGTATTCTTTGAAAAGTTATCCACAGATTGCATAAAATGCATAGACGACTTTTCAAAAAAATGCTATAATTTAATTAATAAATGTTTCTATAAAAAATAAAAAAAATAAGCACTTCGTGCTTGAAATTGCGTCGTTCGTCAGCAAATAAAAATATTGCACAATGCTTTCATTTGCTGACTCGCTAGCAATTATAAAAATATGCAACATAAAGTTGTAAAAAAAAGCTCAGTCCCGAATGTTTTGATGCTAGTTGTCATTGGTATTGCCACACTTGCTGTTTCTGGCAAAGCTCAAGCTGGTGGTCTCGGCAATGTTTCTGTGCGATTGGATCGAATGATGGCCGGTCAGGCAACTGGGGGCACAATTTGTGCTCGTCCAATTACTACAGATACTGAAACATTAGTGAAAATAACATTCCCAACAGGTTTTACAGTGAATCCTACCGCTGCTAACTGGACGACAAGTGTTACAAATCTGCCGGCTAATCCAGCTGGCTACACTGTGGCTGCTTGGCCTGGTATAGGTGCAGCTGCTCAAACGGCATCTGGACAGGATGTGACTTTTGTTAGTACTGATTTGACACCAGGAACCACAATCTATTGTTTTAATTTTTCAGGGACGACAACATTGACAACTGGCACCGCTTCAAATGCTTATGTTGGATCGGTGACAACGCAAAAAGCTGGCCCAACAACGATTGATTCATCTTCTTATAATCTTTCAACAATTACTGACGACACAATTACTATTACGGCTGTGGTGCCACCAAATTTTAGTTTTTCAATCGCTGGTGGCAATACCGATAGCTTTACAGGAAATCTTTCTACCAGTGTTGTTTCTACTACTGGAAAGACAGCTACAATTACCACTAATGCTGCCAATGGCTGGGTTGCTTGGGTAAAAAGCGCCAATGCTGGACTCACTTCGGCCAGTGCTTCAGCTAGTATCGCCACCGCAGGAACAGTCAATAACTCTACTGCTGATTCTGACTTAGCAAGTACTACGGGTTATGTTTTGGACGTATCCTTTACAGATAGCGCAACTGCTACAACCGGAACAGTGAGTCAAGCTGCTGGATATGGAGCTGAATATGCAGGAAACGGGACGAGTTCAGGAGGAACACTTTCAACAACATTTCAACCCATTGCTGCTGCAAGCGGTGTTACTGATGGAGATACGATAACTTTAAAAGAAAGAGCAAAAATTAGCGCTATTCAAAAAGCTGCTAATGACTATACTGATACGCTGACTGTGATTGCTGCTGGAAGATTTTAAATAAACACATCAACAGCTCGTTCGTGTAAAAACCTCCCAATTCGGAGGTTTTTTATTTGTTAAAGAGCCATTTATAGTGTATATTCAATATGAGATATAATAAAAAACTAACAAATCCCCGTATGTCATTTAAGAAAACAATTGCCTTGATAGCCATCACAGTGTTGCTTAGTTTTGGAGAAACAACATCTGCTCAAACCACTGCAACCGACCTGCGCTTAACAAGTTCACCACTCCCAATTAATCTGAAGGTTATTCCAGGCACCACCGTTTCAGCTAATATTAAAGTTAAGAATGATGGCATCAGTGCGGAAAACATCAGAATAACTTTGATGAAGTTTAAAGCTGATTCTGCTACGGGTGCTCCAAATCTTAGCGAAAGGCAAGCGGGAGATGACTACTTTGATTGGGTGACTTTTTCTGAAGATAAATTTGTGCTGCCAGTTAATGAATGGAAAACAATCACGGCAACCTTTAATGTTCCAGCCTCAGCCTCATTTGGATATTATTATGCAGTAGTTTTTACTCGCGCGCAGGAAAATGTTACTCAAAGTGAAAAGCAAACGATACTTGTCGGTGGTATGGCGACCTTGGTTTTGCTGGAAGCTCAAGTTCCAAATGCAAAAAGAGAAATCCAAGTGACAGATTTTTCAGTGGACAAATCAATGTTTGAATTTTTGCCTGCCACTTTTTCAATCAAACTAAAAAACACTGGCAATGTGCATCTCGCTCCACGCGGAAATATTTTTATCAGTAAAAGCGATCAAAAGGATGTTGCAATTTTGGAAGTCAATCCAAACAAAGGGTCAATCTTGCCTGATTCGCCAAGAACGTTTGAGGAAAGTTGGTCGGATGGTTTTCCATATTACATCGACAAGCAAGCAGACGGAAAAGTTGTTATTGATGGTAATGGTAAAACAGAACAAGAATTGAAATGGAACTTTGCAGAGGCCTCAAAACTCAGATGGGGAAAGTATACCGCCAAGATGCTGCTTGTGTATGATGATGGCAAACGGGATGTTCCCGTTGAAGCAGAAGTGAGTTTTTGGATTATGCCATGGAGAGTGATTATTTATGCAGTCTTGATTCCTTTGATTCCTGCCTTGTCCGTATACTTTTTCATGAAATGGAGAATGAAAAAAGCTATGAATAGAGGGAAAAAGAATAAAAAGAAATAGATGTGAATGGTGTTCAATATGAGATATAATAAAAAACTAACAAATCCCCGTATGTCATTTAAGAAAACAATTGCCTTGATAGCCATCACAGTGTTGCTTAGTTTTGGAGAAACAACATCTGCTCAAACCACTGCAACCGACCTGCGCTTAACAAGTTCACCACTCCCAATTAATCTGAAGGTTATTCCAGGCACCACCGTTTCAGCTAATATTAAAGTTAAGAATGATGGCATCAGTGCGGAAAACATCAGAATAACTTTGATGAAGTTTAAAGCTGATTCTGCTACGGGTGCTCCAAATCTTAGCGAAAGGCAAGCGGGAGATGACTACTTTGATTGGGTGACTTTTTCTGAAGATAAATTTGTGCTGCCAGTTAATGAATGGAAAACAATCACGGCAACCTTTAATGTTCCAGCCTCAGCCTCATTTGGATATTATTATGCAGTAGTTTTTACTCGCGCGCAGGAAAATGTTACTCAAAGTGAAAAGCAAACGATACTTGTCGGTGGTATGGCGACCTTGGTTTTGCTGGAAGCTCAAGTTCCAAATGCAAAAAGAGAAATCCAAGTGACAGATTTTTCAGTGGACAAATCAATGTTTGAATTTTTGCCTGCCACTTTTTCAATCAAACTAAAAAACACTGGCAATGTGCATCTCGCTCCACGCGGAAATATTTTTATCAGTAAAAGCGATCAAAAGGATGTTGCAATTTTGGAAGTCAATCCAAACAAAGGGTCAATCTTGCCTGATTCGCCAAGAACGTTTGAGGAAAGTTGGTCGGATGGTTTTCCATATTACATCGACAAGCAAGCAGACGGAAAAGTTGTTATTGATGGTAATGGTAAAACAGAACAAGAATTGAAATGGAACTTTGCAGAGGCCTCAAAACTCAGATGGGGAAAGTATACCGCCAAGATGCTGCTTGTGTATGATGATGGCAAACGGGATGTTCCCGTTGAAGCAGAAGTGAGTTTTTGGATTATGCCATGGAGAGTGATTGGTGCAGGAATCTTTGTTGCAATTTTTGTTTTCATTGGTCTTAAATCAACTTCACAAAATTTCTGGAGAAGAATTAGGACAATGTTTGGCAAAGAAAAAGAAATCATTGGCAAGAAAAAACCTATCAATAAGAAGAAATAAAAGAGTATTAATACCCCAGGGCAAGCCCTGGACCCGATGGGTTTTCGAGGCAAGCCTCGAGGCATTAAACCTTTTGGTATCGTCACTCACTCGGAAATGATTGTCTGCTGACAAATCATTTCGCTCGTTTCGCTAGATAATAGAACATACGTATCTGCAGACAACAAAAAATACCTAAATTGTTTTAGGTATTTTTTGTTTTCTGCTATAATTGTTGTATATGAAAAAGAAATTAACATATTTAACTTTAATATTGGTTGGCGCATTATTTTTTTCAAAAAATGCCTTGGCTGATGATCAAAATTTTTCCATCAGTCCTTTTTTTCAAGAAATTAATTTGGAAAAAGAGCAAGAGAGAACGGATTTTGTATTGGAAATTGCCAATAACACCGGAGCTGCTGCAACCTTGAAATTGTCGGTGCTTGATTTTGGAGCGCTGGACGAATCTGGTGGGGTGGCTTTTTTGGGCAGCGCTGAAGATTTGAAAAACAAATATGCTCTAGCTTCTTGGGTCAGCTTGGAAAAAGATTCAGTTGTAATTAATCCTGGTGAAAAACAAAATGTCCGAGTGATGATTGAAAACAAAGATTCTCTTTCGCCGGGTGGACATTATGCTGCTGTGATGGCCAATATGGCAAAGGAAGATGATGGAACTGGCAGTGAGTCATCAATTGTTGCGCTTGATCCATCATTTGCCTCACTCATCTTCGTGCGCAAAGTTGGCGGTGAAATCTATGGTTTGAATTTGAAAGATCAAGAAATTGAAAAGAATTTTTTGAGCTTGCCAAGCAATGTGAGATTGCGTTTTCAAAATACTGGTAATGTCCATGTCAGTCCGCGCGGAATCATCAAGCTCACCGATCCGTTGGGACGAGAAATTGCCACTGGAATCATCAATGGTGAATCGGCCATAGTTTTGCCAGAAACATTTCGCAAATTCCCAACTGAGTTCAAGCAAGCAGCCGTGGCTTTCATGCCAGGGAAGTATGAGCTTTCGGTGGCATATCGCTTTGACGGAAAAGAAGATTTTGTGACTCAGCAGCAAGTTGTCTATTTTTTCCCAATTAAGATAATGCTCGCAAGTATTTTCATGCTTGTATTGGTAGCCTTTAGCTGGAGAAGGTTTAGGAGAAGAAGGTAACATATCGTGTCATTCCGGGCTTGACCCGGAATCCAGGTTCAATACTGTAGGCTTTGTGTGGTAACAATTTGTGATAATATTTATACTCTCATTGTAATATCCTGGATTCCCGCTTTCGCGGGAATGACAAATACAGCAATTTGTTTCAAGAATTAAGTTTGTTAATAATATGGCAGAACAAAAATCAACATTTAAAAAAGTTAGGAAATATTTTTTTTGGATAATCTTAATCTCTACCTTAGTGGTGGGATTTTTCTTTTGGCGACAACTTCAAAAGCCAGCTTCAGGTCGAATCAAAATGGTCACTCAAGCTCCAGCCTCAGTTATTCCTGTTGATGGTGCATTAGAACGTTTCGAGGGAGAATATTTTTCTTTTGCACATGATGCAAAATATTTGCTCAAAAATCATCGAAAAGATTTTGAAAACAATGGCGTTATTCTTGAGAGTGCTTTTTTCGCCCAAGCAGATGTCAATTCAAAAAAGATTGCCGTCACAGTGGAAGATATTAGGGGGAGAGGCATGGCGGATACGGGAAACTTTTTGCTGCGCGAAAAAAATCCAAAAGTGTATGCGCAGGAAAAATTTGACATCAATGGTGCCGAGGGAATTTCTTTTTCGACCACAAATGAATCGGGTTTTTTGGAAAAAGTTTTCTTCATTCCAAAAGGTGAATATGTGGCAGAATTTGCCTTCACTCAGCCAATAACAGAGGATGGAAGCTCTGAATTGGAAATGACGGAAATTTTGAAAAGCATTCAATGGAAAAAGTGATTTGGTGCAGCAAAATGCTGACTGAAAAGGTGATTTTGAGGCTTAAACGAGGGATGATGGCATTGACTTTTTCAATTTTATAGTGTATAATGGATCTATAAGGCTTTAGATGAGCTGAAAGAATCGGGTGAAATACCCCGATTCTTTTCTTTTTTAAGGTCCTATAAAAAAACCGGGTGGTTTTGTATGAATTTCATGCAAAACAACGCCCGGTTTTTGTTTCTTTAAATCCATCACATAAGCAAACCCTCCATCATGTTTGCAAAAACAAAAACAAAATTTGAAATTCTCACAATAACACTTATTCTAGTAAGTGGAGTTTTTGTTTTCTCTGCAAGTGATGCGAAGGCCGCCGCTGGAATTTTCAAACAAATCAATTTTCAAGGAAAGGTGGTCAATAAAACTGCTGGCACCAATGTGGCCAACGGAAACTATGATTTCACTTTCGTTTTATATGATGCAGCTAGTGGAGGCGCAACACTTTGGACAGAAACCAGAACTGGCGCAAATCAAGTTGCAGTGACCGATGGAATTTTTCAAGTGAACCTTGGATCAGTCACAGCTTTGCCAGCAACTGCCACTTTAAATGTCGACAACCTATATTTGGGAATCAATTTTGCTGGTGATGGTGAAATGACAACTCGCATGAGGTTTACGGCTGCACCATATGCTTTCAATGCTGACAATGCAAACGCTCTTGCAGGTGGAACTTGGGCAGCGCCAGGAGCAATCGGCGGAACAACTGCTGCTGCTGGAACTTTCACAAATCTTTCAACCACCACTGGTGGTCTTTCGATTGCTGCTGGTCAGTCATACACTGGCGCAGGCGCAGTGACACTTTCTTCCACCACCAATGGACTTACTTTAAATTCTGGCAACAACACACTGACCGTTGATTCAACTGACACAGCGCTGACAGCTTCGGGCGTGACAACTTTGACTTTGGGAGCCAACACCACAATCACCAACGCTTCAGGCAACATCAGCTTGCAAGCAGCGGGAGTTGGCACTGCGAACATTCAAATCGGTGACGGCGGCACAACTTCAGCCACTCCCGATCTTTTCATTCTGGACATTGGTTCAGCAGAGCCAACTGGAACAATCGGTGCCATGTATTATTCGACTGCATTAGCCAAATTTCGTTGCTACCAAGGAGTGGCTTGGGCTGATTGTATTGGAGTCGGTGGCAGCGGATATGCAACCATTCAAGATGAAGGAGCTGCTCGCACTCAAAGAGCAATCTTGAACTTCATTGGGGCAGGAGTTTCCTGTGTAGATAACGCCGGCAATCTTTCAACTGATTGCACCATTACGGGAGGTGGATCATCTGATTTGCAGACAACATATAACAGCGATGCTGACGGAACAAACGCAAACATCATCATGACTGCCACTGATGGAAGCGTGGTGATGCAGAACACGACTGGCACTCAATTTCAAGTGACCATGGCCAGTGCCACTGCGGCAACTGTTGATTTGGCAAGCATTTTGAATTCTGGAGCCAGCCAGGGAGCAGCCACCACCGGAGTTGATGGACTCCAAATTGATTTTGCAAATGCTGGAGCTGCTGCGATTGACAATGCTGGTCTTCGCATCAACACCACTTCGACAAACAACAATGCTGGATCATTCTTGTCAGGACTATATATTGCAGGCATCACTCCGCAAGCCAATTCATATGAAACAGCGATCAGAATTGGAGCTGGCTGGGATGATATTTTGAGAGTGGATGCAACCACTGCAAATTTCGATTTGAATAATGCTGCCAACAGCACCTTGAACATTGTCAATGACGGAGCTGGCGTTGCATCTCTTTCAGTTGAAGCTGGCGGAAGTTACACTGGTGCCGGTGCAGTGACACTTTCTTCTGCTGCAGGCGCAGGTCTGACAATCAATTCAGGCACAGTTGGTGCAATCAGCATTGGAGATGACGCTTCAAACGAAACAATCAATTTCGGAACAGGCGCAGCCATCAAAACACTCAACATTGGATCACTCAATTCATCTTCAGTGACAACAATTCAATCAGGAACAGCTGGCATCACTTTACAAGTTGCAGGCGCAGGCACAACTGGCACAGTGCAAATTGGCGCTGGCACAGGCGCCAATGAAACTCCAGACCTCTTGTCTCTTGATTCAAAATTGAGCGCTGGAGATCCTGCCGGAACTGTTGGCGACATGTATTATAATGTTGGCGCTGCAAAATTCAGATGTTTTGAAGGTGCTGCTTGGAAAGATTGTGACACAGGTGGAGCAGGTGGATCACCTGCAGGTTCAGACACTCAAGTGCAATACAACAACGCAGGCACATTCGGCGCAGATGCAGGCTTTAGCTTTAATAGTGCAACTCAAACCTTGGGATTAAATGGAACAGATGCAGAAATTAACATGAAAAGTATTACCAATGAGCCATCTGCTCCTGCTTCTGGAACATTAACTTGGTACTCAAAAGTGGTTGCTGGGCGCGTTATGCCAAAATGGAAAGCACCTTCAGGAGTTGATACTTCTTTTCAATCAAGCTTTGGATTTAATCGTATTGCCATGGTAACTCCATCTGGAACAGGAACCACTGTTCCTCAGGTTTGGGGAACAACAATAACATCCGTTGGAAATCTTAGTCATCCCGCACTTGCTGCTACTAGTTTTTTGACTGCCACTCGTCGTTTTACGCTTACAACTAGTGCCACCGCCGCAGGGACATTAGTGTCGAGTAGAGCACCCGCAACAATGGCTTGGCGTGGAAATGTTGCTGGACTTGGCGGATTCTTTTTTACTCAACGTTTTTCTCTTGCTACTTTGGTGGCAGGCAACCGTGCTTTTGTTGGCCTGAGTGATTCCACTGCCGCACCTACTAACGTTGATCCAACGACAAGCACAACACCTGGAAAAATTGGTTTGGCAATAAACACTAATACTGGAAATTGGAACTGGGTTAATAATATAACCGGAACAGCTCCTACCGTAACAGCTCTTGGCGCAAATTTTCCAATTAATATTACTGATATGTATGAATTGGTTATCTTTTCAGCGCCAAATGGGTCAAATATTACGTATCGAGTTACAAATCTGTCTACTGGTGCACAAACCAATAACACTACAGTATCAGCAAATATACCTGCAGCTGCAACCTTTATGGTCCCGGTTTTTTGGATGACAAATAATGCTACAGTTGGAACTGTTGCCATGTCATCTGCTGGCTGGTACTTGGAAAGTGATCAATAAAAAATAAAAATATGAAAAAAATAATCATAGTTTCAATCGTGCTACTTTTGCCTCTTAGAGCATTTGCCAGTGAAAACTGGACTCTTAAAGAAAACAAAAACATGCTTTCTTTGGAAGGATCTTGCAAAGGGCAGGGCGTGAAAATAGAGCTATATCCAGCCGGCAAAGGCGAATCGGTCTATTCAGCTAATGCTGCTTGCAAGGATGGAAAATTTCAATTTTCAGATAATCTTTTGCAATGGAGCAATTTGAGTGAAGGGGAATACGAAGTTGTTTTAAATGAAAAAGTGAATGAGGTTAAAAAAATTGAGATCAAAAGACCAGTTGCAGTCATCGATGCCGTCGTTGAGCTTGAAGCGGAAAAAGTGATTGAAGAAGAAGTTAAGAGCCCCGAAATACAATTTCTTGGCGCGTTTGTCACTTTGCAAAAAACAATTTTGGACATGCGAAATTGGCTTGCACAGACCCAGTATCCATCCTTTATGAAAATTAGCCTCAATTTTGCGCTGGATGGAGTTGATCTTGCAGTCGGAAAAGTTTCCAATTTGGTTTTGTCTGGAGAAAATTCCAAAAAAGAATCAATTGAAAGCCTGGAAAGCATAGCGCCAGTTGCAGAAGTTTCTGATTTGCAAATGACAGAAGAAAAGAATGTTTCTGAAGTTGTTGAGGCAGCGCAAGATGAACAAGTGATGCAGGAGGAAGATGTCGCTGAAAATGGTGCTGCTCTAACCACGCAGTAAAAAATTGAGAATATTGAAAGAGTTAAAAATAGGAATAGAAATGGAAAAGTCGCCCCTGTGATGGAGGGCGACTTTTCATTTTCCGGATTGTTTGTTATAATAAAATTAATCTAAAGAATCTTTTTAAGATATTGCAATGAAAAATACAAAATCTGGTTTTACATTGGTTGAGCTTTTATTGGTAATCGGTATCATTGCCACTTTGGCGGTGGTTGTTTTTGTGGCGCTTGATCCAGCAAAAAGATTTGCTGATGCCCGCGACGCAAGAAGAACATCGGATGTGGAAACAATCTTAAGCGCAGTTCATCAATATGTTATTGACAGCAAAGGCTCTTTTCCTGCTGGTATTGATAATGCTGAAAGACAAATTGCAACAGCAACTGACACTTGTGGAGTTTCTGGGGGTGGATGTGGTGATGGAGGAGAAACTGGTTGTGTTGACTTGAGCGGTCAGTTAGCAAAATATCTTAAAGAAATTCCATATGATCCAACTGCCGGAATCGGGCCAGATCATTCTCACTATACAATCGTGAAGGATGATAACGGAATTGTCACTGTGCGTGCTTGTGATGCGGAAGGTGGAGTGATTTCTGTTTCGCGGTAGTCTTCATTGGAAAAATTAAAATCGTATCTTGTTTGAAATAGAAAAAAGAGCTCAGATGTTACCGAGCTCTTTTTTGGTGTAATCTTTTTTGGTGAAATTTAAAAAAATATGGTATTATGTAAATGAAGAGAAATGTAAAAAACAAAAAAAACAAAAAAATATGGGAAAAATATCAAAAATAACCGAATCAGGAGAATCAATTGAGAAATTTTCTCCAAATGAGCAGGTTGCAGCAGAGGCAAAGACGACAAAGAAGTCCATAGGTACAACTTCAGAGAAAAAAAACAGTTGGGGAAAGAAAATTGCTTCAGTGGGATTGCTTTTGGTGGTGCTTGGATTGGGAGCAACTTCATATTATTTTTATCATAAATATAAATCTGTGCCCTCAGTGGAAACAGATGAGATCATTATTAAGGTTGGTAAATTGATGGAGCTGCCAAGCAATGAAATTCCAACCTTGGCCACCGTGACTGACAAAGAAAAAATGAAAGAACAGCCATTTTTTGCAAAGTCTGAAAATGGAGACAAAGTTCTGATCTATACTAAAGCGCAAAAAGCCATTTTGTATCGTCCATCACTAAACAAGATTGTGGAAGTGATGCAGCTTTCAATCAGTAAACCGACAGATGCAAAAACTGTGCAAAATGTTGATCAAGCAATCCCGCAAGAACAAGCAGTTCAGGATCAGGCTCAAACAACTGCGCCAGCGCAAAATGCTGAAAATCAAGCGCCAGTTGTGGCTGCTGAGCAAACAAAATTGAAAGTCGCCATATATAATGGCAGTGGCATCAAGGGAAAGGCCGGCACTTTGGCTGATGAAATTGTGAAAATTGAGGGATTGGAAGTGACTGAAAAAACCAATGCAACAGGCGGCTATGACAGCACGTTGGTGGTTGATCTTGCTGGTGGCAATGAAGTGATGGCGCAAAAGATTGCCGATGCTCTTGGTGCTGCAGTCGGACAATTGCCGGAAGGAGAAATGAAACCAGCAGCTGATGTGTTAGTGATTGGAGGGAAAAATTAAATATAAATTTACAAATCACATGACTTTTACTTTCATTTGGGATGAAAAATATAGTGTAGGGGTGGCAGAAATTGATGAGCAGCACAAGAAGTTGGTGGCAACTATTGCCAAATTAAACGAAGCTATTTCTAAGGCTAAATCCATTGAAAAAGATGTGAAGAGCGTGCTAACTGAACTGAAGCAATACGTGGAGGTTCATTTCAGCACGGAAGAGAAATATTTCAAGGAATTTAATTATGAATTTGCTGAACAACATATCTTGGAACACCGAGAGTTTGCTAAAAAAATTGAATCTTTTTATGAAAAATATGCAGGAAATGAAGTTGAAATTTCATTTGAGTTGATTGATTTTTTGGAGGATTGGCTGCTGGATCACATGATGACCCAAGATCGAAAATATATGCATTGCTTCGCTGAAAATGGCTTGAAATAAAAAATTAAATAAAATCTTCAAATGAAAATTCGTACTAAAGTTTTCCTGATCGTGGTGGCCATTTTCGGACTGCTTTTTTTTGGCATCTCGCAGATTTTCACAGCAGTTGAATCAGCCAACTTTGAAAGATTGGAAAAGCAAAATGCATTTAAGGATATGAACAGGGTTGAGAAGGCTATTGCAAATGAAAATTCCAAGTTGGCGGAAATGATTGCTAGTTGGTCACATTGGAATGATGCTTATGCTTTTATTCAAGACGGAAATCAGACATTTATCGACACCAATCTTAGCGCTGAGATCATAACTCAGCTGCAACTCAACTTCATCGCGATTAAGAATGATGTTGGAGAAAGCTTATTTGAAAAATATGTGAATAAAGAAGGAAATGAGATGCCATTTCCGCAGGCGATCAAGGATGTGCTAAATGACACCAGAATTTCTGATGCAGCTAAACGCCCAATCCAATTGAATTTTTCAGGCATAGTTGAAACTGCTGACGGTCCATATGTGATAGCTATTCAATCGGTGACTTCTAGTGATGGTGGCGCCTCACCCAAGGGCTTGATGGCTTTTGGTTACAAAGCGGATGAGGATTTCATGGCGGCTTTGTCTGAGGCAACTTTGTTGCAATTGGACAGTGCCCCTTTGACTGAAATTGAAAAAATTGGAGCGCTGCTTGCTTTGCAGAAAAATCTCTCCATCACTGAGCGCATTTCAATTCAAAAAACAGCAGAATATGATTCAATTAATGTGTTTATGCTAACAGACGATATTTTTGGCGAACCCGGAAGAATTTTCAAGGCTCAGATAAAGCGAGATGTCTATCTGGCTGGTCTTGATAACATTGCCAGAATAAATTTATTCTTGGTGGGAGTCGCATTCCTTATTGTGATTATTGTGTTGAGCTTGTTTGAGTTTTTTGTGCTCAGAAAAATCGATAAACTCATGAGTGGTGTTCAGCGAGTCGGCTCTTTGGACTATGTGGATGAGCAGCTGCTTGTTTCTGGCAAAGATGAGTTTGCCAAATTGGGCTTGGAGATTAATAAGATGCTGGACGCCGTGGAAAAAACTCGTTTGGAAAAAAAGGAGACAGAAAAACGTTTTTTAAATATTGCTGATAGTGCTCCGGTGATGATTTGGATTTCAGATGAAAAAAACAAGATCGTATATGTGAATACCACTTTGACTGATTTTTTGGGTAAATCAGAGAAGGAGCTGTTTGGAGATGCTTGGATCAGTGTCATTCACCCTGAGGATAAGGAAAAAGTCTTGCTTGAATATGCTGATGCGGCAGCAAAAAAACAGAAAATTTCACTCAAATATCGAGTTATGAATGCAAAGAGTGAATATCGCTGGATTTTGGTGGAGGCAATAACCAGAATCACCCCGAGAGGACTTTTCAAGGGTTATACTGGCACAGCCATTGATGTCACTCAATTTGAAGAGTCAGATCAAAGGAAAATAAAATATATTGAAGAAATTGAAAAAATGAATAGGCTCATGGTTTCAAGGGAACTTAAGATGGTTGAGCTCAAGAAACAATTGCGAGATTGTGAAGTGCAGGAAAAGATGTAAATTGATGTTGTTTGGATAATTTTTGCTTGTGATGGTAATAAAATCTCTCAAAAATAAAATAACAATTTTCGTGCTGTCAGCCATTTTATTTTTTGGCTTTTTGGCTGTGGCTTGGGTGGCTGCTTATGGCAATGAATCTTTGGTCGCTCAAAAAAAGAGTGAAACCGTTCTTGCCTTGGTGAGCATGGCTGATCATGTTGAGGAATGGATGGATTTGGAACGTTATTCAGTTGAACTTACTGCGCACAACATTGTCCTGGTTGATGCCTTGGAGCAAGGAGAAAATTTGCTGGAAAATAATAAGTTGAGAATTTTTCTGGAGGAGCAGAAAAGAAAGGTTTCAGCGAAAGACATTGTGGTTCTCGATATAAATGGGAATGTATTGACAGCTACCGGTGGGATATATTTCGGTCATAATTTCGGTTATCGGAATTATTTCAAGGATGCGCTGGCAAACGATGTTGCCTCTGAAGTTGTGATTGGTGCAATCAGTAATGATTCAAACTTTGTTTTCTCTCATCGCGTGGTGAATCGCGAGGGGAAAGCTTTAGGTGTGGCACTGCTCATCACTAAAACTGAAACCGCTATCAAGTCATTGTTTGGTGAAATGCAAGATGCTGACCAGCACAAACATATGTTGGTGGATGACAATGGAATAGTAGTGGCTTCAAATGACAACGAGATGGCTTTGAAAAGCATTGGGCAATTGCCATATCAAACTTTGCAAGATATCAATGCGGATAAGCGCTACGGCGACAGAGAAATCCAGTCTTTGCGATATAATAATGTGCTTGATGCGATTAAGGAAAAAGCGGGAGTCAGTGTATATGATTTTTTTGATAATAATAATGGAAAACAGGAGTTGGTTGGAGTGGCGCCAGTCCATAAATATCCCTATTCCGTGGTGATGGAGATTCAAGAAGTCGATCTTATTTGGCAGATTGCCAGGGTTTATTATACGCTTGGATTGGCCGTTCTGATTTCTTGTCTTTTGGCGGCAGTGGTCATCTATTACATGCTTAACAAGTTTCTGTCGCCACTGAAAGAATTGCGCAGAGTGGCTGAAAAAATAAGTAAAAATGAACTTGATTGCGAACTTTTCTTGAAAACGGGTGATGAGCTTGAGGAACTTAGCACAGCTTTCAATGTGATGATCAAGGGCCTGATGAGGACTAAAGATGACATTGAGAAGAGAGTTGAATTGCAAACTAGTGACATCAGAAATAAGCAGCTTGCCTTGGAAAATCAGGAAAAAGCTGCCATGAATATTCTGGAAGATATCACGGGAGAGAAAGAGAAGTCTGAAAAAATGGCCATTGATCTGGAGAAATTCAAACTTGCCATTGAAAACACTAATGATCAGGTTGTAATCACGGACAAGGATGGGGTTATTGTTTATTCAAACCCTGCCATGACAAAAATTACGGGATATTCAATGGAAGAAGCTATTGGAAAAACGCCTGCGCTTTGGGGAGGACAAATGAGTGATCAATATTATGGGGCTTTTTGGAAAACTATTAAAGAAAAGAATGAGGAATATGAAGGTGAATTGTATAATAAACGTAAAAATGGTTCCACTTTCTTGGCACATATTCATGTTGCTCCGATTCTTGGCGATGGCGAGGAGGTTAAGTTCTTCGTGGGAGTCGTGCGTGACATTTCCAAAGAACGTGAATCGCAGCTGCAACTCAAGAAGGATGCCGAAGACTTGAAATCGGCAAATAGTTTGATTGCAAGCCAAAAGGAACGAGCTGAAAATATTTTGGCTTATTTGCAGTCAATTGGTGATGGCGTGATTGCAACTGATCTTGAGGGCAAAATCATCTTTTTCAATGAGGCAGCTGAGAAATTGACTGGTGCCACAAATGAAGAGGCTGTTGGAAAAAAATCAAACGAAATTGTTTTTATTGCCGAAGAAAAGAATTCAAAAGTGTTGCAAGATTTGATTGGCGACGCACTTGCTGGCGGACATGTTCGAAAAAAAGTAGGCGAACATTACTTGATAAAATCCAAGGAAGACTTGATTATGGCAATATCTTTCAGGCTTTCATTTATTTTTGATAAAAACAATAAGAAGCAAGGTTGCATTCTCGTGATGCGCGACGTGAGTGAACAAAGAGAAATCGAAAAAACTAAAGATGATTTCCTCTCTGTTGCAGCTCATCAATTAAGAACGCCGCTCACAGGTGTGAGGTGGTCCTTGGAGATGCTTTTGGATGGAGATTTGGGCGAATTGCCAGAGGCCGCGAAAGAGGCTTTGGATCAAATTTCCAAAAACAATAAGCGCTTGATCTTGTTGGTGAATGATTTGTTGGATGTTTCCAGAATCAATATGGGCAAATCAAAGGAGGAGCCTATTCCAGTGGATGTTTCTAGTGCATTGCAAGAATCTATCAATACCTTGCACAGCTTGGCTGAAGAAAGGGGAATTAATATTGTGTTTGAACAAAAGGCAAAAGAAATTCCGATGATCAATATTGGTCCAAAACATCTTTTTCAATCTTTTGAAAATCTTCTGTCTAATGCTATAAAATATAGCCCAAATGGTGGAGCCGTTAAAGTTTTATTGGATTTTAAAAAGAATAAAGTTGTTATCAATGTTTCTGATAATGGCATTGGAATTCCGAAAGAAGATCAAGAAAAAATCTTTGGCAAGTTTTTTAGAGCTTCAAATGCAGCGCTCAAAGAAACAGAGGGTTCCGGATTGGGATTGAATGTGGTAAAATCATTTATAGAAGATTTCGGTGGGAATGTTTCTTTTGTGAGCAAGGAAGGCAAAGGAACAACGTTCACAATCGAATTACCAACTGATTTTAAGTCGTAATAACTGTTGATACTATTATGGAGAACAAATGCGAAGGACGAAAAGTGCTGGTAGCTGAAGACGATGTTTTTCTGTCTAATGTCTATAAGAGTAAATTGACCAAGGAGGGGTTTGAGGTTTTTATCGCCAAAAACGGGGAAGAAGCTGTTGAAATGGCCACAAAAAATAAACCAGAGATCATTTTGCTGGATCTTATCATGCCGATTAAGAATGGTTTTGAAACATTGAAAGAATTGAAAGAATCAGCTGAAACTAAAGATATTAAGGTGGTTATCCTTTCAAATTTGAGTCAGGAAGAGGATGAGAAGAAGTTGTTGGCCATGGGTGCTATCGGTTATGTAGTAAAGGCCAATGTTTCTTTTCGCGAAATCATTGAATTGGTCAAGCAGCATCTTGGTATTGAATAATTTAGGGTAAAAATATGAAATATTTGGCTTTCACAAATCAAGATATTGAAAAAATTCTTGGTGAGTCTGGCGTGGTTGATGAGGCAAAGGTTGCCAAAGCAGTGGCTAGTGCCAAGCTGGAAAATAGCTCACTTGCAGATGTCGCTGTCAATCAGGGGCTTGTTACTAATGAAGAATTGTCCAGATTGGTGGCGGATGCACTGGATATGCCATTTATGTCACTTGCTGGAAAACTTCCAACCAAAGAGACTTTGGCACTTATTCCTGAATTAGTGGCCCGCAAGAAGCGCGTGGTGCCTTTTAGGTTGGATGAAAAGGGATTACATGTTGCAATGGCGGATCCCACTGATCTTGAAACACTCAATTTCATTGCTCGCAGGGAGGGCATGCATGCCATTGCCTATGCCACCACTGATCAAGATATTGATACTGTCCTGGAGCTGTATGGCGAAGGGTTGAACAATTTGTTGGAAATAAAATCTGAAAAGTCTGGAAAAGTTGCTGGCAGCGAGGATGATTCTTCCATTATTCAGATTGTGAAAAAAGTTATTGTGGAGGCGTATCGCAATCGCGCCTCTGATATTCATATTGAACCGCGCGAAGAAAGCGACAGTGTGATCAGATTTCGTATTGATGGAATTTTGCATGACGTCACCTTGATTCCAATGGAATTGCATGCCCAAATCATTTCGCGCATCAAAGTGATGGCAAAGTTGCGAACTGATGAACATCAAACTCCACAGGATGGAAAAATTTCTTTCAAGCTGGAGGATGACAATTCTGAAATGGATTTGCGTGTTTCAATCGTGCCGGTGACAGAAGGAGAAAAAGCAGTGCTGCGTCTTTTGGCTGAACGTTCTCGTCAATTTTCATTGGCTGGCATTGGCCTTAGTGAAAATAATCTGAAAAAAATTCAAGAGGCTTATGAAAAACCATATGGCATGGTTTTGTCGACTGGACCGACTGGTTGTGGAAAAACCACAACATTGTATGCCATTTTGAAACTTTTGAATAAACGGCACGTGAACATCATGACCATTGAAGATCCGGTGGAATATGACATTGATGGAGTGAGCCAAATTCAAGTCAATCCCAAAGCAAAGCTTACTTTTGCCTCAGGTTTGCGCAGCATTTTGCGTCAAGATCCGAACATCATTTTGGTGGGAGAAATTCGTGATCAAGAAACGGCTGGCATTGCAATCAATTTGGCGCTTACGGGACATCTGGTTTTATCAACCTTGCATACTAATGACAGCGCCACGGCCATTCCACGTTTCATTGATTTGGAAGTGGAACCATTTCTGATTGCTTCGACTGTCAGTGTCATCATCGCGCAACGTTTGGTGCGTAAAATCCATGATGGCTGCAAAGTGAGCGAGGAATTTAAAGCGGCTGACATCGCCAAGAAAATTGGTTGGGAGCTTACTGAAAAAATGTTTGGTGTCAAAAAATCCAATCCGGATGGTACTGTGCGACTGTATCAAGGCAAAGGTTGTGAAGCTTGTCAGGGAACAGGTTTTCAGGGCAGAATCGGAATTTTTGAAGTGATGGTCATGGATGATCAAATGCGACAAGCAATTTCTCAAAACAAAGATGCGGGCTTTTTGGAGGAGTTGGCGAAAAAGTCAGGCATGATTGGTCTCTTGGAAGATGGCTTGGGAAAAGTTAACATGGGAATTACAACTATTGATGAGATTTTGGGTGCCACGAAATTATAGATATATATAAAAAACAAGAGCTATGCTAGATTAGGTGCTTTTGATTTCTTATTTCCTTTTTTAGGAACATTTTTGACTGAAATTCATAGTCAAAAAACTTACTCGCTCTCGCTGCGTAGGTCCTAAAAAGAAAATAAGCAAATCAAAAGGTGAGTTAATTTTTGAAATCATATATTGCCCATAATCAAAAAAATAAATATGAAAATATTCTCAGGACTCTCATACTTAGAAAAACTTTTTTTCATCAAGCATCTTTCGATGTTTTTGAAATCAGGCATTCCGCTGGATGAAGCACTTGAAACATTGGCTGAAGGTGAGCAGAAAAGTTCTATTAGCAAAGTCGCGTTGTCAGTCAGGGCTCAGATTCAAAATGGGCAGCCACTGCATAAGGCTTTTGCCAAGGAATCCAGTTCATTTGATCTATTTTTCATTTCCATGGTGGAAATTGGAGAAGTGTCTGGCACGCTGGAAAAAAGTTTGGATTTTTTGGTGGCCAAAATCACCAGAGAGGCGACGCTGCGAAAAAAAATTCAAGCCATGCTATATTATCCAGCTGTGGTGGTTGGCGCTGCAATCGTGATTGGAGGTTTTGTGAGTTTTTTCGTGTTGCCAAAATTGGGGGACATGTTCAAATCGTTTGATGTGCAATTGCCTCTTATAACCAGGATATTATTGGCTTTTGCTAATTGGGTGAAAGATTATGGTGCAATTGCGATGATATCTTTCATTGCGTTGCTGATTGTTTTTCGTGTGCTTATCGCTGCTTGGACGCGTCTGCGATTTTTTTGGCATAAAATCAAATTCAACCTGCCCATTACAGGCAAAGTCATCTTGGGCTCAGAGCTTTCGGCATTTTTTCGAAACATTGGAATCATGCTTTCCAGTGGACTTTCTTTGGAATATGCACTTGCCACTGAATCTAAAATTTCAGACAACCTTGTCATGAAAAAAGTGGCAGCTGATTTGCACATGGCGGTGACTCAGGGGCGGCGCATGGGGGAAGAGTTGAAAAGTGAAAACAACACGATTTTCCCTCAGCTTTGCGCAAGAATGATTACGGTGGGTGAGATGTCTGGAAAACTGGAAGAATCATGCATGTATTTGGCTGATTATTTTGAAGATGAAACTGAGGTGCAAGCAAAAAACATGGCTGCAATTTTGGAGCCAGCCTTGCTTTTAGGCATCGGAGCGATCGTGGCTTTCATCGCAATGGCTGTTATTTTGCCTATCTATTCTTTGACTGGTTCCATTCGTCGCTAAGATGTTGAAAAAAGTTAAATGTCAAAAGTTAAATGTCAAATATTGCATAAGCAGGGATTTACTTTAATCGAATTACTTTTGGTGATTGCGCTTGTTTTGATCGTGAGTGTTCCAACCGCTGCTTTTTCCACGCATTTCATTTATCAAATGTCTGTGCGCGATGCCTCTGAAGGTTTGGTTGGAATGCTGCAAGAAGCGCAAGCACTTTCAATGCTGGGCAAAGAGAATTCAGCTTGGGGCGTGAAAAAGCAATCAGGAAAATTGATTCTTTTTCGGGGAGAAGATTTTTCAAATCGCGATCAAGCATTTGATCAAGCGTTGAGCATAAATTCGCATGTGAATATGATAGGTTTTGATGAAATGAGTTTCTCGCGCTATGGAGGATTTCCTTTGCAGCCAACTGGCTCAATTGTTGTGGCTTGGGGGAATGTGAACGAAATATTTAAATTAAATTCGGAAGGAGTTTTTGAATAATTATCAGCATGAAAAAAGGAATATCACAAAAGCGAGGTTTTTCGGTGCTAGAAGTCATTTTAGCAGTGGCACTTTTTTCCATTTTTTCCACTACTGCTGTTTCCTTTGTGCTTGAATCGATGCAAGTGCAAGCTCAAGCCAGTCAATTTGAAAATGCCTCACTGTATGCCGAGGATGGCTTGGAAAAAATAAGAGCAGTGCGAGATGTTTCATTTGATGAATTGGTGGATGGGTCTGAATATGGATTGAACTTCAATGCTGGTAAGTGGGAATTGAAAAATGGCAGTGATGAATCTGAAATATACAAAAGAATCATCACAATCGAAACAGCCAAAAGAGACGGTGAGCTGAATATTGTTTCGGAAGACGGAGCAGATGATTTGAATATGAAAAAAATAATAGTAGATGTTTCCTGGAAAAATGCCACGGGCGAAAATGTTTCAACTCAGCTAGTGACTTATCTTTCTCGTTGGAAGTAAAAAATATGACAAATAAAACAAAAAAGGGCTTTACCTTCATTGAAACTATATTATATATAGCAATTTCGTCAGTTGTGGTTGGCGTGCTTTTTGCCTATGGTTGGAATATGGTCAGCGCGCGCACTAAAGCTGCCACCATGCGAGACACTGCTGCAAATGCCAGGCTCATCATGTTGCGCCTCAACAATGAAATTCGCATGGCAACTGATATTGATAAAAATAATTCTGTTTTTGAGGGCGAAAATGGAAAAATATCGCTGACCACTCCTCAAGGAAAGATCATGATCGAATCAATTGGAGATAGGATTTCCATTGCCAGAGGGGAAAATTCCCCGCAATTTCTTTCCGGAGAAAATGTGCGCGTGAGAAATTTTCAATTATCCAAACAAGAAAATGACGCTGGGAAAGTTCAATATGTGGGATTTTCTTTCACAGTGGAAGCCTATTATCCTGAAGCGCTTAACAGTTATGAATACAATTATTCATTGCCAATTAATTCGGGAGCGGAGGTGAGAAGTCAGTAAAATTAAATTATGTATGCATATAAAGGATGCATTGTTCCGTCATTAAGTATTTTGCTTTGCTTATTTCCTTTTTTGACACATTTTTGACTGAAAATCATAGTCAAAAAACTGATTCGCTCTCGCTGCATAGGGTCTAAAAAGAAAATAAGCAAAGCAAAATGGTGTGGATTAATTTTTGAAAGCGCATGTTGCAATATGATCATATATGAATCAGAAAATAAAAAAGGTTACGTGGTTATTTCAACAGTCTTGATCTTGCTTTTTGTTACCTTGGGAATCGCTGCCACGCTTTCATTTCTTTCAATTGGAAGCTCAAAAGTTTCGCAGTCTTTTGGCGAAGGGCGGCAAGCGTTGTTTCTTTCTGAATCTTGCCTGGAGGAAGGATTGTTGCGACTCAAAACTGACGTTGCCTATGCTGGCGGAACAATCAATTTTCCTGAAGAAAAAGTGTGTCATCTCAACATCACGAATGATGGCCAAATATATACGATGCAAGCCTACATGCTAGGGCAAAAAAAATATGTACGTTCTCTTGAGGTACATGTGAATATTGTTGATGGCATTTTGCAAATAATAAGTTGGGAAGAGAAACCTTTTGTGATAGAATATTAATATGTTTTTTCGCCATCACATCACTACCATCTTTGTAACTCGCGGCAAGATCACTTCCGCTGTTTTTTCGACTGGTGGAAAAAACATCAAAGCAGCGGCTGTGTATGATTGGAACGAGGAAAATCTCGCCCTTGTTCTTGCTGACATTGCAGCGCATGGTCCAAATGTGGTCAGGGTTGTTTTTGGAGAAGAATTCTCCTATGTTACCACACTTGATTCTTCCAAGGGTGATAGAGGAAGCATTTTGGAAAAGGCGCGCGAAGCGATTCCTGAGGAGCTGGGGGATAATTGGGATTTTCGCAAAGAAAAGGATCAGCTCTTTTCCTCACAAGTGATTGCCGTTCAAGCTCAGCTGCTGAACATGTTTATTGAAAAATTGAAAGAAGCCGGCTTGCGCGTGGAAGCCATGGAGCCTCAATCAGTGGCAATTGCTCGCTTGCTTCCAAAAACTGGCTTGTTTCTTTTTGCCGTGAATGACGAGAAGTTTTTGATGGGGGCAGTGAGAAATGGCACAGTCATTGGAACTTTTGTGGCTGCAAAAAGCGATGACGCTTCAATGTTGGCGGGCTTTGTTGCTTCAGTGCGAAAAAAATGCAAAGAAGAACTTAGCACAGTCTTGATCGATAAATATATGCAAGTTGGGGACGATGTTTTTTTGGCCAATGGCTTGCAGCCTGAAATCATGGAGCTTGACCCCCTGTATTCAATTGCAGTAAAGAAACATCTTGTTGGTAGTGATTCACATGTCTTGAATATTTTGCCAGTTGATAAGAAAATTCTCAAGAAGCAGGCAACAGAAAAATATTTATCAAAAATTGAAAACACTGCAACAGTGCAAGCTCCTGCTCGCTTTTCATTGCGCGAAAAAATATTGGCAATCTTTTTTGTTATAGGTCTTGTCGCAAGCGGATTCGTGTTGCTTAAAAAAATGCCACCCAAGAAACAAAGCATCTCATTGATTGCAACAGAAAAAAAGCAAGAAGTTGCCATGCAAAATGATGTTATTCAAAATCCTTCAGCAACTGTGGAACAGCAAGCTTCTGCCGAAAAGGTTGTGCAAGATGTCGTTTCAACAAAAAGGCCTCAAGATTTGCAAATTTTGATTCTAAACGGCGGCGCAGCTGTTGGTAGCGCAGCAAAAGTTAAGGATATTTTGGTAGCCAAGAAGTATGTGAATATTGACGCTCAAAATGCGGAAAATAAGGATAATGTTGGAGTTGTCCTGTATTATCAAGCACAAAATGTGGAAAATATGGCTCAAATAAAAGCAGATTTACAAAAAACATATCCTAAAATAGTAGCCAAGGAGGCGTCCTCAGCTGAGGAAAAATCTTCGGAAATCGTCATTATATTGGGGAAATAGGGCTTCAAAGATAGTGGCCGGAATCTTTTTTGTGCCATTTGCAGGCACAATATGGCTCAATATTGACTATAACAGCAAAATCGTTTAAGATAGGTATTAGTTGAGAAATTCCACGGGGCGTGGTGTCAACGGTAGCACGAGTGATTTGGGATCATTTAGACAGGGTTCGAATCCCTGCGCCCCGACATAAAACAAAAACAGAGAGGACTTTTTGAGTCCTCTCTGTTTTTGTTTTATTTTGGATTGCCAGGGATTCGAACCGGTGGCAGTGAGCTAGAGAATTTTCAGCAGAAAATTGTCGCAGCGAACGCCGGTAAATGTGAGGAATACGAACATTTAGCGCCACCGCGGACAAGGAGATTGTGAGCGACGGCGAACAAGCGACGCGGAAATCCCTGCTTCTCTGCGTACTCGCGAGAAAGTTCGGGGGAAGAGGAATCCCTCTCCTTATGGCATTTAGGAAGTACGAACATTCAGCTCTGCCGCGGACAACTAGCAATCAGCAAATTGCGAGGCGTAAATCTCTGCACCCATTTGTATAAAAACCCTTTTCGTGCTTAGATTAAAGCATAATTGTAAGATAATCAGATATGAGTTATCACGGAAAAATTGACAATAGAAAGAAGATTGCCTTGATTGTGGCGCGCGAGCTGCGAGCGCTTTTTCCGGATGCTAAAATTGCTCTTAATTTCAGCAATTCCTGGGAACTTTTAGTGGCGGTGATTTTGTCTGCGCAGTGCACTGATAAGAAAGTGAACGAAGTGACGGCCAAGCTTTTTCAAAAATATCCAATATTGGATGACTATGTGGCTGCCAACCAACTGGAATTTCAGCAAGATGTTTTTCAAACAGGTTTTTATCATAATAAAGCTAAGAACATTTTGGCTAGCGCCAAGATTGTTAAAGAGAAATATCAAGGTAAAGTTCCTTGTACAATGCAGCAGCTCCTTGAACTGCCTGGCGTCGCCCGCAAGACCGCCAATGTGGTTTTGGGCAGTGCATGCGGCGTGCATGTGGGAATCGCGGTGGACACGCATGTGCGAAGACTTTCCAATCTTTTGGGACTTAGTCCTGAAAAAAATCCTGATAAGATTGAAAGAGATTTGATGCAAATTTTTCCCAAACAGGAATGGCCAAAACTTTCCTACCGCTTGATTGAATATGGCCGCAAATATTGCAGTGCTAAAAAACATGATCACGAAAATTGTCCACTGACAAAAATTTTAAACAGCTAAATTTTAGAAATTTAAAAATATGTTAAGTTATATTGAAATTTCAAAAGAAAATTTGCTACATAATTTTGCGATGATGAAATCATTGGTTGGGTCTGGAGTGAAAGTCATTTCCGTGATAAAAGCCAATGCTTATGGGCATGGTCAAAATGAGGTGGCTAAAATTTTGGAAGAAGTCACTGACTATTTTCAAGTTGATGATCTGCAGGAACTTAAACTGCTGCGAGAGGTTTCGCAAAAACCTGTTTTAGTGCTGGGCTATATTGCCACAGATGAAATGAAAGAAGCGCTGAAGTTGGATGGAATCCTGGGTGTCTATGACGAAGGTCAGATTCTGGCTTTAAACGAAATTGCCAAAGAGTTTGGAAAAAAAGTTTTGGTGCATGTGAAAATTGACGCCTATCTTGGGCGCCAGGGCGTGCTGCCTGAAAATGTCGAGGAAATTTCAAGGGTGCTTAAAAAATGTGAAAATCTGGTGGTGGATGGAATTTATTCACATTTTGCAAACATTGAAGACACTAGTGATTTTTCGCATGCTCAAAAACAAATTGATGCTTTTGCCAGAGCCGTGGAAGTTTTCAAAGAAAATGGTTTTGCAGATTTGAAAACGCACATGTCGGCAAGCTCAGGAATCATGGTGTGGGAAAACGGACAAGGCAATTCTCACTTAGTGAGGCCAGGTATTAGTTTGTATGGCATGTGGCCATCTAATGAATTGAAAAATAAGCTTGATCCGCCAGCTGGCGGAAAAAACTTCAAGCTAAAACCGGTTGCGCGTTGGATTTCACATGTAGCACAGGTCAAAACCGTGCCAATTGGCTATTCGATCGGCTATGGACTTACGCACATTACAAAAAAAATAACCAAAATAGCTGTGATTCCTCAGGGATATAGTGACGGCTTTGATCGCGGACTTTCCAATTGTGGAGAGGTACTGGTCGGCGAAACAAGATGTCCAATCTTGGGGCGTGTGGCTATGAATATGTTCGTGGTGGATGTTTCACATTTAGAGGGAGTGATTGCTGGAGACGAAGTGGTTTTGTTGGGCAAGCAAGGAGAGCAAGAAATCATGGCTGAGGAAATTGCAGAAAAAATTGATACGATTAATTATGAGATAACCACTCGAATTTCTCCATTGCTGAAAAGAATTGTTGTGTAGGCATTGACGCTTAACTTTCTCTCAAATGCGTGCTATGCTTTGATGGTTGTAAAGTGGAAAAAAGATAAAAATTAAGCAGAGGTATGCACCTGAATTGAAAGGGTATTTGGATTGGTCGCGTATGAATTCATGTATACAGCTGGCGGGTTAAATGAAAAGTGAAAATTTGAAAGAATTTAATAGTGCTGAGGATGTCGCAGAAATGTCAGATGAAGAGCTTGTTTTGTTGACCCTTGAAAATCCCAATGCTTACGGTTTTTTGATTGAGCGTTATGAGGAGAAACTGACGAGATATATTCTGCGAATTTCTGGTGGTTCAAAAGAAGATGTGGAAGACACGTTGCAAGATGTTTTCATTAGTGCCTATAAGAACATCAATTCTTTTGATCAAGATCTCAAATTTTCATCTTGGATTTATCGAATTGCACATAATAAAGTCATCAGTCATTTCCGAAAAATAACTGCCAGGCCAAAGACAGTGACCTATGAAGGAGACAATCAGTTGCTCAACATTCTGGCAAGCAGTGAAGATTTGGCCAAAGAACTGGAGCGGAAATATACTGGCGAAGAAGTGAGGTCACTTTTGGAGCAAATGGATGAACGCTACAAGGAGGTTTTGGTGCTCAAATTCTTGGAAGAAAAAGATTACAAGGAAATTTCAGATATTTTGGAGAAACCGATGGGAACAGTGGCAACCTTGATAAATAGGGCTAAGAAACAATTTAAAGAAAAAGCAATTAAGCGAGATTTAAAAAAAGTATGACTAAATTCAGCGAAGACATTATTGGAAAAATTAAATGCGATCATATCGCTCCTGTTCCTCGTTGGCATTTTTTATTTAAAAGATGCTGTTTTTGGATGCTTTTTGCCATCTCCATGATCCTGGGCAGCATTTCTTTTAGCGTTATTGTGCATGTTTTGAAATCTGGTGATTTTGATATTGTGCATCATCTGCAGGGAAATCTGGCAACTTCAACTGTCATGTTGCTGCCATATTTCTGGCTGCTATTCTTGATTCTTTTTGCAGCAATTGCTTACACTAACTGGAAATGCACGAAACTGGGATATTGCTTCAAGCGCAGATGGATTGTTTTTGGCAGCTTTGCATTGAGCATTTTTTTGGGAAGTATTTTGTATGTACTTGGCATGGGAAAATATATTGATAGGATGATGACAAGATCGATGCCATTTTATAATCAATCCAAGCATGATGCACTCAGAGAAATGTGGCTTCATCCTGAGAATGGTTTTTTGACTGGAAAAATTGTTGAAATAAATGAAGAGACAGAGGAGCTTGTTGTGATTGATGAAGAGGGTAGAAAATGGATCGTTGATGACGATGGCATTTATTGGGAGAATGTTGAATTGGAAAAAAGGGGAAAGATTGTTAAAGTTATCGGCAGCAGGGAAGGTGAAAGTAACTTCAAGGCAAGAGAAATACGAAGATGTGGAAACTGCGAAGATGATGAGGAATAAAAACATATAATCATGCAATCATACAAGCATTTAAACATGTAAGTGTAAGCATGAATGCAAAATGCAGAGAGCTCAAATAAAAAAAGTCATGATGGAAATCATGACTTTTTTTGGTTGCAGGACATTTTTTGATATCTTGTTTTGCTTATTTCCTTTTTTAGGAACATTTTTGACTGAAAATCAATAGTCAAAAAACTTACTCGCTTCCGCCAGCTGGCGGAGCATGCGTAGGTCCTAAAAAGAAAATAAGCAAATCAAAAAGTGCGAGTTAATTTTTGAAACCATATATTATTTATTATTTTAACAATTCAGTTTTTTCCAGGGTTTCACTGATAAGTGTTGGAATGTCCAAAGCTTTTTCTGCCTCCAAAACCTCCCAAAGTTTTGCGCGCGTTTCAGGTTTCTTGGGCATCAGGCGCGTGCAGCAATCATCATGAGGCAAGATGGAAATATCATAGGTTCCGATTGCTTTGGCTTTTTGCATGATTTCTTCCTTGTCCATTCCAATCAGTGGTCTGAAAATTGGCAAAGTGGCAGCCTGGCTGACAACCAAAATGTTTTCCAAGGTTTGCGAAGCAACTTGTCCGATCGAATCGCCCGTGATGAGTGCTAAACACTTTTCTTTTTTGGCCAGTGCTTCACTGATGCGCATCATCATGCGACGATAGAGAATCACGCGAAATCTTTCCGGTGTTTTCATCATGATTTCCTGCTGCACGCTGGCAAAGGGAATGAGATATATTCTGGTGGAGCCACCAAACGTTTTCAGCTTTTGGCTCAGGGTGACAACTTTTTCAATGGAGGCTTTGGAAGTGTAGGGAGCAGAATGGAAATGGGCATAGCGAAGTTGCACGCCACGTCGCATGATTTGAAAAGCAGCCACTGGAGAATCGAAACCACCTGAAAGCATCGCCATGGCCTTGTTGCCTGTGCCCACAGGCATGCCGCCCAGTCCTTGAATTTTCTGCAAGGAAATGAGAGCAAATTCATTGATGATGAAAATTTTGCATTCAAGCTCCGGATTTTTCATGCTGACTGCCTTTTTCCCATCAAGCTTATCGAAAATATAGCCACCGACTTCTCGGTTGATTTCTTCAGAAGTCATGGGAAAATTCTTGTTTGATCGCTGAGTGGTGACGCGAAAAGTTTTAAAGTCTCCGCCAGCTGGCGGATAGATGGTATGTTTTACGATTTCCCAACAAGCAGTTTTCAAGGCTTCAATATCTTGTGTAACGCTCGTGGCGAAAGAGAAATTGGCAATGCCAAAAGTGTGCATCAGCGCGCCATGAATCAAGGTTTCATTTTCAATCCCTTTGGCGCTCAGTTTGATTAAAATTCCACCAGACATTCTTTTGACATAGTCAAAGCTGCCCTCACAAAAAGCATTCAATTGATTTTGAATGTTGGTGATTAATTGCGCTTCGAAAAAGTTGCGGTTTCCGCCTTTAAGCGCAATTTCTCCGTAGTGACAGAGGACGAATTCGTAATTCATGTATTTTGTGTATCGTATTTAGTATCTTGTATGGATGCAAAACGCAGAAATGCATCAAGTATTTATAGCACGTAATTTGGCAAAAGAAAAGGGCAAAACAATGAAATATGCTTAATTATTGCTTATTTTCATAATTTACGGTAGTATGTTTGAGTTAAAGGAAATTAATTAACAAGGATGTATCTTATACAAAATACTAAATACAAATTTATGGCTTTACAAATAGGAATCGTGGGATTGCCAAATGTGGGGAAATCAACCCTTTTTAAGGCACTTACCAAAAATCCCGTGGAAATCAGCAACTATCCATTCTGCACCATTGAACCCAATGTTGGCGTGGTGAAAGTGCCAGACGAACGTTTGGACAAGCTTTCGGTGATGTCTGACACGGAAAAAATCGTGCCAGCCGTGGTGGAATTTGTGGATATTGCTGGAATTGTGAAAGGTGCCAGCGAGGGGGAGGGACTAGGAAACAAATTTCTGGCTAATATTAGGGAAGTTGATGCCATTGCACAAGTTGTGCGAGTTTTTGAAAATTCCAACATCACCCATGTGCACAACAAAGTTGATCCCTTGGAGGACATTGAAATCATAAACACGGAACTTATTTTGGCTGACTTGGAAACCGTGACCAAAAGAATGGAGAGACTTGCCAAGGATGCGCGTGGAAATGACAAAGATGCTCAATTTAAGCTGATAATTGCCGAAAAAATCAAGCATAATTTGGAAAAGGGGTTGTTGGCGAACACGGCTGACATTGATTTTGACGATGCAAACACTAAAATTGCCGTCAGGGAATTGCAATTGCTAACCATGAAGCCATTTTTATATGTCTATAATGTTTCTGACATCAATGAACAGTTGCCTGATATTTTGGAGAACAGGTTGCATGTGAAACTTGATATCAAGATTGAAGAGGAATTGATTGAAATGAGTGAAGAGGAAAAAGCTGAAATGGAACTAACTTCACACATCAATGATTTGATAGTGAAAGCCTATGACCTTCTGGGACTGCAGACTTTCATCACCACTGGCAAAATTGAAACCCGCGCTTGGACCATTAAAAAGGGTGCCACTGCGCCAGAAGCAGGAGCTGCCATCCACACCGACTTTCAAGAAAAGTTCATTCGCGCTGACGTGATCATGTGGGACAAACTTTTGGAAATTGGATCTTGGGGAAAAGCCAAAGAATTGGGCGCCGTCAAAACTGTCGGCCGGGATTATGTGATGACAGACGGGGAGGTGGTTGAATTCAAGGTCTAAAAAGTTTTCTTCAATAGTTTCCTCTCCTTTGATAAGGAGAGGATGTCATGTATTCATGACAGGTGAGGTCGGATCGTAAGTAGTTTTTCAACTTTTTATAAAATATGCATTAAAAACTGTTGGCCATGTGCTGGCAGTTTTTTTTGTTTAAATAGCGCTCAAATAGTTTTTATTATCGAACGTAGCGAGCGAAATGATTTGTCAGCAGACAAAATCATTTCCGAGCGAGTGATGATAATAAATTGGTTAATATCTCGCGGCTTGCCGCGGAAACCCAGAGGGTTCGGGGCTTGCCCCGGGGTTAATACCTATTTATTTTTGTGCGGAAAAACAATTGCAACTTTTAAAATTAACACCAATGTGACTTGTTTTAATGCAAAAAATAAAAACTATTCTCGCTGTCTACTAATAACGTTTAGATGTTAACAGCTCTTAACATATTTGTGTTGTATGGCATGTGGTTTTTGTGCTATAATTATCTTAATAATATAAACATAAAATACCCAATAAAATTATGATGCTTAAGTTAAGACAAAGGCTTTACGATGAACTTAATTTGAAAAAGCAAGCTGCTGATCTTGGGATAAGCGTCTGGCAAACTCCTAGTTTTTTGTTTATTGTGATGGGGGTGATTATTATTTCTGCCATGAGTGGAATTTACATTGTTTCCACTAACTATGATTCACCCGAGATAGTGGTGATCAGTGAATCATTGGTGGTGATTTTGCTTTTGACAGTTGGAAATTCAATCATTAGAACAGTGGAAGAAGTGGCCAAGTCAAACAAGATGAAATCAGAATTCGTTTCAATCGCTTCGCATCAGCTGAAGACTCCAATTTCAGAGATGAAATGGCAGATTGAATTGCTACTTTCAAAATTTACGGATGGACTTAGTGAGAAACAATTGGAAATCATCAGTGAAGTTTCACATTCAGGGGAAAAAATGGGAAGATTGATTAATGACTTGTTGGATGTTGCCAGAATCGATCAAGGACAGTTGGCGCTTATTAATGAGGAAATGAATTTTTGCACCATGGTGGACAGCGCAGTTATGGCTCAGCAATCTTTGGCCAAAGCCTCAAATGTGGAATTGATAGTGACATGTAATTTGAAAAAATTGGAAGTTGTTGTTGATAGGCGGAGAATAGCTGTGGTGTTGGATAATCTTATCACTAATGCAATTAAATATACTGATGGCAAAGGAAAAGTCGAAGTTATCGTGGAAGAGGCTGATGGTTTTGCGCAATTTTGCATTAGAGATAATGGAGTTGGAATTCCAAGAAATGAACAATCTAGTCTTTGCCAGAAATTTTTCAGAAGCAATAATTCAATTAAGAATGAAACGGATGGCACAGGCTTAGGCTTATATATTGCCAAGAACATCGTGGAGCAGTCAGGTGGAAAACTTTGGTTTAAGTCTATTGAAAATGTTGGCAGTGAATTTTATTTCTCACTACCATTGATGACTGATGAGAAAAAAGGTTTAGGAATTTTAAAGTAAAAATATTAATAAATGTTATAATTGCTCAAGTGCAGACAGGATTTGCATTTGTTGCATCAAATTAGTATGGCTGATAAAAAACTGCTGATTATCGAAGATGATTTGGTTTTGCAAAAAGCACTCAGTGAATATCTGATTGCGGAAGGTTTCAATGTTTTATCAGCAGGAGATGGTGAAACTGGTGTGCAGATGGCGCTTGGTGAATTGCCAGATTTGATTTTGCTCGACATTGTTTTGCCGAAAAAAGATGGATACACTGTACTTACGGAAGTTAGAGCTAATGAAGCTACAAAGCATGTTCCAATTGTGCTGCTGACTAATCTAGGAAGCATTTCTGACGTGGAAAAAGCCATTGAATTGGGCGCAACAACCTATCTCGTGAAAGCTGATTACAAATTGGAAGAAGTGATGATGAAAGTTAAGGAAATTTTGAATATCAAATAAAGCCATAAAGCCTCTAGTCAACCAAGCAGGCAGACAAAAAAATACAAAAACACAAAAAACCCCAGTTAAATTTTCGTCAAAAGCGAATTTAACGGGATAAATAAAAATAAATGCAAATAGAAAACAAACAGCTCAAGGCGTTTCTTTTGGATTCAAATTTATTGAGTCTTGAGGTTGTGGAAGAAAATTTTAAACTCGCTTTGGAAACCAATCAAAAATTGGGCGATTTGTTGATAGAAAAAAAATTGATCAACGAAATTGAGCTCAAAAAGTTGTATTCATACATTCTGGGTATTCCATTTGTAAATCTTGAAAAAGAAACTATCACGGCTGATATTTTGCAAATTATACCGGAGCCGATTGCCAAAAAATATGGAATTATCGCTTTTGAAAAAAGCGGCAATGATTTGAAGGTTGCCATGAAGAATCCTGAAGATTTGCAAACCATTGATTTTATCAAAAAGAAAACTGGTCTTAAAATCATTCCATGCCTCACTAATGAAGAAAGCATTAAAGCCATTCTCAAGCAATATGAGAAGAGCTTGAAAGCTGAGTTTGGAGACATCATCAGTAAAAATTCTGATGATGTTGATGCTGGAAATGATACTCAAGATTTGGAAAAAATTGCTCAAGATCTGCCGATTATTAAAATTGTGGACACGCTTTTAAAGCATGCCATTTTGCAATCAGCCAGTGATATTCATATTGAACCTGGAGAGAAAGAGGTGCGCGTCCGCTATCGCATCGATGGCGTGCTGCATGATGCGATGACCCTTCCAAAGCAAGTGCTGGAGGGATTGGTAGCTCGTATTAAAGTTTTGTCTAATTTGAAATTGGATGAACATCGCTTGCCGCAAGATGGTCGATTTAAAATTGAAAAAGAAGGTTATAAAATTTCTTTTCGTGTCAGTATGTTGCCAGTTTTTGAAGGTGAAAAAATCGTGATGCGTTTGCTGGATGAAACTTCTAAGGGGCTGACTTTGGAAAAAATGGGACTGGCTGGCAAAGCCTTGGAAGTTGTGCATCGGCATGTGAAGCGTCCCAATGGAATGGTGTTGGTGACTGGGCCAACTGGTTCAGGTAAAACCACTACACTCTACACAATCATGGATATCTTGAACACGCCTGATGTGAACATCAGTACAGTGGAAGATCCAGTGGAATATCGCATGGTTCGTGTTAATCAGACTCAAACGAATGCTAAAATAGGAATGACCTTTGCGGCGGCACTGCGCAGTCTTTTGCGTCAAGATCCTGACATCATCATGGTGGGAGAAATTCGAGATGGAGAAACCATGCAAATTGCAGTGGAAGCTGCCATGACAGGACATCTCGTGCTTTCAACTTTGCACACCAACAGTGCGGCTGGAACTCTGCCTCGACTTTTGGACATGGGTGCAGAAGCTTTTTTGGTGGCATCCACTGTCAACGTGATTATTGGTCAACGACTTGTGCGAAAATTGTGCAATGAATGTAAAGTTGCCTATAAATTTAGTGAAAAAGAAATAGTGACACTTGGCAAAACTTTTGATATGGATGCTATGATGGCAATGCTCAAAGGGACTCCTGAAATGGCAGAGATGGTCACAGCTAAAAGCACCTGGAAAACAGTGGATTTCTATAAAGCCAAGGGATGTGAACAATGCAATCAAGAAGGATATCATGGTCGCTTGGGAATCTATGAAGTGCTTGAAATGGATGAAACTATCGGAAAATTGATCACCTCTAATGCCTCATCGGATGATATTGAGAAAAAAGCCAGAGAAAATGGTATGCGCACGATGGGAGAAGACGGATTTATCAAAGCAATTCAGGGAATCACTTCAATTGAAGAAGTGATGCGAGTAACCAAGGAGTAAGCAAAAATTTCATTTTTGAAATCCAAAATCCAAAGGTCAAATAAATGACAAAAGGACTTAATGATAGAAGATTTGGATTTCGTGCTTGAGATTTTATTTGGATTTAAGATTTTGTCATTGAGATTTTTTAAAACACATGCCTAAATATCTTTATACAGCTAAGAGCTATAATGGTGAAACCAAGGGTGGTGAAGCCACAGCTCAAGATGAAAAAAATCTTGCTCAGCAATTGCGGGGAGAAGGGTTTTTAGTTACCTCTATATCATTGGTAAAAGAAGTTGACACGAATAGTGTGAGCGTGAAATTTCTGGATAAATTTAAATCTGTTCCACTCAAGGAAAAAATGATTTTCGCGAGGAATTTGAGTATCATGGTTGCATCAGGATTAACTGTTTCGCGAGCCCTTAATAATTTGGCCGTGCAAACTGAAAATAAAACATTCAAAAAGATCTTGTTGGATGTCTATGAAGAAGTTCAAGGTGGAAAAACTTTGAGCGACGGCTTGGCAAAATATCCTGGTATTTTTGGAGAACTTTTCATTAATATGGTGAGAGTGGGGGAAACTGCTGGAAATTTGGATGAAGTTTTGAAGATCGTGGCTGTGCAGTTGGAAAAGGAAAATGATTTGAAAAGCAAGGTGAAAGGTGCCATGATTTATCCTGGAGTTATTCTTACTGTGATGCTTATTATTGGCTATGTCATGTTAACTTTCGTGCTTCCGAAATTGCTAGGAGTTTTTAAGGACATGGACGCTAAGCTTCCAGCTATGACGCAATTTATTGTGGATCTGAGTGACATCTTGCGCAACAATGGAATTGCCACAGCCATTCTGTTGGTTGTTTTGATTTTTTTTATGAAATGGTTTTTAGGTCAAGAATCAGGGAAGAGAACCTTGAGTTTTGTGGCCATTAAATTTCCGGTGTTTAGTCCTTTGGTGAAGCAGATGAATTGTGCGCGTTTTGCTCGAATTTACAGCTCCTTGCTGAAAAGTGGAGTTGGGAGTGTGGAGGCTTTGAAAATCATTTCACGCACGCTGACAAACTATTATTATCAAAAAGTTCTACTGGACAGCGTGGAGGATATTCAAAAGGGAGTTAGTCTCAGCAAAATTTTGGCTGATCATCAAGATATTTTTCCAGTGCTGGTTTCACAAATCGTGCAAGTGGGAGAGGAGACTGGAAAAACGGAAACGGTGCTTTTGCAGTTGGCTGAATTTTATGAAGCGGAAGTTGACCAAATAACGAAAAATTTGTCCGCCATCATCGAACCTATTTTGATGGTGTTTATCGGTGGAGCGGTTGGGTTTTTCGCTGTCGCCATGCTGACGCCGATGTATAGTATGATGGATAGTGTGAAATGAAAATCCAAAAATTTAGACAGTCAAAGATGAAGATAGTGTTTAATGCAAGAAGTGTGATATTTTTCATAGTAAGATTATGCAAAAAACAATAACAAATAATAAAAAAGCTTTTTCCTTGATCGAAGTTTTAATCGTGACCTTTATTATGGCCACGGTGTTTACTTCTTTCTATTCTGTTTCTACCGTTGGCACGAAATATATCATTGAATCAAAAAATAGATTAGCTGCAGTGGCTTTTGCTAATGAAAAAATGGAAATAGCGCGCAATCTTGAGTATTCAGATGTTGGTCTTATTAGTGGTATTCCTGTTGGTAATATGCCAGAAGATGAGGATGTCATGGCAAATGGTCGAATGTTTCATGTGCACACTTTTGTTGAGGACATAGATGATCCGCTTGATGGAACTGGTCTTGCAGATGGAATTCCAAATGATTATAAACTTGTGAAGATAACAATATCTTGGAATGACAGCAATGGTGAGCAGCAAAAAGTTGTTTCCATTTCAAGGTTTGTGCCGCCAGGACTTGAAACAAGTGCTGGTGGAGCGCCAATGGCAATCAATGTCAAGGGAAGTGATGGCGTGGCTGTCGGTAGTGCAAGAGTGGACATAGTTAATAATGAAGTATTACCAGTAATTAATTATTCGCCCAATGTTGACAGTGAAGGTCATATGATGATTCCGGCTGCACCAGCTTCACTTGGCGGTTATCACTTAACAATTTCGAAAGCTGGGTATGAAACAGTTGCGACAATGGATTCACCATCCTTAGATTATTTAGGGAATCCATATACTCCAACGTATACCCATGCTAGCGTGCTTTTAAATGTGCTAAACATGTATGATTACATTGTAGATGAATTATCCAGCCTTACTATTAAGGCGGTTGATTATCAAAATAATCCTATTGGAAATTTGGCTTTTACAGTTGATGGTGGAAAAGTTCTGGGTCGAGATATCTTGAATGTTGATGTTTTAAATATGCATGAGGCTGGCACTACTGATGCAGTAACTGGTGAAAAAAAATATGACAACATTAGTCCTGGCAACTATAAAATAGTTTTGGCAGCCAATGCGCAATACGAATTTGTTGAATATAGTCCGAACCCTTCTCCAATAGCCTTGGTTCCTGGCACTGATTTGACATTTCAGGTTAATGTTGCAGACAAGGACGTGGATGGATTATTGGTGAATGTCATTGATAATGATACGAGCTCACCCGTGATTGATGCAAAAATTACACTCACTGACAGTGCTAGCGTGGAAGTTTTTTCAGGCAAAAGTGTTTCTGCTAATGGTATTTTATATTATCCAGACACTGCTGTGTCGCTTCCTGCTGGAAATTATACCTTGAAAGTTGAAGCTACGAATTATGTCACACAAGATATTCCAGTTGTTATAGATAAATTAACAAAACCAGGTGATGCTGGAATTATTAAGCTAATTAAAACGTAACATGCAAAAAGAAAGAAATAAAATTATTTCAGGTTTTACACTCGTGGAAACATTGGTGGCACTTGCAATTTTCACCTTGGGAATTGCTGCGACAGTGTTGGTTTTTTCCAAAACAATTAAAAATAAAGCCTATGCCTTGGAAATGGGTAAATCGTCCTTTGTTGTTTCTCGAAGTATGGGAGATTTGATTGGATATTTGCGAAGAGTGAGACAATCTGACGCTGGTGCATATCCAATTGTCACTGCCAATAGCAATGAATTGGTTGTGTACTCAGATTATGATAAGGATGGAAAAACAGAAAGATTGCGCATTTCTTTGTCTGGTGGAAAAGTTTATTTGGAAATTCGCAGGCCATCTACAACTTTCCCTAAGACGTATGCTGCAGATTATGAATCACCAATAGAATTGGCCAAGCAGATTGTAAATGACTCCATAAATGACCCGATGTTTTCATATTACAATAAAGATTATCCTGCTGATACAATCAATAATCCAGTGGATGTCCCAGCAGATGTTTCACAGATTCGTTTGATAAAAATATTTTTGAAAATAAATATTGATCCAAATCGTGCACCAGACAACATCCAGCAACAATCATTCGTTGAGCTTAGAAATCTTAATGATTATGATCGTATTTATTAAAATTGCTTATCATGAAAAAAGGATCTCAAAAAAATATTAAAACAAGAAAGGGGAGTGCTCTTGTCTTTGCTTTGGTTACAGTGATTATTGCTGCTATGACACTCACTTCACTTTTGACATATATAAGTTCCCAATTGCATTTCAGCAGTGATCGAGTTGAGAGGGAGCGGGCATTTCAAATTGCAGAAGCGGGCGCCTATTATTATCGTTGGTATCTTGCACATCAAATTGCTGGAAAAACTGCTGAGCAAATCAAGGATTTTTGGGAGGACACAAGTCCTTATCCATTGGGAGTGGATGCTCCTGTTGAAGTTGAGTATATGGATCCGGAGAGCAGTGCTATTGGAAAATATATGTTGGAAGTTGTGAAGCCTGCACTTGGTTCGACCATTGTGATTGTGAAATCAACGGGTTGGACATATGCAAAACCATCAATCAAAAGAGTTGTTCAAGTCAGATTTAGACGTCCATCCTGGAGCGAGAACAGTGTGTTGGCTGACGATAATATGCGATTTGGTGAGGGAACAGTTGTGACTGGAAAAATTCATTCGAATAAAGGTATAAGATTTGACGGAGTGGCTAATAATATTATCTCAAGTTCCTTGGCGAGTTATGATGATCTTGATCATAATGACACTGGAGCTGAAAAGCTTGAATTTGGAGTGCACACACATGTCACTGCTCCTCCTGGTTCAGGCGTTGTTGACACTTATAGACCCTTGGAAGTTCCGCCTGCCGTGGTTGCTCCACGCACAGATGTTTTTCAGGCAGGGAGAACATTTCCAGCACCTCAATTGGATTTCAATTCAGTTGTTTCAGACATCTCCTTTATGCGTTCTCAGGCCACCATTAAATTTGATAACACTGGAAAGGGAAGACATATCAAATTAAAAACTGATGGTACGATGGATGTTGCATCAGTCAATTCTTACAGTCCATATGTTAATAGTTTCACAGGATCAAATGGAATTATTAATTATAGTGGAATAACCATTGGAGCTATTGGAGGTTTTCTTGCAACGAATGGTTTGCCATGTTCATCTTTTACTAATGCTACAACATTTTGCAACACCGTAGCCACTTGCAATTGGATCTCCAATACTAATCATAATCGGGGAAAATGTTCAACCATGACAAATCATAGTATTCCAAATAACGGGATTGTTTTTGTGGCGAATAATATTTGGCTTGAGGGAACTGTTGACAACAAAAAAGTTTCTTTTGTGGCAGCTGAACTCATAGATGAGCCAGGATATACTGGAGGTGGAAAAAGTGTTTTTTTGGGAACTGGAAATCTGTTGTATGCAAATTCCAATGGGCTTGCAGATGGATCTGATATTATTGGGGTTATCGCACAAAAAAATGTCGAGGTTATTGAAAACAGTTTGGACACGTTGACGCTCGATGGCGCATTCTTGGCTAAAGAGGGACGTGTTGGCAGGGAATATTATGGCAATACTAGAAATACCATCACCGTTAATGGTTCAATTGCAACATATTCACGCTATGGTTTTGCGTATACTGATGGAACAGGGTATCAAAACCGCAACATTAATTTTGACAATAATTTGCTGTATTATCCTCCGCCATATTTTCCAACTGGCACTGAATATGCCATCGATCAGTGGGATGAACTGTAGAAAAGTTTGTATGATGTGGCTTGTGTGTTGTATACTGGATAGAGAATTGAAAACAGAAATAAAAGTAGCAATATAAAAATACAAAAGCAAATTGAATTGTTTAGTGCTGGCATAGATGCTTTGTGCTTGATGATTCGTGTTGCATAATCTTAATGAGTTTTCTCAATAGAAAAATATTTAATAAGAATTGGGATGTCTTTGGCTTGGACCTTAGCGATTTGTCGGTTAAGGCTGTTATGCTTGAAAGTAACGGCACCTGTGAATATGTTGCCAGCTATGGCTCAGTCGCTTTTCCTGGTGGCTGCGTCAATGAAGGAGAGATTTTGCAAAAAGAGCAAGTTGTTGCAGCCATTAAAAAAGTTATTGCCCTGGCTGGTCCTGAAAAAATAAAAACCAAAAAAGTCATCTGCTCTTTGCCTGAAACCAAGGCATTCTTGCGTATTGTTTCCATTCCAATGATGGATGATTCTGAGTTGAATGAGGCAGTGAAGTGGGAGATGGAAGCAAATATTCCGCTTCCATTGGAGCAAGTGTATTATGATTGGCAGATAATTCCAGAAACTTTATTGTTGGAAAAAAATAAGATAAATTTGATTGTGGTTGCCATCGCCAAATCGGTGGTCGATCAAACGTTGGAAGTGCTTGCCTTGGCAGGACTTGATCCTGTCAGTCTGGAAATCGAATCAATAGCACAGGCTAGGAGTCTACTCTTGGAGAAAGATGAAAAAGCCACTGTGTTGGTGGTCGACATCGGTGACAGAAGAACCAGTCTTTCAATCACCAAGGGTGGTGTGCCATGTTTCACTTCCAGCATTCCACTATGTGGACAGTCACTCACGGATGTGATTTCCAAAGGAATGAATATTTCATTTGATCAAGCTGAAAAAGTTAAAATTTCCTATGGTATCGGTGATGCTTTCAAAAACGATGCTCTTTTCAAGGCTGTCACGCCAATTTTGGAAAATCTGGCACAGGAAATTGAGCGTTCAATAGATTTTTATGTGACAGGGCTTAAATATTCCGAGAGTGTGGATAAGATCATCATCTGTGGCGGCGGCGCAAACACCAAGGGTTTGGTGCCATATTTATCAAAAAAAATAGGTAGGGAAATAGTGTTGGGCAACCCTTGGGTTAACATGAAGTTGGGCAAGACATTGCCTATAATTGAAAAGACTCAATCATTGCAATATTCAACAGCAATTGGACTCGCATTAAAAGGTTTATATTATGAAGATATATCTTGATTTGTTGCCAAAAGAAATAAAGACTGAACTCAAACGAAAAAAAAGATTTCGACGAATTTTACATGAGGAATTTTTGTTTTTACTTCCACTCGTCTTGTTTATTGTGATTTTGGGCAATATCTATTATTTGCTCATGCTTAGTCATAACACTTCCGTGGCAGCAAAATCACAAGCTGAATCTCAGGACAAATATCAAGAGCTCAGTTCCTATGAGAAAAAATTCAAAGAAGTTAATGACAATTCAGCCAAATTGCTTAAAATTCAATCTTTGCATTTATATTGGGCCAATATTTTCAATAAGGTTGGTACCATACTCCCAGATGGAATCTCAATAACAAATTTTTCAACTAAAGATTTTCAGATATTTTTGGTTGGAAAAGCCAGGAATCGCGACACCCTCTTGAATTTTAAGGCTGCACTTGAATCTGAAACATGTTTTGCAAATATCAATGTTCCACTGTCAAATCTTGTTGTTAAGGAAAATATTGATTTTCAGATGGACTTAACCATAAATAAAGACTGCCTAAAGAAACAATAAAAATGAAGAATTTTTTCCATAAACAACGTGAAATAATAGCAGTTTTGTCATTTGTGGCGATCGCTGCTGGTCTTGTTTATTTCGTGATTATGCCACTTATTGCACGCATCAGTGGAATCAATGATCAAATTCAACAAGAAGTCATGAAACAAGAAGGTGTGAAAATGCAGATTGAACAATTGCCGAAAGTGCAAAAGCAATATCAAGCTTTGCAAGAAGGTGGTGATTTGGCAAATGTTTTTTTGGATCAAAATAAGGCGGTGGAGCTGATTGAAAGATTGGAAAAGCTGGCTGAGATCACAAACAATGTCATAACCATAGCTGTGCAAGAGAAAGCTCCTGAGGTTGCCAAGAAAACGACTTCCAGAAGCAGTGCGCCAACCGAAGAAACACTCATTTCGGGATTGCCAAGCCCTAATTATCTGCAGATGAAAATAACTTTGATTGGGAATTATGATTCCATTGTTTCATTCATTGATGCTCTTGAAAAGTTTGAATATTATGCAGATATTGTGGCAATTCAGATGAATAAGAATGATGAAGCTGACACTAGTTTTTCCGTTTCAAATATTGGGATGTTTGGCGTAGCAATGCCAAATGCGGCAGCAACACCTGAAGTGCAGCCGGTAATCATAAAAAATAGTGATGTGAAAGCTGTCATTGATAGTGTATTTTATACGAATTAACCATTTCTTATATATGAAATTTGATTTCAAAATTGGTTCAAAATCAAAAAAACCGTTGCTTCCCGCGATTGGTTTATTCTGGCAAAAAATTTATAAAATTATTTTTCTCATCTTTTTACTTATTGCTCTTGCTCTTGGTTGGTATGTTTGGCACACCAGCTTGTCGGGAGGAGAGTGGAGTGCTGAAAAAAAGCAAGAGTATTTGAATTCACAGACTAAAGGCGTGGTTTTCAATGAAAATAATTTCAAAAAAGTACTGCTGGATATTGAAGAAAGAAAACAATATGTCGTCAGCGATGATCAAACAAAAAAAGATATTTTTAAGAGTTACTAGCTGGATATCGCGGACAGGTGGAATAAATAATGTCAGGATGCGTATCAATGAATGTATGATTATAGCAGACGAAGAGCTGATTAAAAATTTTTTGGAAAAGGATGATGAAAAAGCACTTGAAGTGCTTATTTTACGCTATTTAAAGCCGCTATATAATTTTGTTCTGCAATTGACGGGCGATGGAAAAGCAGCTGAAGACATTGTGCAGGAGGTTTTTGTGAAAGTCTGGAAAAAAGCGGACTCTTTCGATTTGGATAAGAAATTCTCAACTTGGATTTATGCCATTGCCAAAAACGCAACTTTTGATCACTTTAAAAAGAAAAAAACTTTGCCATTTGCTGCTTTTGAAAATGAGGACGGAACAAATGCTCTGGAAAATATTGAAGATCAAGCGATTTTGCATCCCAATGCTTTGCTGGAAAGAATGGATGACGTTAGAAATGTTCATGAATTGTTGAACACACTTTCACCGAAACTGAAAACCATTCTACTTTTGCATCATAAACAAGGTTTTTCCTTGGTGGAAATCGCTGAAATTTTGGGCACTCCTTCAAACACGATCAAAAGCAATTATCGTCGCGCACTTATTTTTTTGAAAAAAACTTCTTCTCTGGGCAGTGCAAATGAAGATGCACCCAGAACGATCCCTGCTGCGTAATACAAGCATGGACAATAATTCAGATGAAATCACTAATAGTATTGTTGAGATTGATCCGCCCAAGCACCTTGCGCAAGCGGTTTTTAGTCGTATTGCAAGAGAAAAAGCCAGGAGAATTTCCAGAAAGATTTTGTGGCTGCGCATCGGCTTTATTGTTTCTGGAATTTTGAGCATTGCCGCGCTGGGTGTTTTTGGCAAAATCATTTTGACATCAGAGTTTTCCATACTGCTTTCCTTGATCTTTTCTGACCTGAAAACAGTTTTGATTGTATGGCAGGACTATGTGATATCGTTGCTGGAAACATTCCCAGTCATATCGGTTGTAGCGACGTTGTCTCCGTTTTTTGTTTTTCTGTTGCTAATTAAGCAATATGCGAAATTGGAAAGTGATCAGCAAATAAAAACAATACGTTTGTCATTCCGGACTTGATCCGGAATCCAGTTTTAGTACCTTGGGCTGGCAAAGTTCTGGATTCCCGCTTTCGCGGGAATGACAGGTAAAATAATAAATTTTCTGAAAAACATATGAATGAACTAAAAAAAATAACTGAATCAAAATATTTCATGTTAGTCCTGGGCACATCGGGTTTTTTAATTGCAGCGCTGATTATTTTTGCAGCGGGTGTGCACGTTGGGGAGCATCGCGCCAAATATTCCTATCAATGGGGAGATAATTATCAGCGCAATTTTGTGGATGGTCCAAGGGAGATGATGGATGGACCGCGAGGCAGACCTGAAAGCATTGGACCTATGGGTGCAGTGCCTGGTTTTGAAGGTCGTGGTTTTCGCAATGGTCATGGTGTTGCTGGCTTGATAACTTCAATTGCTGACAACAATATCATGATCAAGGATCCAAGTGGCAAGGAAAACACCATTGCAGTCAATGATAAGACCCTCATTAAAATGGGTCAAAATGATATCAAGATTACAGACTTGAAAAATGATGAGAATATTGTGGTGATTGGCAGGCCAGGCGATAATGGCATGATTAATGCGGACTTGATTCGTGTCTTTGAAGGATTGAAATAATATTGTCCTGCACCAATTCCGAAATTTATTTTGCTGTGAATTTCTGAATGATGAGCGGAAACGCCTTCGGCTTAGTGGTATATAATTTAAAAGTTTAATAAAGAATTGGTGCAGGGATGCTCATTTTTGATAGCTTCTCGTACCTCGAAGACAAAAATGGCAAATTATTGGAAAAAACACAAAGGACAAATTATTTTTATTTTACTGCTAATTATTGCTGGGGGCTATTATTGGTATGATAAATCACAGCAAACAACTGCTGTGATTAAATATAAAACAAAAGCAGCTGAAAATGGCAGCTTGGTGATTTCCGTTGCCGGCAGTGGCAATGTGGTTGTCGATCAGCTTGCAACAGTTGACCCAATCATCACTGGTACGGTTTCAAATTTAACAGTCAAAGTTGGAGACAATGTGCAGAAGGGTGCAACTTTGTTTACGATTATTAATAATGATTTGACGGTAAGCAATGATAAGTCAGCAGTTTCTTTGCAGCAAGCAAAAAATTCAATTGATTCTGCTGAGCTTGCAGTCAAGCAAGCAAAAGTCGAGCGAGAAGATGCAAAGGATGACGACAATGTTTCTTCTGATCAAAAAAAGATTTTGGATAAAAAAATAATTATTGCTAAAAATGGCTTGGTTTCAGCTCAAAAAAATTATGCTGCAACCTTGGCTGATTATAATAATCAGTTGGATAATGGAGCAAAGAGAACAGTAACTTCTCCAATAGATGGCACGGTGAGTGCTATCAATGTGAAAAATGGCGATGATTTGAGCAGGCTTTCTGCTAATAGTTCAAGCAGCGCCCCAATCATTATTGGCGATCTCAAAACTCTTAAAGCACAAGTATCAGTCAATGAAGTTGATATTCCAAATGTTGCCATTGGTCAAAAAGTGATGATGAAATTTGGGGCTGTCGATAGTTTGAACATTTCAGGCAAGGTTGAAAAAATTGATGCACTTGGAACGCTTGCACAAGGTGTGGTCACATATAATGTGACCGTTAGTTTCGACAGTATCGATGCTCGTATTCGTCCGCAAATGAGCGTTTCTGCAAAAATCATCACTCAAATCAAACAAGACGTGATCACTGTTTCTAATGGCGCGCTGAAAACCCAAGGAAATTCAACCTATATTGAGGTTTTGAAAGATGGTGCAGCTACTCCAGAAAAGCGGACAATCGAAATTGGAGCAGCAAACAACACTGACACCGAAATAGTTAGTGGAATAAGTGTTGGCGACAATGTTGTTGTGCAAACCATCAATCTAAATGCTAAAGCCACCACCACAAAAAGCACCGGATTCCCTGGGCTTGGTGGTGGAAGAGGATAGTGAGCCGATACGAAACTACGAACAATTAATTTTTTCGGATGTGCGCTTTCGTAGCGCGTTATCATACTATGATTGAATGTAAAAATTTGTCGAAAATTTATCAAAGTGGTGACATGCAAACAGTTGCCTTGAATGATGTTTCATTTAGCATTGAAAAAGGCGAGTTTGTGGCAATTATTGGTCCTTCTGGCTCAGGAAAATCAACTCTGATGCATATTCTTGGCGCGCTGGATTCACCAACCAAGGGAGAATATTTTCTGGATGGACAAGAAGTTTCCAAATTGGATGATGATGAACTCTCGCAGCTTAGAAGAGATAAGATCGGTTTTGTTTTTCAAGCTTTCAATCTTTTGCCGCGTACCACTGTGCTTAGAAATGTGATGTTGCCATTGCTTTATTCCGACACAACAGATCAGCAGCGAGAGGACAGAGCAAAAGCATGCTTGGCTTATGCTGGCATGGAAGAATCAAAATTTCTCAATCTTTCCAATCAGCTTTCAGGAGGACAGATGCAGCGCGTGGCCATTGCACGGTCCTTAATTAATAATCCTGCAATTATTTTAGCAGATGAACCGACTGGAAATTTGGACACCAAAACAAGCCAAGTTGTGATGAAAGCTTTTCAGGAATTGAATCAGAAAGGGCACACTATAGTTTTAATTACACATGAACAGGAAATAGCAGCCTTTGCGGAGCGGGTGATCTCAATTCGCGATGGAATAATTGAGAGTGATATTAAAAATACAAAAAAATGATTATAACGGATATTTTAAAAGAAACTTCCTGGTCACTTTCTGCCAACAAGGTTCGCAGCGGTTTGACAATTTTGGGAATCGTCATTGGAATTGCTTCTGTGATCACAATGGTTGCAATTGGGCAAGGCGCACAAGCATCAATTGCCAGCAGCATTCAATCCATTGGATCAAACTTGATTATTGTCAGACCTGGCGCACAAAAAAGTGGCGGGGTGAGTAGTGGCGCGGGTAGTAGTGCAACACTTACGAATGATGATGCCAGCGCAATTAAAAATGAAATTGCCAATATTGCTGCTGTGGCGCCCGAAGATTCCAAGCGAGCGCAAGTCACAGCAAAAGGCACGAACACTAACACACAAATCGTGGGAACAGTCGCTGACTATGCAGTCGTGCGCAGTATTGTAATGGAATCAGGAACGTTTGTCACTGAAAATGCTGTAAAAGCCAATGCCAAAGTTGCCGTGCTTGGCGCAACCACGCGCGATGATTTGTTCGGAGCTGGCAGTGATCCGGTGGGAAAAATTATTCGCATTAAAAATGTGGATTTTGATGTCATTGGGGTGACTGTTGCCAAGGGTGGATCTGGATTTACAAACCCAGATGATAGTATTTATATTCCTATCACAAGTTCACAGCATTTCATCACGGGCAATACTTTTGTAAGTACAATAAGTGTTGCTGCAAGTGACCAAAGCTCGATGGCTGATGTCCAAAACAATATTTCTGACTTGCTGCTCAAGCGCCACAATATTTCAGATCCAGAGCAAGCAGATTTCAGTCTGACAAATCAGGCTGATATTATTGCAACTGCTTCAAGCATCACGGGAACATTCACAATCCTGCTATCTTCTATTGCTGGGATATCTTTGCTGGTAGGAGGCATAGGAATTATGAACATGATGCTCACCACTGTGACGGAAAGAACGCGCGAAATTGGACTTCGTAAAGCCGTTGGCATCAAGAAAGCCTATATCAATATGCAATTTTTGGCAGAAGCGGTGGCACTGACATTTTTTGGAGGATTTTTGGGGGTGGTGTTGGGCTGGGGAGCATCACTGCTGGTTTCCAAGCTCGTGCCTTCACTGACAACTCAAGTTTCAATGTCTTCAGTCTTGTTGGCTTTTGGTGTCTCGACTGCGGTCGGAATTGTTTTTGGTTTTTATCCAGCACGCCGCGCGGCAAATTTGAGTCCCATGGAGGCACTCCGATATGAATAGAAATGTTATATGAAAAGTGGTATGAAAAAATGGTTGCAAGAGGGCAATCATTTTTTTGTTTGACTAACATGAATATTTGTATGATGATTTGGATATATGGAAAAACAACAAAATACAAATAGCGCTCCATTGGCTGACAGAATTCGTCCTCAAACACTGGAGGATTTTTTTGGGCAGCAAGAATTGATTGGAGAAGAAACCTTTTTGCGCAAAGCTATTGTTGATGACCAGGTGCCATCCATGATTTTGTGGGGCCCGCCTGGCTCAGGCAAAACCACACTGGCAGCCATCATTGCCAATGAAACGAATGCTGATTTCATTAAGCTAAGCGCAGTGACCAGTGGAATCAAAGAGCTCAGAAAAACAATTTCCCAGGCACAGGAAAATCAATGGCAAAAGAAAAAGACCATTTTATTTGTGGATGAAATTCATCGCTGGAACAAAGCGCAGCAAGATGCGCTGCTTCCGCATGTCGAACAAGGCCTGCTGACTTTGATTGGAGCGACCACGGAAAACCCCAGCTTTGAAGTGAATTCTGCGCTCGTTTCACGTTCGCGTGTTTTTGTTCTATACAAACTTGAAGTGAACGACTTGGAAAAGATTATTAGCAAGGCACTTGCTGACAAGGAACATGGTCTGGGAAACAAGCAAATTGAAATCGCGTCTGAAATTATTAAGGAAATTGCCACCCTGGCCAATGGCGATGCGCGCATGGCACTTAACACTTTGGAAGCCGCAGCCAACCAAAGTAAAATTATTACTAGAGAATTGCTGAAGCAAATCATTCAGAAGTCGCATTTGTATTATGATAAAAATGGAGAGGAGCATTACAATATCATTTCCGCACTGCATAAATCCATGCGTGGTGGCGACGCAGATGCCAGTGTGTATTGGTTGGCGCGCATGATTGAAGGCGGAGAACAGCCGACGTATATTGCGCGCAGACTTTTGCGTTTTGCCTCTGAAGACATTGGCTTGGCTGATAATTTTGCTTTGGTGCTGGCCAATAATGTTTTTGATGCTTGTCACAAGTTGGGATATCCTGAATGCTCAGTGCATTTGGCACAATTGGTTGTCTATATGGCCAAGTCGCCGAAAAGTGTGGCTACATATTTTGCATATAATAAAGCCAAAAAAGACGTGGAAGAATTTGGGAATCTGCCTGTGCCCATGCACATTCGCAATGCCCCCACCAAGTTAATGGAAAAACTGGGCTACGGCAAAGGCTATAAATACACACCAGTGGAGGGAAGTGAGGGGCAGGAATATTTACCTAAGGAAATTAAAAATAAAAAGTATCTTTAATTGAAATCATTGCAACACCAAAATATTTTTGCTTATAAATCCATTACTAACCGGATTCATTAGCGATTCCAAAATCATTTTTTGCGGATATGTTGAGATTGGCAAAAACATTAATTAGTTTTAAACTTGCAACATGAAATTAGATATTTTTCACCTAAGACCCAGTTGAGTCTTTTTTGGTATAATTTTTTAAATTAGGGCAGTTGTTTTTTTTATTGTTAATATGCATAAATAGTAAATATAAAAATATTTTGGTATGTTTGGAATAATACTGATTTCAATAGGAACATTCTTTGAAGAAATTTCTGAGTCAATTAGTAAAATAAAAATCAATAATGGCGAAGCAAGTGTCCTCACTATGGCATTTCTAAGTTTATTTTGGGGTGCTATTTTCTATGTACTTATTGGCATTTCTAAAAACGACGAGTTTATTTTTAAAATTGCGTCTTTGCCAACCTTTACTATTAGAGCTTTTTTTGAAATAATCCAGGCATACGTTTCTGTTTTAGCTGTAGTCAGTGCTGACAGGACTACTTATAGTTTTGTAAGGACAATTACAATCCCACTTCTTGTTATCGTTGATCTTATTTTAGGTTATAAGATGAATATATTGCCAATAACTGGCATATTTATCATTTTGATTTCCATACTGGTGTTATTTATGAATAAGAAAATAGGGAAAAAAGGAATTGGCCTTGCTCTTTTTTCCGCAGTTAATGCTGTGGTGACTATCTCTCTTTTTAAATATGATATAACTCATTACAATTCTGTGGCAGCCGAGCAATTATTCATAAGTTTAATTTTATTGATATTTTTTGCAATATTCTCAATAGTTAGGGCGAAAGAAAACCCATTTATTTTCCTAACTAAACCAGTGTTTTTTTACCAATCATTCTCAGTTGGCATTGGTGGAGTAATAGAAAGCTTTGGTTACAACTATGGAGCCGCTTCTATAATGACTGCAGCTAAGCGATCATCAGCCTTATTTTGGTCAGTTTTATCTGGGAAGGTTTATTTTAAAGAAGATAATATTAAATTGAAAATTATAGTAATGAACTTGCTGGTCTTAGGATTGGTTTTATTGGCATTAAATTGATTAAAATATGTTGATCAACCAAATTTAGCGCTGCAGTAGAAAGACCCAGAGTTTAAATTATTTCATTAGAAAGTTCTTGTTTATAGATCCAGCGCTAATCGCACTCACTAGCCAGCTCGTGCAAAAACAAAAAGCTCCACTTTAATGTGGAGCTTTTTAATACGCAAAAAATTAGAATCTTTCTTTTTCGCCAATAAAAGTCATGTATAAAGTTGGGATAATGAACAGGGTGAAGAAGGATGAAATGGAGAGTCCAAAGATTACGGCTGATCCCAAGGCAGTCCAAGTTGCATTGGAAAGGGTGATTGGGATGATGCCGGCAATGGTCACAATGGAAGTGATGAAAATTGCTTCCAATCTGGATTTTCCAGCATCAATAATGGAATCATTGAAGGGGATGCCAGTTTCAATGTTGAGATTTATTTTGTCGATCAAAATGATGGCATTTTTAACCACAATTCCAAAGAGTGCCAGAATACCAATGAGCCCTGGGAAGCTCAAGGTCACACCTAAAAGCGCCATACCTATAAACACTCCAATCAGGGCCAAGGGAAGTGTGACAAGCACGATGATGGCTTTTTTGAATGAATTGAATTGAATAACTAAGGTTGAAATGATCAAGAGCGCGGCAATGGCCATGGCGCGAATGATAGAAAGCACTGACTGGGCATTTTGCTCGTTTTCGCCGCCATAGGCGATGACATATCCCTCAGGCAAGGAATATTCATTGGTAATTTTATCTTGAAATTGCTTGACCACTTCATTTGAGCTGGTGGTCCCGGTGACATCCGCAGTGAGCAGCACTGTTCTTTTTTGATCAATGCGTTTGATGGAGTCGACTGATGGCGTGAGAGTGACGGTCGCAACATCTTTGATGAAAACCGGTTGTTTTTTTGTGTTTAGAATCTGCAGGTTTTGGATGGCTTCCAAGGTTGGAATTTTGTCTTTCCCATAGCGCGCCAACACATCAACGTTCTTATTATCGCGAATGACAGTGGTCACTGTGGTGCCTGAAATTGCACTGCGCAACGCGGTGCCAACCATGGCGGCATTCAGATCATAGAGCTCCATCTTGGTTTGATCTAGTGAGAAAGTGTATTCTGCTGGAGCGTCTTTGAGTGAAATGTCAGAATTGATTGTGCCAGTCACGGAATCGATGAGCGGTTTTAAATCATTGGCAATCTTATCTAGGGTTTGCAAATTTTCTCCACTGATTTGCGCTTGAAAAGCACTGCCAGATGGCGGCCCACCACGCGGCGCGGAAACTGTGATGGTGGCATCTTGAATGTCAGCAAGGGAATCGCGAATTTCCTCAGCAATATCATAGGCCTTGATGTCGCGATTTTCCATTGGGATAAGTTTGATTGTGATTGAAGCAGTGTTTGAATTGTTTGAGCCGCCACTCATGCTGCTACCTCCAGAGCCAGCATTGCCAACAATGGTTGAAAAATTGACAATGTTTGGTATTGCAAGCAAACGTTTTTCAACTTCATTGGCAATCTTGTCGGTTTGATCCAAGCTTAAGCCGACAGGTCCGCGCAGGCTGACATAGAGCGCATCTCCATCCGCAGCTGGAAAAAATTCTGACTTCACGACTCCTGTGATTGGAAGTGAAATTGCGAAAATAAAAAGTGCCAAAGTTGAAAGCAGTGTGACGATCCTGCGTTTTTTTGAGCTGGTTGCTAAGCGCAGATATTTTTCATAGACAGGTAAAACCTTGTCAAAGTGAATGACACCATGAATCAACTTGCTGGCCAAGCTAGCATTCTCGCGGTCACCTTGCGCGAGCAGTTTTTGTTTGATGAGTTCGTCGCTGTCCCATTCTTTTTCAGCCAGCATGAAATTTTCTTCAAGTGTTTTTTTGCCAGTATTGAAATACCAGGAAATCATCCAGGCAACAACCACAAAAGAAAGCGTTGCAAAAACGTAGCCGAAAGCGGCATGTTGCATTGCAGAAAAAAGACCAATGCCAAGGGTTGAAAATAGGATTAGCCAGAAAAATTTCTTGGTCAGTCTGATCCTTTCGAGCACGGCTGCCAAGGGATGATTGATGGCCAGTGCAATCAGCAAAGAAGAAATAAGGGTCACAGAAACAGTAATAGGAATTGATTTAATAAATTGTCCGATCATGCCTGAGGCCATGAGTAGCGGCAAAAATGCCCACACAGTTGCAAGCGTGGTGGAGACAAGCACGACTTTGAAATCATGCAAAACCAGTAGCACTGCTTCTTCGGGAGTGTATTTGCCTGTTTTCATATATTGCTTGGTTGCGCTGACCACCACAATTGCATCGTCAACCAGAAGGCCAAGTGAAAGCAGGAGAGCAAAAATGGAAAGAAAATTGAGCGATGTTCCAGTCACTTGCATAACTCCGAAGGTGACAAAGAAAACCAAAGGAATGGCAATGCCAGCCACAAAAGCTTCTTTCAAACCAACGATAAGAAATAGAATTCCCACCACTAAAATTAAAGTCAAAAGAAAATCATGAGTTAATTGATTGAAGTCTTTTTCAATTCGATCAGCTTGATTGACCGTGTCGGCATAGGTCATGCCCGTGGGAAAAGTTTTCAGTAGTGCATCGATTTTTGCACGAGCATTGTCAACAGTGCTGGTGATGTTTCCACCAGTTCTTTTGACGACTTGCAAAGTGACCGCATTTTGTGGAATTTCTCCATTGCTTGAAAAACGCGAATAGATGGTTTTTTCAATGGCTTTTTCCTCAACCTTTGCAATGTCTTTCAAATACACGATGGCTCCTTGCGCAGTGTGCAAAACAGCAATATCGCCCAGTTTTTGGGCGTCGTAAAATCGGCCATCTGTGCGGACGGGATAATTAAACTCAGATCCTTGAAAATTTCCAGCTGGGATTGCACGATTGGTGGCTGAAATAGCTGCATTGGCTTGGTCAGTAGTGATTCCATAAGACACTAATTTCATTGGGTCATAGGCAACTTCAAATTCACTTTCATCTCCTCCGGAGATGTTGACTTCGCGAATGCCAGGAATTTTCTCCAGTTCGTCTTGAATTTTTTCGCCATATTCTCGCAAAGTGAATCCATCATAAGGACCAACCAAGGCAAACGTCACAATCGGTGTGTCATCAAGTGAAATTTCTTTGACTTGTGGATCATTGGCGTCAGAGGGAATGTCGTTTCGGATTGTTGGCAATTTATCTCGCAATTTTCTGACACTGTCATCCACATTTTGCTTGGCATCAAATTCGACCACCACGGTGGAAAAAGAATTGGCTGAAGTAGAAGTGATTTTGTTGATTCCACTGACACCTGAAATGGCAGTTTCGATTTTTTTAGTGACCAGTTCCTCCATGTCAGAAGGGGACACTCCAGGATAGGAGGCGGTGATGATAGCAGTGGCAATTTTCACTTCCGGGTTTGATTCGCGCGGAAGTTGCGTGAAAGAATATATGCCCCAAAGTGAGATGAGCATGATCAGCAAGATGACAACTCTGAAATTTGAAACAAAGAAATTCAGCCAGGTGTTTCTTTTGTCTGGCGTGAATTCGAGTTTATCCAAATAGGCACTGTCAGTTGATTGAAATTTATTTTCTGGATTTTCCATAAAAGTGTTTTCTTTAATTTAATTTTGCAAAGCAATGGTTTCTCCACCTCGCAGTAGCTTGTTGCCATCTATGATGATGAGTGTTTCATTTGAAATCGAAGATGCTATTTCAGCATTTTCCCCATCAACTTTCACGATTTGCACAACCTGTTTTTTTGCAACATTATTTTCAGCCACGAAAATATAACTTTCATTTTGGCCAGTGCCAATGGCGGAAAGTGGCAAAATCAGATTGCCAGTCATTTTTGGTTTAGTGATCGTTTCAATGTTGACAGTCGCAATCGTGCCAGCCAACAACGTTGTCTGCCCCTGTTTTTCGGGATAAGCCTCAATCAAAAAACGTTTGGTCATCTGATCAGCTGAGACGGAAATATTTCTTATCAACAAAGAGATTGAATTTCCAGTGGCATCAAAGGCTGCAATTCTTTGTCCACGGATCAAGTTGTTGCGCTGCTCTTGCTCGACAAAAAATTGAATTTTAATGTTCGCTGATTTACTGATGGTGGCAAGCTGTTGTCCAGCTGAAACAGAATCTCCCACGGAAACAGTTTTATTGGTGATCACTCCGGCAATAGGGCTGAGCATGAGATGATTGTCAATTGAACCACTAAGTCCGAGCAAAGTGTTTTCATATTGCAATCTGGCAATGTCTCGTTGAGCTTTGGCGTTGTCTTTTTGTGTCCTGGTTGCTGAAGACGAATCCTTAATGTCATTGTAGATATCTTTTGCTAGACTGTATGATTTTTTGGCTTGCTCTGATGCTATATTGGCCTGCTGAACCATGATACTTTTGAGTCCATCTTCTCCAATGTTAAGCGTGCCAGTGTCATCAATCTTGGCCAGCAATGTTCCAACATTCACTCTGTCCCCAATGTTTCCAGGGGCAACCACAATTGTCCCAGCTGATTTGGCGGTGATTTTAACTTCCTGATCCCCAACAACATTGGCAGGATATTGTTTTTTTTGTAAAAATTCTTTGCTGTCAGCAGCTGATTTTGCTGTGACGGAAATGGGCTTCTTGATTGTCTCTTTCGTTGGTTCAATATTTTTGCTTTGATAACGCAAAGCAAAAATAAAAAGCAATAAGACTGCTGAAATGGCTGCGATGATTTTTTTCTTGTTCATAAAATTTTTCTAAGACTTAAATATTTTTGCTAATTCGTGTTCTCCATTGTCGAGTATGACAGACAGCTTCTTGAAGAAAGCTTTGTGTTGAGCAATTTCATTTTTGGTGAATTTTTTTTCAAAAGATATCTGCGCTTTTTGCAATCTTTTTTCCAAATCAGTCAGTCTTCTTTTGCCAGAGGCGGTGAGCTTGATTATTACTTTGCGCTTGTCGCCAGTATTCTCTGCGTGGGTGCGGGTGACATAGTCTTCTTTTTCGAGGAAACTCAGTCGTTGACTCATGTTGGATTTAGTGGCGCTGGTAATTCTTATCAGATCACTGGAGGTGAGTGGCCCACTAGTTGCCAATGACTTTAAAATCTTCATGCTCATATGCGAAAATCCCATGGGCTGAAAAACATATTTGTTGGCGATGGCTTCAAGTCGATGAGTGATGCAAATGATCGGCTCGATTGGTGAGGATGTATCATTTTTTTTCATATTGGCGAAATCTTTAAGAAAGTTAATGCCTAAACAGTTTAGCAGTAAACTATATTTTGTCAAGAGTGAAGCAAATTTTTTTCAAGATGATGCATCCCGGCCAACAAAAGAGTTCTTTCGGCTTGACTTTTGTCTCAGATGGGTGTATACTAGAGTTATTGGAATAGATAGAGTCGAAACGGGTGAAAGCCCGTTTTTGCTTGTTTCCAAAAAAATATGAAAAAAAATACTAAAAAACAACTAAATAAGAAAAAAGTTATTCCTTCAAAGAAAAAGAAGAATGTTTTAGTTGAGCCAAAAAAGAAAAACTTGAAGAGAGTTGTAAAGAAGGCAAAAGTTAAAACAAAAGCGGCTTCAAAGAAAACAGCCAAGGCTGTGTTAAAGCAAAAAACAAAAAATGTTGTCAAAAAATCCATCAGAAGAGCTGGCAAACAAGATAATCATGTGCTTACTTTTGGAGAAATTCATCCAGCAAGTGGAAAAATTCTGTTGTTGATAATCTTAATCATCATTGCTTTTTCAATCTTCCTGGTTCAAAGCATGACCAGGGTTGAAGTCAAAAAAGAGCAGCCAAAGGTTGCTGGAATCACTAGCACAAGAAATATTGCCAGAGAAAAAGAAATAAACGACATGGTGCAAGGATATCCTATTGAAAAAATGACGCGTTATATTGCCAAACAAGAACCAAAAGTGGCAGCTTTCATGATTGCAATTGCAAAAAAAGAAAGTGCCTGGGGAGACAGAAAGCCAGTTTTGGATGGAGAGGATTGTTATAACTATTGGGGATTTCGTTTGAAATCTGACAGAATGGGCTCTGGCGGTCACACTTGTTTTGACTCACCGGAGGAAGCAGTGGCAATTGTGGGAACTCGCATTAGTCACTTGGTTAATGAGGAAAAAATAGATACGCCAAAAGAGATGGTTATTTGGAAATGTGGATATTCATGTGATGGTCCAGCAGCTGCAGGCTCAGAGAAGTGGATCAAAGATGTGGATTATTATTATAAACAAATGATTAATTAGAGATAAGCCAAAACCCGTCACTCACGAGTGACAGGTAAAAACAAAAACCAAAACAAAACCTGTCATTCACGAATGACGGGTAAAAACAAAAAAATTGGTGCGCGCGATAATTACGCGGCACCTTTTTTGTTTTTTAATTTTGTGCTATGCTGTAAAAACGTTGCGGATAAAGCTCGTTACGTATAATTAATAACTAACAACAACACAAATGCAAAACATTCAAGATGTTTTCAATCACATTCGTGAGATGAAAAAAGAACAAAAAGATTTGCGAGATATGTATAAGGATGCCCTTATTCAAGCTGATGAATATGAGGAAATTGTGGAGGAGATCAAAGTTTTGCGTGAGAAAAAACAAGCCATTGAAGCTCGCATTCAGCTTCAACTTGGACGTGCCTATGAAAAATTCGAGGATTTGAAGCATGAGGTGGAAACTGAGAAAGAAATGATGAACGACATTGCACTTTCAACTTTGATGAAAGGTGAGACTGTGGTGGTGAAAGATGAATGGGACAATGAATATGAACCAAGCTGGAAAGTTGGATTTAAAAAAGCTAATGGCGGAACAACAACAGGGGAATAGTAAATAGCTTTTTAGGCTTTAGCTTGTTAGCTTTTTAGGAAAAATGCAGAATACAAAAGTCCCCATGCAAATGGGGCTTTTGCTTGCTAAAAGCATCGAAATAAGACAATAATGAAATATATGAAAAAGAATTTTTGGGAAAAAATGCAAAAGCCATTTTTTGTGTTGGCACCGATGGCGGATGTGACTGACTTTGCGCAAAGGCAAATGCTTGTTAAATATGGAAAACCTGATGTTTTATATACTGAATTTGTCAGCGCAGATGGCTTGGCCAGTGAAAAAGGTCGCAAGGCTTTGCTGCGCGACATGCGCTTTGAGGAAAATGAACATCCGATTGTGGCGCAAATCTTCGGTGCAAATCCGGAAAACATTAAAAAGGCCACGGAGATTCTGTGCGAGCTTGGTTTTGATGGTATTGAGATAAATATGGGCTGTCCTGATCGCAGCGTGGAAAAACAAGGCGCTGGGTCGGCGCTAATGAAAAATCCCAAGCTTGCCAGGGAATTGATTCGCGCAGCCAAAGCTGGGGCGGGGGAGATTCCAATTTCAGTAAAAACTCGTCTTGGCTATAATAAAAATGAAATTGAAACTTGGCTGCCGGAAATTTTGGCTGAGCAACCTGCTGTGCTCACAGTGCACCTGCGCACGCGCAAGGAGATGTCAGAGGTTGCTGCTCATTGGGAATTGGCTCCGCGCATCGCAGCGCTTGCCAGGGAGCACGGGGTGATTATTGTGGGCAATGGAGATGTGCAAAGTTTGCAGGATGGAAAACAAAAAGCCAAAGATTCTGGCATGGATGGAATCATGGTGGGGCGCGGAATTTTTGGTAATCCCTGGTTTTTCAATAAAAAGATTTCCATTGATGACATTCCACTCTCAGAAAGATTCGCTGTGATGATTGAACATGCTAAACTTTTTGAAAAAGAACTTGCAAGTAAGAAAATCAAAGGTTTTCACGTGATGAAAAAGCATTTCAAGGCATATGTGGGTGGTTTTGACGGCGCCAAAGAATTGCGCGCTAAACTGATGGAAACAGAGAGCGTGAAAGAAGTTGAAGATATAGTTAGTGGCTACTTTAATAAATGAGTTTCTTATTTTATTTTTTGTAAATCAAAAATCTAAATTTCAAATGTCAAATAAAGTTCAAAATCAGGATGATTAAACTTTTAGTTTTTTTGTCATTAAGATTTTATTTGAAATTTGGATTTTGACATTGAGATTTTTTTAAATAGAATATATACTAAATATATAATACTTAAACAATATTAAATTTATGCGTATTATCCTGCATTGGTTCTTGCGAGCGTTGGCAATCATGATTACTGCTTATCTGCTGCCCGGAATTATTTTAAAAAGTTTTTTTGTGGCGCTGGTGGTGGCTGTGGTGTTGGGAATTTTTAACACAATTTTGAAACCGATTTTAATCATTCTGACTTTGCCAATCACGATTTTAACCTTGGGACTTTTCACTTTGGTTATTAATGCTGGCATGATTATGCTCACAAGCAGATTTGTGGATGGTTTCCATGTCCCAAGTTTCTGGACAGCACTTTTATTCAGTTTGATTCTTTCTTTGGTTAATGCGATTTTACATGCACTTGAGCCAAGCAAGAATCATCATGCTGAAAATAAAAATGAATAGAAATTTTTGAAAAAAATTAAAAGGCGCGCTAGATTTTTCTAGTGCGCCTTTTGTATTTGACTAATGTTGGAGCTTTAAGCTGTTTGTTCCAAGTGGAGCTGAAGCTCCTGGAAATAGTTTATTCTGCGATCAATTTTCCGCAGAAGATGAAAGATGTTATCCATTGTGTTGAGATAGTCACTAATATTCTCCGGATCCGCTTCTAATTTTGCTGGTAAGAAAGCAAAATATTCCAAGCAATCTGAGGCAATCGTTTTGCTCACTTCCAGACGATCAATTCTTCTTTTGCGTGCAATGCTCTTGATTGCTTTGTCTCCGCTTAATAAATAAGCTTCGATAGCATCAAAGACTTGCTGGGTGTACTCCTGGTTTTTAAAACGATTGGATGGAATTTTCGTGATGGTCCAGTGCATCAGTTGAATTGCTTTTTTGCAAGCATCTTGCTTGCCAGTCAAAACATCATCCACCACCGGGCTCAATATCTCAGTGAGTTTGATAAAACAATGATTATTTTTTCTGCTAAAATAATACTTCATTGCAAACCTCCTTTTTTTGTGGTGATAAGAACTATCTACTTCTCCTTGTCCAATTCGTTCAAGATTTCTTTGACAACTTGAATTTGCTCCCAGTTATGAATTGAAATTGGCGCAGCATTTTTATTAATCTTCTTGGCTTTGGTTAGGATTTTCTTGAGTTGTTTTTCGTCGACAGTGTCAGAGCGGGAAACAAGGATGTATTCAGGTTTTTCCAAGAGGGCAGGATTGAAAGCTTTCAGTTCGGCGCGGATGGTTTTGTAATCTGCCACAATATCCTCGCTGTCAGCAGCCAGGAAATGAAAAATAATTTTAGTGCGTTCAACATGCCTTAAGAATTTTATTCCAAGTCCTTTGCCATCTGAAGCACCTTCAATAAGTCCAGGAATGTCAGCCAGAATCAAACTGTAATACACGCCAAGGTTTGGTTCAAGTGTGGTGAATTGATAGTTGGCCACTTTTACATTGGCGTTGGTAAGTTCATTTAAAAGGGAAGATTTTCCAAGATTAGGTAGACCCACGAATCCGATGTCAGCAATCATTTTAAGTTCCAAACGTAATTCGCATTCCTGTCCAGGCTTTCCTTCCTCGAATTCTTTGGGGGTGGTGTTTTTGCTGCCGCGGAATTGAAAATTGCCTCTGCCTCCTCGTCCGCCTTTGGCAATCAAAATTTCCTGTCCAACTTTGGTGATTTCGCAGTCTTCGCCGGTGGTCAAATTGTGAATCACGGTTCCCACTGGAATTTTGATCATTTCATCTTTGGCATCTGGTCCATCACAAAACTGACCTTTTCCTTCGCGGCCATTTTCTGCATTAACTTGCTTTCGGAAACGAAATTGTCCGAGCGCATTAAGATCGGAAACACCAATAAAAATGACGCTTCCGCCTTTGCCGCCACTTCCGCCAGCTGGCCCAAGACTCATCAGGTTCTTGTTGAATGCCACGCAGCCTTTTCCGCCATGTCCGGCAGCCACTTCAATTTTAATATCGTCGATCAACATACAAAAGTTATAAAGTTTGTAAAGTTATAAAGTTCATAAAGCAGGTAAGCTTTAGTGAAAATATAGAATAACACAATATTCTAGGCATGTAAAGGCTGTCGGATTCTCACTTAATTTCATCTAAGGATTTTTGCAAACGTTCACTTTCCTTGGCAATACTGTCATTGATATTGTTTTCCATCGCATTTTTGCGGTCGATGGCGTCTGGCACATAGTTGGCAGTTTTTTCCAAGGTGTCTTTGGTTTCTTTTATCATTGATGGTTGTTGGCTTTTAATGGAAATATATTTCCAAACGCCAAATCCTGCTGTCAACAATAAAACAATTGTGATAATTTTTTTCATAGATTTAAAATTAATATTTGATAAGTATATTATAGCATGAAGCTCGGTTTGACTTTTATTTAATTATATGTCATTATGTAATTTATCAATAATGTAGAAGATATCTAAAAATATGAGTTCAAAAAAACTGATTGAAGAACAATTTGATGTGGTGGTGATCGGTGCTGGTCCAGCTGGGATGATGGCTGCTTTTGCTGCTGCCAAAAAAGGCGCTCGTGTGGCCTTGGTGGACAAGAAAGAAGAGCCGGGTAAGAAGCTTTTGATGGCAGGTAATGGCCGCTGTAACATTACTCAGGATGAGAATAACATCGTGGAACTTTCCAATCTCTATAAGAATGGTAGGTTTTTGCTCTCTGCTTTCGGTGCATTTCGTCCTGGCAATGTGCAAGAATTTTTTGCCAATCACGGCGTGCCAACGAAAGTTGAAAAAAATGGCAAAGTCTATCCAGTCAGTGATAAGGCGCAGGATGTGCTGGATGCTTTGATGAGCGTGCTCAAAGAAAACAACATCACTTTTCTATACAAAGCGCATGTGGTTGATTTTTCTTTGGACAGCGAAAACAAAATCAGCAAAATCAAACTCAAGAAGCGGGAACTTTTTCCTGCCAAGGTGATCATTGCCACGGGCGGAAAATCATATCCAGCCACCGGCTCAATGGGAGATGGATATGAATGGGCAGCAAAAATGGGACACAAAATTATTGAGCCATTGCCAGCTTTAGTGCCAATCAAAATTTTGGAAGATTGGGTGGGTGAGCTTCAGGGCGTGAGTGCAGGCTCTGTTGGAATTACCGTGTTTCAAGGTGGCAAAAAGAAATTCACAGATGCTGGCGACCTGATGTTTGCGCATTATGGTCTTTCTGGTCCATTGGCACTCAACATGAGTCGTGGAATTGGAAAATTGATTTCTCAAAGTGATGAAAATATAAAACTAGTCTTGGATTTAAAACCATATTTAACTGCTGAGCAATTGGATGAAATCATTCTGACTGATTTTGAAAGAAATGCTGACAAGAAATTGTCGAACTGTTTGTTTGATGTTTTTTCTCCAAAACTGCTGGATTTCATTTTGCGCTATTCGGGACTTGATCTGGAAAAGCATGCAGCCAAAATTTCTCGTAAAGAAAGACATATATTGGTTAATCTCTGTAAGAATTTGGAAATGAACTTTGACAGCTTGTTTGGTTTTGAAAAAGCGATGGTGACGAGTGGGGGAGTTGCGACCAAAGAAATTGATTCACGAACTATGCAATCAAAAATCGTGCCCAATCTTTATTTCGCTGGTGAAATCATCGATGTCGATGGTCCAACAGGGGGCTATAATTTGCAAATGTGTTGGTCAACCGGACATTTGGCTGGCGAAAGCGCAGCCAAGAATCTCATTGACATTAAGGCCTAGTTGCTGTATGCTAGGGTTAATTGTAAGTGTCTTACTGGTTTTCGCCTTTGGTGCGTAAAATTAAGAGAGGAGGTCGCCTTACATGTTTAATAAGCACAAAGCGAAAAACTATGGCAACAAAACTTTACGTTGGTGGTCTTCCATATTCAACTACGGAAGATGCACTTAAAGACCTTTTTGCACAAGCAGGTTCTGTAACTTCTGCAACAATCATCATGGATAAAATGACTGGTCGTTCAAAAGGATTCGGATTCGTTGAAATGTCTGCTGACGCAGAAGCGCAAGCAGCAATCGAAATGTTTGACAAAAAAGAGTACGAAGGTCGTACTTTGACTGTAAATGAAGCTCGCCCAATGGAAGCTCGTCCTCCGCGACGTGATTTCGATGGTGGTAACAACCGAGGTGGTGGTTACGGAAGCCGAAACAACTACTAGTTAATAGTCGTTGAGTCAATAAAAAAGAGGCAGTAATGCCTCTTTTTTGTGCTTTAAAACGCTGGTGCGTGAGTCTAAAATGATGGACAGAAGTGAAAAAGTGTGCTATAATTGATATATCGAGTACAAAAGACGGGTGAAAGCCTGTCTTTTTCTTTTTTTAAACTTATAAAACAAAAAAATATGTCAGAAAATTTTAAAATGGAAAAATCATTCAATAGTTTTGCGAAGAAAGTCGGCAATCCCTATGGTTTGGAAAAAAACAAGGAGGCTGTGATGGAGGTGCTAAAAACTCAGCATGTTGAAAATATCGATAGGGTGGCTGACTACAAACAAGCTGAAGTTGTCAAAAAAATTGCAAAAATTACTGGGCTCGGATATAAAACCAGACAAGCTGTTTTAGGGCTTGGAAAAACAAAATCATCTTCAAAAGAGCAGGGTAATGTTGATAGAAAAAGAATATATGATGAAATTGTAAATAAAGGAAAAGAATCAGTTAGAAATGGTCTGGCAAATAAACAATCAAAATTAATTGATTTGAGTGCAAGCGAGAAACATATGCGCGATGTTTCTTTGATGCGCAGCGTCAATGAAAAAACAATTGGCCGCGGATTGCCAAGTCATGCTTCTCAGGATAATGATAATGTGAAAAATATGTTGAGAGAAATTCAGTCATAATATTATTTGATTATCAAGTGAAGTGAGAGAAATACTGTCAGCAGACAAGTATTTCCGAGCGAGCGCCGATACCAAAAGGTTTAATACCTCGAGGCTTGCCTCGAAAACCCAGAGGGTTCAGGGCTTGCCCTGGGGTATTAATACCCTTTTATTTTTAAAATAATATTGTGACTGAATTTCTCTCAACATATTTTTCACATTATCATTATCCTGAG
>JAAXUC010000026.1 GCA_013336225.1 Candidatus Moraniibacteriota bacterium
GCACTGACTGCATTTGTGGCTGTGTCGATGGTGATTTTCGGACAAACGAAATCTTTTTCAGGTGTCATGGCTGGCGATGTGTATGAGTTGACCAGGCCAGTTGGAATCACGTTGCTAGTTTTCTGTATCGGAACGCTTTATTATTTCCGTAAAAGTGAAAGACCGGCGTCATTGGTCAAAGAAATCATTGAAGAAGAGCAATATTATGCCAAGCAAAAAACCATCAGAATCTGGGCAGATTTGTTGCTTGCTGGAATTGCAATTTTATTTGCCGCGGAAAGCATGGTGCGAGCCATGGAAGTTTTTGCGCATCTGACACATCTGTCTTTTGTGCTCACTGGAATTTTGGCTGGTATCATCGGTTGTTTCGGGGAGATGTTGGTGGTGCATAATTTTTCCGTCAATCCCAAGGGCAGAATTGGCGACGCGATTGTGGGTGTGGCGATGGATAATATTGTCACAACCCTGGGCGCTTCCATTGTGGCGGTGATGGGAGGAATTTTTTTGGGAGGAAATTCTTTGATCATCATTTTCATGATCATTTTGGCTGGCAACACCATTTTGATTCAACAGATTTCAAGATTGAAAAATGCCATCTGATAATCTTCCAAAGTTTAGAAGCTAAAAAGCTAAAGCCTAATAAGCTGTCTTGCTGGCTATTTTAATGTTTGTGCGCTAAGATGAAATTTATGAATATTATTAAATCAGCTGAATTCGTGAAGGGAGTGGTGGGAACAGATCCAATTCTCAAAGAAAAAATCCCCCAAATTGCTTTTGTGGGGCGCTCAAACGTGGGAAAATCCAGTGTGATCAATGCACTCACTGGCACTAAAGGCTTGGCTATTTCTTCTTCTACCCCTGGACGCACTTTGCAGCTGAATTTCTTTTTGATCAATGAAAAAACATATTTCGTCGATCTGCCTGGCTATGGTTACGCGCGAGCATCGCTGGCTCAAGCTGAAAAAATGCGTAAAATGATCATGTGGTATTTGGAACACAATGAATATAAGCCGAGCAAAATTGTGCTGATTATCGATGGAAATGTGGGGCCGAAAAAGTTTGACATTGAAATGATGGAACTTTTGAGTGAGAACGGATATGAGGTGATTATTGTGGCTAACAAGATGGACAAGGTGAAAGCCAGTGAGTTGGTGAAAAAACAACGCGCCATTAAGGAACTTCTCGACACGGAAAATATCGTTTATTTTTCCACTAAAACCAAAAAAGGCAAAGAAGAATTGTTGGAAAAAATCTTGTAAACCTTCAAATGGCTTGAATGTTGAAAGCGTCCCCGATGGACGTTTTTTTCTTTGTTTAAATCTGATTCAGTCCTCGTTTTCAGTGTCTGCCTTGTATTTTGCCTTAAAGCCAACGCTGGGTTGACAAATTATCGCTTTGTTGCTATATTTATATGGCTTTGGAGGTATTACTGCTTGGCGGCAGTTTTTTTGTTTATCTCATTGTATTTATATATTTTTTATTGTGAATTTATGTGGTTTGTTGGTTTATAAGGCAGTGCTTTACAAACTTTAGTAACTACATAAACTTTACGCACAAAACGTTATGGAAATTCGAAACATCGCAATCATCGCTCATGTGGATCATGGCAAAACAACTTTGACTGACGCAATCATGCGCCAGACAGGAATGGTGGAAGAAGGAATCAGTATGGACAACAACGCGCTGGAACTTGAGCGTGGAATTACGATTTATGCTAAAAACACTTCCATTAATTATCGTGACACCAAAATCAACATTGTGGACACCCCAGGACATGCTGACTTTGGATCAGAGGTTGAGCGCGTGCTGCGCTCAATTGACAGCGTGCTTTTGATTGTGGATGCGCAGGAAGGACCAATGCCACAAACACGTTTCGTGCTCAAAAAATCTTTGGAACTTGGACTGAAACCGATTGTAGTTATCAACAAAATCGACAAGCCAGCTGCTGATCCTGATTTGGTGCAGGAACAAGTGTATGAACTTTTCATGGATCTTGGAGCTAGCGATGAACAACTTGATTTCACCACGATGTATGCAATTGGACGCGAAGGAATTGCCAAGGAACATCTGACTGATACTTCAGACAATCTCGAACCTTTGCTTGATATGATTTTGCTCAAGGTGCATCCTGCCAAGGCTGATGCAGCCGCGCAACTTCGCATGCAACCATTTAACCTTGGATATGACAACTTCCTTGGACGTTTGGCTGTGGGACGAATTCATGAAGGAACCATCAAGATGGGTGGAACATATCTCTTGAAAAGAGGTGACGAAGTGATTGAAAAATCTCGCATTACAAAACTTTATACTTTCAAGGGGACAGTGAGAGAAGAAGTGCAGGAAGCTTTCGCTGGAGACATTGTGATGGTGGCCGGATTTCCTAAAATTGATATCGGGGAAACAATTTGCGAAACTGAAAATCAAATTGCTTTGCCTGCAATCACGATTGATGAGCCGACAATTTCTCTTCGTTTCATGGTTAATGATTCTCCTTTTGCAGGACGCGAAGGAAAATATGTGACCTCAAAACAAATTCGCGAACGACTGGAAAAAGAATTGGAAGTTAATGTGGGTCTTAAGATTGATTTTTCAACTACTGAATATTACACCGTGTTTGGACGAGGTGAGCTGCATATTGCAGTTTTGCTTGAAAACATGCGACGCGAAGGATTTGAAATGCAAGTTTCACAGCCACACGTTATTATTAAAGACATTGACGGGGTTAAATCAGAACCGTTTGAGGAAGCCACTATTGATGTGCCAAGCGAATTGGCAGGTGGCGTGATTGAGGCAATGGGCAAACGCAAAGGACTTATGACTGACATGCATGTGCATGGATCTCAGACTCGGCTTTTGTTTGAGGTTCCAACCAGGGGAATTCTTGGATTTCGCGGACAATTTGTGGTTGACACTAAGGGTGAAGGAATTTTCTCTTCACGCGTGATTGGGTTCAAGCCATATGCTGGCGAAATCAAACGTCGCGAGGTTGGCTCAATGGTTTCCATGATTGGCGGAAAAGCTCTTGGATTTTCATTGGCAAACTTGCAAGAACGTGGATCACTCTACATCGCACCTGCCACGGAAGTGTATGAAGGCATGGTTATTGGAAATTCTTCCAAGGGACTTGATATGGCGGTTAATCCGATCAAAGGAAAACAACTTACCAACATGCGTTCCTCTGGAACTGATGATGCCATCAATTTGACTCCGCCACTGACACTTTCAATTGAAAGAGGTTTGGAAATCATCAATGGCGACGAATATCTTGAAGTTACCCCGCACTCAGTGCGTCTTCGCAAACAATTTTTGTCTGAAGGTGACCGCGTCAAGGCAACTCGAAACAAGAAATAGGTTTCACATATCATATAGCATGGAGCATAAAGAAAGGATGCAAAAATGCAAGAAAAAATCCCGATGAAACTCGGGATTTTTTTGTTGTTACGTAGCATGCTAC
>JAAXUC010000012.1 GCA_013336225.1 Candidatus Moraniibacteriota bacterium
AATATTTGTCTCGCATAAATCTCCTTAAGCGCAGCGCGGAAAACGTGACCGTCATCAACAAGACTGAGCAAGTAACCATTAAAGAGGATGATTCAATCAATGAAATTGCCTCACAGGCGTCTAATGCTGTGGTCAACATCATTTCATTTTCTTCGCAAAAAGATGTCTTGACGAAGCTGACAAAAAACATCGATCAAAGCGGAACTGGCGTGATGGTCACCAGCGATGGAGTGATCGCAACTTATCGCACCGCAATAATTGAAAAAAATGCAACTTATAAAGTGCTGCTTTGGAGTGGCATGAGTTATGACGCAAAGCTAATCGGAGTGGATGAATTTACGAATTTGGCTTTTCTTAAAGTTGACGTGACCAATTTGACCGCAATTTCTTTTGGAGATTCCAATGGAGTCGTGCCTGGAAAAAAGATTGTGGCGATTGGCAATTCTTTTGGAGAATATCAAAATCGCTATGCAACTGGACTTTTGAGCAACATCGCAAAGACCTATAATTTGGCTGGCAAAACTGTTTCTTCTTCGGAGAAATTGGAAGGTGTTTTTGAAAGTGATTTTAGTGGTCAAAGCGAATACATTGGTGGACCAGTGATTGGTTATAGCGGGGACCTTATTGGTATCGTTGGCAGTATTATTATTGATGGGCAAACTCAATATTTTCAAATTCCATCCAATGTTGTTGGGAAAACTTTGGAGCTGGCACTGGCTGATGGATTGGAAAATCGTCCACTTTTTGGTGCATATTATATTTCCATCACCAAGGAATATGCGATGGCCCATAATTTGAATCAGGACAAAGGTGCGCTGATCTTTTCTCCTTCTGGAAAACAAGGCCTGGCTTTGCTTGCCGCATCTCCAGCTGAAAAAGCAGGACTTAGAATCAATGACATTATCCTGGCTGTGAATAATCAAGAAGTGAATCTTGGCAATCCATTTTCAAATCTCATCAGTCAATACAAGAAAGGTGACACCATTGAATTGTCGGTGATCAGGGATTCAAAAGATCTTAAAATTGTTGTGAAGCTCTAGAGAAAAGCATCCTCACTTTAGGGGTAGTAAACAAAAAAACCAAGATGCAAGATCTTGGTTTTTTGTTTGCAGGCTTGACAAAACATGAATTTTGGAGTATACTGAACAGTTAGTACTTGAAAAAGTGAATATGTTTTTGATGGCCAACTTGAGCCAAAATGGCTCAATACAAATAGAATTAAGCAAAACTTTCCTAAAGGAGGAAAAGAAAATGAGAAAACTGATGATTGCGGTATTGGCAATGGGGTGCGTGTGGTCCTGTCTATTTTTGGCAGGATGTGGCAGCGGTTCAAGCAATGATACTTTCAATGCTTCAAACACAACTGTGGTGCCACCAGTGGTGGTAGGGAAGACTTCAGTCAACGTTAACACGGTGACAGGTGTGGTGGAAATCATACCAATCGTTGTTAACGGTAAGTTGACCAACTTGGTCAATTCCAATCCAGAAGAACAAATTTTGGATAGCAATGCCCAAGTGATTACTGGTTATCGAATAGTCTGGAATGATAATGGCTCCTGGTATCCAGCCAGTGGAAAAATTGCTGCGCTGGTGCTTCCAAAAACCAGTATTGCTGGCGCTGCCAAGCCTCTTGGATTGGGCGCAGGCATGCCATATTTGGTCAGGCCTGATGGAACGCATGTTCCATTTAACACTGACCCTTTGAATTGCGTTTTCACGGTTAATGGGGTGGTGGTTGGTGTTAATGCAGATGGCACATTCCACTATTAAGGAGGAGGGAAATGACCGAGTCAATAATTGATAGGCACAATGTGCGGGATAGGACGCCTGGAGAATCAGGCACCATTCCTGCTGAGACCAACCTTGAAAAGAAACTGAAATACCAATTTGAACAAGCGTTCAAAAAAGGTACCAAGTTTCTCGTGGATCATCCTGGCATTAGCAAGGGCAGTGTTTATGAGACTGCTTGCAGCGAGTATGCTTCCAGGAAAGCTAAAGAAATGATGCAAGTCATTGAGAAGTCAAAATAGTAAATTCAGCAATTGAATTTGCAAAAAGGGATTCATGTAAAACATGGATTCCTTTTTTCTTTGTCCATTTTGCCATTCAGCGGTATGATTAAGGTGTGATGATATATAGTACATTGTGTTACTAGTAAGTACTTTTGCTTTGCTCATTTCCTTTTTTGGCACATTTTTGACTGAAATTCATAGTCAAAAAACTTACTCGCTCTCGCTGCGTAGGTCCTAAAAAGAAAATAAGCAAACCAAAAGATGTGTATTACTTATCAAAATAATGAATTTTATGATTTTAGAATTACAAAAAGAAATGCGCAAACTAAAAAATCCTGCCAAAGCCAAGGTGCTGGCTGGATTTTTCAAGACTGGAAAAGGACAATATGGGGAAGGTGATGAATTTTTGGGAATCACTGTGCCACAAACTCGCGCTGCAATTAAAAAATTTCAGCAACTGTCATTGAAAGAAATTGAAAAACTTTTGCAAAGTGAATTTCATGAAGAGCGCTTGGCGGCGATATTGATTCTAGTTTTCCAATATGCAAAAGGGGATGAGAAAAATCGCCAGAGTATTTTTGAATTTTATTTGCGCAGCAATGACAAAATCAACAGTTGGGACTTGGTTGATTTGAGCGCGCCTCAAATTGTGGGAGAATTTCTGACTGATAAGTCAAAAGAGATTTTATTCAAACTAGCTGAATCAAAATCTCTTTGGGAAAGGCGCATTGCAATGGTGGCCACATTTACTGATATTAAAAATGGAAAAAGCCAAACAACCTTTGCCATTGCTGAAAAATTATTAAAAGATAAAGAGGATTTGCTGCATAAAGCGACTGGCTGGATGCTGCGCGAGGTTGGCAAGCGCTGCAGTCAAGAGGAGGAAGAAATTTTCCTCAAAAAACATGCAGCCACAATGCCGCGCACAATGTTGCGTTATGCTCTGGAGCATTTTCCTGAGGAAAAACGCCAATTATATTTAAAATACAAAAACAGAAACTTGTCATTCCGGACTTGTCCGCCCGCCTATGGAGGGATCCGGGATCCAGAAAGTCTCACCAATTAGTGAATAACCTGGATTCCCTCCGCCAGCTGGCGGATTCGCGGGAATGACAAAATAGAATAATTTCTTACAAAAAATAAATGAACAATAAATTGATGTATGTCGCCGGTTTTTTTCTGACAATCAATCTGATTGCGTTTTTGATCATGCTGCTGGATAAAAATAAATCCAAGAAAGCTGGAGCTGATAGAATTTCAGAAGGAATGTTGTTTTTCATGGCCACCATGTTTGGCAGTGTTGGTGTGTATCTTGGCATGTTTGCTTTTAGACATAAAACTCAGAAATGGTATTTTTTATTGGGCATTCCAATGTTAATTGTGCAAAACATTGTCTTGCTAGACTTTCTGTATAAATATTTTAAGATTTAATTAATGTTGATGATATAATTTAGTTTTTTGCTTCACCTGTTTTTTCTTGAAGCCGTAGCGAGCGACAGTGAGGTCCGAGCGAGCAGCCATAGATTTCGGCTGCGAGTGTGCTCTCAAGAGAAAATAGGTGAAGCAAAAATGAAAAAACGGGTTGCTCTCTTTGAGAGACCCGTTTTTGTTTGAGTTCATTTTTCTTTAAGTAAAAGCCATAGTGAGGGAAGACAATTTTCACAAATCATGACGATACTTTTCCCGTGAAGCAACCTGCAGTCTAGATGCTTGATCACTTTTATGCCATCTTCATCATTAAGCTGAATTGGATGACTTGACCCAATCTTGATTATTTCCTTAATAGAATAATCTCCGATAGCATAGAGTTGTGCAGTTCTGACTTTATTAGTACCAAAACTTGGATCTTGACAGATTTTACATATTTCTTGCTCAGGCGCCTCGATAAGTGAAAGAATTAATGTTACATAATAATCAGATCCGTTCAGGGGAAAATCAAAAGTTATCTCGCTTTGTCTGGCAATTTTATTGAGCATAAAATATTCTCCTTTTTGTATAATGAACTATAAATCTCAGTCCCAACAATACAATTATTAAAAAGTCTGGTCAAGTTTTTTCCAAATTAAAAAGCCCTCAATGCAAAAGAATCGCGTGGATCCCGGAAAATATGTATCGGAAAAAAATATATTTTTTTCCCTGACAATTCAGGTGGGTTCCAATTTTTCGACTCCTTATTCTGAAGGCCTTTGTTTATATTATATCCATTATTAAGAATCTGGGCAAGTCTTGTCGCTCTTGACAAAAGTGCAATTTTGTACTAAGATAGTAGGTCATCTAATAAGTATTAGTAAATCCTTGTTGTTGTCGCTCGCTCGGAAATGAAAGCATGCTTTCATTTCTCTCACTACGCTAAACAATAATATTTCAAACTATATGCAAAATAATCAAATTTTGGCTCCAATAAAGAAGAAATTTGCCACCATAATGCTCATTGGCTTGCTTACTGCTGCGCTCTCGTTCTTTATTTTGGTTGTTAAAGAAAAAAACTTTAAAGTCAGCACTGACTACTTGATCGTGCAAAATCAGACAACTTCACAAGATTTTTACACTCTTTCAAAGTCTGCTGAATATATCGGCAAGATTCTCAATGAAGGTGTGTACAGTGAAATCTTTATTGGTGAAGTTGTGAAGACTGGAAAAGTTAGTCCTGAATTTTTGCCATTTGATAAAAAAGAAAAATTGAAAACTTGGAGCAATGCTGTTTCTGTTGGACTTAATCCTGACTTGGGAATCATTAATGTGCAAGTTTTTGATAATGATCAAAAAAAGGCTTTGGCGATTTCAGACGCAATCGCTGAAGTGCTCAGCACCAAGAGTAATTTGTTTTATGGTGCGGGACAAAATATTGATGTGAAAGTTTTGTCTGGACCAGTGTTGGAAAAGAATCCATCTTTGATGAACATCATTGCAGTTTCGGTTGGTGGATTTGCACTGGGAATAATGCTCAGCGCACTTTGGGTGATCTCTCGAGATGATCGCAAAAGAAAAGATTTGTTTTCGCACAGTGCCAACTCCGTGCGCGCCGGCATGCAAGCCAAACCTTCTCCACAAATTCAGATGGAGACTGCAGGAAATTTTATGAGCGACGAAGATTATTTGGAAAAGATTCGCGAGATAGGGAGGGAATAACATGTAGAAAGTATTATGTATAATGTATAAAGTATAAAATACATAAAACATAATACGTTATACGTTATACAAAATACAGCATACTGAAATTATGGGTAGATTAGGGGGCTGCTGATTGTAATAGTCAGAGAGCCTCCAGATAAACTCGAAATTGGTTTGAGTTTTGCAGCACTTTGTCAATTGAATAGAACAATCATAAAGGATTTTAAAGATCCTATTAAAAACATCCCATATATAGGGAAAAGGAGATTCAAATGAAACGGATATCGCTATTCTTTTTAGTTGTATTATCTGGCGTCATCCTTTCAGGATGCGCTGGTGGAGGCATGAGAAATGCTCCTGAACATTTTGGTCAGCCAATTGATTTGACTGTTCGTCCAGAACAGTCACTTGGTGTGAGATCAACCCCAGCCTTAGAAGAAGGAAATGTCACGGTTGTTCAAGCTCCCATGTCTGATTCTCAGATTGGTGGCGAGATGTATCCGGGAAGAATTTCTTTTCCTGGTTGGGCAAGTTCAAAGGAAAATTCGCAAGAAGCTTTTGCACAATATGTATTGGTGGGGAATTATTCATCAGGAGAATTTATGGCTTTTGTCATAATTGATGGAAAATTTTCAATCATGAAAGCTGCAAAGTTTCTACCACTTTCTTCACGAACGGATTATGCATGGGATCAAAGTGGCATGCCTGTTGCTGTTGATCGAATTCGTTTCAATGATGAAAGAGCATATCGCGATGAATTGGTGGAGAAATATGGCATCTCAATTAGCAAGGATTCAGTTTTTGTTGAGGGGTTTGCCAAGATGGTTAAGTCATGGAATCGTTACGGAACGGATCATGGCGACATCTATTCACCGCTAAGTCAAGATGATATCAAAAAAGTTGCAGCTATCAATCCTGGGTATAGTGCTGTTGAGCGTCTGGTTCTTAGGAATAAGACAATCATATCAATTAACCCTTTTCAAGTAGTTGCGACGGCTAGTATCACAGTCTTTGATGCCATGACTAAAAAGTCTCAAGGATTGGATATTAATTCAGAGCTTCCAAGTCGCATGCAGATGTCGATGATTGTTGAGTTTATCGGAAATTTCCGCAAGGAAATGATTCGTGAACGCAATGTGAAATTGACAAAAAAAGATGCTGAGATAGCCATGCTTAAGAAAAAGTTGGAAGATGCAGTTCTGAAAGCTTCTGTTTCAATAAAAGAAGAGCCAGAACAAGAATTGCTAACCAAAATCAAACAGCCGCCAAAAAAAATCAGGACGGCAGAGAGGAAAAAGCGATGACCAGATTATTCGTAATCATGTTGCTCGTGTCGATGTCATTTTCTGGCATCGCCCAAGCAGAAGAGAAAGTTTTTGTTGAGGGAATTGGAATGTGCAATAAAACGACTGCTAATTTTTTAAATGCAGTTATGGCAAAAAGGAGGGATGAGGCACTTGCTCAATATGAAAAAAGCAAGCAAGCAAATTCTGCCGAAGTTGCCATTGCGCAAGATTCTGAACTCACAAAAAAGCAGCAACCTGAGGATGCAAAAGAGGTTGTTGTTGAAATGCAGGTAAATGAAAACACTGTGCAGGATGTGCCTAGGGAAATTCAGCCAACTCGTGAGGCTGTAGCTGATCAGAAAATCTGGGGAAGTTTCCCGGAGCTGTCGCTATGGACTGGAGCATGGATGAATCCTAAGGCTGATACTCAAGGTGTTTGGATGGATCTGAAGTATCTTCAGTGGTTCACTAAATTTGAACAACCTGAAAACTATGGTGTCGGTGCAAGATTGCGCGGAGACTATGGCTGGAAGAGTGGTTCAAATGCAGACTGGGGTTACATTGCTCCTGGTGTGGCAGCTGGATATTATCGCGGACTGGGTCTTCGCAATTCTTTCGAAACTGATGCGGCACTTTTATATCGCTTCGATATGAATCGGAAGGATGGCTTAATGCCAACTGGACATGTGGAGTTCAATCATATTCTTGGCTACAAGGATCGGTTGATATTCCAAGTTGATGGAAATTATTTTCCTCATGACAGCTGGCTCGGACCTGGGATTTATTGGGAGCACAAATTGGATAAAGATTGGAAAGTCATAGCTGGCGCAGGCGCAAGTCTGAGTTGGTTGGACGGAGATTATCTTTCCGGATTTGCTCCCAGTGTGAAGGTGAAGTATAAAAACAAATACACAGTTGGTCTGACTGCGAATTTGTTCACCGGCGTAGGTTCATTTTTTGGCGTAATTGCTGCATATGAATCAACACCTGACATTAGTACATGGTATGCTGAATATAATCAGAAAACCATTAGTCTGAAACAGGGAATGAAACAAGACCAGCAAAATGAAGGTGATTCCATGGGAATTAAATTCAAAAATTACAACGAGATGGAAAAGGAGAATGAGAAATGAGAAAGCAAATATTAATGGCAACGATGCTGCTAGTCCTGGGAATTACAACTTCAGTACTGGCCAAACCAGTCAATCTCGCGCATTTGGCGCGGATAGACGCCAACCCAGTTACAATCAACGGCTGTCAATTTGTTGAGTATGTCATGCGCTACACTGATCCAAAAGACATGTGGCATGACAATACTGTCAATTTTTGCGCCGATGCCTTGAGGGATGGTTGCAATGAAAATTTGCCACTCAAGTTCATCTCAACTGAAGGTCTGGTAAGGAAATATCGCACTCCGATGGAAGTCATTTCTGCCGGTCAAAGCGGTGTTAATCTGGCTCATGATGAGGATTGGTTCAACACGCTTTGGGCAAGAATTCCTGACAACAATCTGGAAGTTGGGAATAATCTTGTTTGTGCCAGAAGTTTACCTGACGTGAGCATTCCTCACTCAGGTGGAACATATCTTCTATATACAGGCCCAGGAGCACCATATGTGCCTTCAAAAAACGATGTTTTTCCAGGGACAGAAAAGCGTGACGCATCTGGCAATATCATAGCTGGAACGGGTGTTAAAATTCTTGTTCCATGTGGCAACGCTGCTATTGCAAAAGTCGTAGCTCCTGCGCCAGCTAAAAAAGCTGTGACAGCAGTGCGAAAAAAAGTGATAAAAAAAGTTCCTTGCCCTGATGGCACAGGAATCTGCAGTCAGCCCTGTATTATTGAAATCAGGGAAGGCGTTGAGCATCTGATTGAATCAGTTGGCATGCCAACGAAAGACGAGCCAGCAGACGAAAAGACCTTGCAGCAAAAAGCTCGCAAGACTCTTGATTCCGTTGGGGTTGCCGACAAGACTGATGAAGCCGATGAAAAAACTCTTCAGCAAAAAGCTCGCAAGGGCTTGAAGTTGAAAAAAGAAATTCATAAGGCTGTCGGAACTTCCAAATCTGGACGATCACTGCATGACAAATTGGGCGAATCAAAACGTCCCAATGGTCAGTTGATTCCAGTTGTGGAGGAGATGCACAATGATATTAAAGACATTAAAGCGCATCTCAATATTCCAGCTAATAAGCTGAATAAGTGCGCAAATTGTCATAATGACATGATGCAGCAGAAAAAATAGGTAAAAAATAGCCGCCTCAAGTGCTATTTATATAATACGGCCCCGACATTCAATTGAATGTCGGGGTTTTTTCATGTCTTGACTTTTTTCTGATAAAGTGCTATAATTGATGGTTATCAAATTGGGAATTGAGAATTAAGGAATTAACGCATTAACGAATTAAATGGCCTTAAATTGAGCGAAAATATCATATAATTATGCGAAATTATTTCAATAAAATTGAATTGTCCAAAGACCAGCTGATGACGATTTTTATCGTCGCTTTCGTGGGGTTCTTTTTGATTGCGAATTATTTTTTCGGATTCAATCTGCCTCTCTATGTCATCACACTGACAATTGGCGCAGTGCTTGCGATGAAATATCCTCATGCTGGTTTATATGCAATTGTTTTTTTAACTTTTATTTTTGAAAGATTTTTCACTTTGGTTCCAATTGTCATGGGACGCAGTGAATACAAGATATATCCGATCGATGTGCTTTTCGGCGCGATGCTGATCGGAATCATGTTTCAATTGGCCAGTGGAACACTTAAGCTTAAATCGCGTAAGCTTGATTATTTGTTGATTGTTTTTGCGGCATTGGCTGCGATCTATTTTTTCGTTAGCGCTTTTGTGCTCAAGAGTGATGTTGCTTTGGCATTCAGCACTGCCAAGAATTATGCCTTCTATTCAATTTTCTATTTCGCAACTTTTATTTTGATAGATTCCAAAGAGCGCTTTAGGGAATTGCTTGCAATTGTTTTTGCGGGAGCAATTGGAATTTTGTGGTTTGTATTTTATGGCATTGTCGTGCGCCATGGTCTTTGGTCTGATTTCACTCCGCTTTCAACTGATGGAATCCGCACCCTGGCTTTCACGCACGGCTATTATCTTTGCATGGCACTGATTGCGGGCTTGGTCTATGTGGCATATCAATCGAATCTTTTTTCCAAATGGCTTGTGATTGTCATGCCTTTTTGGGTGTTGGGAATCATTGGCTCGATGATGCGTCATCTTTGGATCAGCATTTTTGCGGCGATTGTCTTTTTGATTGTGATGTTTTCGCAAACGCAACTTGTGCGTTTGCGCAGTCATGCCAAAAATTATATCGCCATTGCTTTGATGTTTTTGATGGTCATCTTTTATGGTGCCACTCTTTTCCCACGCAGCGCCGCCTATGAAACCCTGAGCAGCAGTTTAGGCATGGTTGGCAGTCGTGTGACTTCAATTGCCAACACTTCAGGCGACGAAAGCATCGTTTGGCGCGCAGCTGTTTGGCAGCAAGCAGTGAAATTGTACATTCATCAGCCAATTTTTGGAATTGGACTTGGAGAAAAAGTTTCTGTGGAAATTGGGAAGTATCGAGATTTTGTGGAAGTGCGTAATATTCACAATTCATTTTTGGTAATATTGGTGCAGATGGGAATTTTGGGACTTGGTTTGGTTTTGGCATTGACCGCAATGCTTGGCTGGAAAGTTCTCAAAGCCAAATTTGATGACCAGACGTTGCAGATGGGCGCATACATCACATTGGGAATCTTGGTGCTGCATTTGAGCTCATTTTTGTTTCAGCCATATTTGGAAGCCAATTTGCTGGGAATATTTTTCTGGATCAACTTGGGAGTGCTGAGGAGGATATCTGAAACAAATAATTAGTAATATTTTATTATTGTATATATAAAAATATTTTTAATTTTGAATTCTGAATTTAGAATTTCGAATCAAAACTAAATGATTCAATGTTTTAAAAATTTAAACATTAGAAATTGGAAATTCATTCAAAATTCAAAATTATATTTGTATGCGAATACTCGAAATCAACAAATTTTATAACGCTAAGCGCGGTGCAGACAAGCATTTTCTCGATTTGATTGCGCTTTTCAAATCAAGTGGCCAAGAGGTGGCTGATTTTTCGATGCGTCGAGATGATGATGAGAATTCACCTTGGTCAAAATATTTTCTCTCAACTGTTGGCTATTCTGATTCATTTTCTGCTTGGGAAAAAACCAAAGGAATTTTTAGAATGTTTCATTCTTTTGAAGCGCGCAGAAAAATAAATGCAATTTTGGATGAGTTTAAGCCCGACATTGTGCATGTGCATAATTTGTATCATCAGATGTCACCGACAGTTTTATTTGAAATCAAAAAAAGAAACATTCCGATCGTGATGACGGTGCATGATTGGAAAATCATCAATCCGAATCATTCTTTGCGCCTGAATGGCAGAGCATATCGTCGCTGCGCCGAGGGCAAATTCTATCAATGCTTTTTAGATAAGTGTGTGAAAAATTCATATGCCAAAAGTTTCTTGGCGATGTTGGAAGCATATTGGCACTCTGGCTTGGGCACATATCAAAAAAACATTGATTTATATATCGCCCCAAGCAATTTTGTGAAAGATATCTTGACTAAATGGGGGATGCCTAAAGAGAAGATCGTGGTTTTGCCACATTTCATGCCTGAAAAGCAAGGTCGCACTTCGCGCCAGTTTTCTTTTTCGGTGGCTGATTCATATGCGCTGTATGCTGGCAAAATTTCCAAAGAGAAAGGCGTTGACACTTTGATTGAAATTTTCTCACAATCACAAGGCATGAAATTGTATTTGGCTGGCGAATTGGAGGATGGTTTTGAAATTCCAAATAATTCAAACATTGTTTATTTGGGATTTGTGGCTAATGATCAATTGAATGAATATATGCGAAACAGTGCTTGCATTGTTTCTGGCAGTCAGCTTCCGGAAACCTTTGGCTTGATTGCTATGGAAGCCATGAATCAAGGCAGGCCGTTTATCGGTTTTGACAGTGGAGCATATGGAGAAATAATCACCAATGGAATTGATGGATATGTTGTCAGCACGAAAGAAGAGTTCAAAATTGGCCTCAAAAACATTATTGATAAAAAAATAATCTTTGATGAGCAAAAAATAAAAGCAGGCATTGGAAAATATGATTCCAAGGATTATGCTGAGAAATTGCTTGGCATTTTTGCAACCTTAATTAACAAGAAGAAAACAGTTGACAAAGTGTAGAAAATTTGCTATGATATATAGTCATATTTAAACCTAATTATAAACATCATGAAAACCCCAAAAATCGCTCTAAACAGACAAAAAATGGAAATAATCGGAGGAATTCTCCTGCTGGCTATTTTCGTCTTGCCCTTTCTGACTTTCGCCAGTTCTCGCAAGGATATCTATGTGGATGGCTTAAAAAGTGGAGTGGAAAGCGGCACAGCTGCCAATCCATATCACACCATCTCTGAAGCTTTGAAGCATGCCAACAATCGAACTGATGTGCATGTGGCCAAAGGTGAGTATAAAGATAACATTGAAATTCCCAAAGGCGTGAAGATATTCGGGAGCGGACAAGGCGAGGTTGTCATCACTGCAAAAAATGACAGGAAAGTTGTGGTGAGTATGAAAGACAACACTGAAATCAATAAACTCACGATTCAAGAGGGACGAGAAGGTGTTTGGATTAAAGAGGATGCCAGGGTTTCCATCATCAAATGTACCATCAAAGATAATCGTAAAGATGGAATCAATATCGCCAGTGGATCCACCAAGAAAGCTGATGCTGTTAGCATCACCGATAGCACAATCAAGAATAATGGTCGCAGTGGAATTTTTTCTCAAAAACGTCGCTTGGTGCTGATCAACAATGAGGTCATTGAGAATGACAGTGATGGTGCAGATTTTGCAGCAGGCACAAGCGCTTGGATTGAAGATAATAAATTCAATGACAACGACGGAAGCGGTTTGAAGTTGAATTTTGACAATAGTAATATCTGGACCAAGGGCAATGATTATCGCGACAACAAGCATAGCGGTCTGGAAGTCAATGCTTTCGGAGGAGCTGGTCGCATCGATATCAATAAATCAAATTTCATTGAAAATAAAAACTTTGGCATAGCGCGCATAGCTCGCGGCAATGTTTCAATTAATGTTTGGGAGGGATTGACGGTTCAGTCCAACACAACTTTCGAGATGACTAAAATTGGTAAGATTTCATCAATCATTCAAGTCAGATAGTGATGTTGTTTGTTTGCCTTCAGAATCATTCTGAAGGCGATACAGATCGCATGCAGAGATAATATTCATAAGCAAAGGAATCATGAAAATAGCATTCATCGGACAAAAAGGAATACCAGCCAGATCTGGCGGCATTGAAAGACATGTCGAAGAAGTTGCTGTGCGCATGGCCGAAAATGGTCATGAGGTTTTTGTCTATGTTCGCAATAACTATACGCCCAAAGAGCTGATGTTTTATAAAGGCGTGCATCTGATTCATTTGCCAAGTATTAACACTAAACATTTGGATGCAATCAGTCACACTTTTTTTGCCAGCGTGCACGCTCTTTTTTGCAAATTCGACATCATTCACTTTCATGGGATTGGACCAAGTCTTTTGAGTTGGATTCCAAAAGTTTTCAAATCAAAAACTCCCGTGATCGCAACTTTTCATTGCCAGGATTATTATCATCAAAAATGGGGAGCTCTTGCGCGCATGAGTCTGCAATTGGGAGAATTTATGACTTGCGCCATTCCCAACAAAACGATTGCCGTGAGCAAATCATTGACACTTTTGGCTAAGGAAAAATATAACAGCGAAACAGTTACCATTCCAAATGGTGCTGACATCAGTTATTGTCAGAAAACTGATGAAATTTCCAAATGGAATTTGAAAGACAAAAAATATATCTTGTCACAAGGTCGCTTGATCAAGCACAAAGGTGTGCACTATCTGATTGAAGCTTTCAAGCAGCTTGAGGACACTTCAAAAGTTCCCAACAATTTCAAATTGGTCATTGTGGGCGATGGTTTTCACACTGATGATTATGTCAGATATTTGCACACCATTAGTAAGGGACGTGAAAACATCATTTTCACTGGCGCTCAAACAGGGGAAGCAATGGAGCAATTATTCTCTCATGCGTATTTATTTGTGCAGCCATCTGAATCTGAAGGAATGTCACTTTCATTGCTGGAAGCGATGGGACATGGACTAACTCCTTTGGTCAGTGATATCAAGGAAAATTTGGATGTGATTGAGCAAGATGGATTTTCATTCACCTCGAAATCAGTGCTTAGTCTCAGGGATCGCTTGGCATACCTCTTGAGTCGTCCAGCAGAAGTTGCAAAAATTGGACTCTTGGCTAAACAAAGAATTCAAGATGAATTTAGCTGGGATTCAATCGTGAAAAAAACATTGGAAGTTTATAAGAGTGTGTTAGCATAACAATATGAACAAATCTAATTTTCAAAATAGCAATGAAAGCAATTACGTGCGCTATTCCGCACAAGTTTTCGTGGTGGGCATGATTCTTTCACTGACTTTTTTTCTATTGCTTGTTGATTCATATAAGACTTATCGCAGTGACGTTTCAATCATTGTCATTGCCAAGACTGAAAATGCCAACATTCAACAAAAACAATTGGTTGCCAATGTGCTGGAATTGCCACGCACCTTGATGTTCTATGACAGACTGTTGAAATTCAATCCCAACGTGCGCGATGTTGCTGCTGGCCTGACTCCTGATCAAAGAAAAGCTGCTTGGAACAAGATGTTTTCAATTTCAAGCATAAGTCCAAATGCCTCTGTTCTCAAGATTTCTTTGACAGCCGGCAGGGAAACTGATTCGCAAAAATTGGCCAACAAAACTGTCCGCACACTTTTTGATACGATGGCTTTCTATTATAACGTTAAGGATGATGTGAATCTGAGTATCGTTGAGGGGCCAATCACCAAATCGCAAATCTTGGGTTGGCCTTGGCTTTTGCTGATCAGTATGCTGGGTGGCTTTGTGCTTGCAACCTTGCTCAACTTACTTGTTTTTGGCAGCAAACGAAAGTTGAAAGACAACCTATTTGAAAGAAAAAGTTTTTTTGATTTCAATAAAAAGGCAAATCTGCCAGTCGAAGAAGAATTGGAATCTCTTTATCGGGAAGAACAGGCCGAGGAACCATTTATTTTTGAACAAGAAAATGAAGAGCTTGAGATTCCTGCTGAAAAATTTCAAGAAGTGAAAAGGATAACTAAGCAACTTGAACCTGGAAAATATCCTAATTTTCCAGAAATGCCTGCCCGCAATGCTACGCATAGCGTTGCAGGCGGGCCAATTCGGGAAACACGGCAAGCAAGCGCACCTGACAATTTGCCGATTGGCGACGACCTGCCATATTTTCCAACTGAAGTTGTCCAGGAAAATGTTTCCGTGGAAGAAAAGCCCGTGGAAATTGCAGAGCCGAAAATTGATACACATAAGGAGCCCACTCCAGCAGAACTCAAAAAACGACTTAATGATTTACTAAGCGGAAAATTTTAGGATAAATCCAAAATCCCAAATCTTAATATCAAATAAAATCCTAAAACTTAAAATCTAAAAGACTTTTTTAAAAAATTCATTCATTAAGACATTTATTTGAAATTTGTCATTTGGATTTTGGATTTATAAACTATGATTAAAGGCAGAAAGTATACAATTAAATTTTGGCTAATTTTTTGGTCAGTAGCCACTATTTTGCTGGTGGGTTGGTATTTGTTTTTAAATACCAGGAGCAATGGAATTTCGTCGACAGTGCAAAGCGTGGTGAATTTTTTGCCAATTGACGTCACAGCTAAAAAGGAATATCAAGCGTTGAATGCAGTTGGCGATTTTTTGCTCAAGACTGATGGCAAAGAAAAAACATTCATGGTGCTTTTTCAAAACAACATGGAAATTCGTCCCGGCGGCGGTTTCATCGGGGCTTTTGGCATTGTGAAAATCAAGGACGGAAAGGTGCTTTCCATGGAAACGCATGACCTTTCAAATTTTGATGCCAGAATTCCAGACACAGTGCCGACGCCATATCCCATGCAGGAAACTTTGAAAGTGAAATCTTGGAAATTGCGCGATTCAAATTTCTCTCCAGATTTTGCAACGAACGCAAAAAAGGCGGAAGAATTTTATCGCATGGGTGATGGCCAAGAGCAATTTGATGGAGTTATTGGAATCACCAGCAATGTGCTCACTTCAATCTTGAAAATAACCGGTCCCATTTCCATTGAAGGATATCCTGGAACTTATGACAGTGAAAATGCTGTGCTGGCTTTGGAATATCAAGTGGAGAAAGCTTTTGATGAGCAGGGAATTGATCGTGGCGAGCGAAAGTCAATCATGTCAGATCTGGCCAAAGAAATTGAAAAACGAGTTTTTGATTTTTCTGTTTCTCAAAAAATTGATTTGGCGCAAGTGTTGTTGACTGATTTGAACAAAAAAGACATCCAGCTATATTTCAAAGATGACAACATTCAAAACTTGGCCAACGATGCCAAATGGACTGGGGCAGTGGATCAATCTTGGAACAAGGACTATTTGATGACATCAGATGCAAATTTAGGATCTTTTAAGAGTGACTATTTTGTAAAACGCTCAATTGATTATACGGTTGATTTGTCAAAAGATGTGCCAACTGCTAAATTGAAAATAACCTATGAGCACACAGCCAAACAAAAAGATTGGATGACTCGGGACTATACTGATTATCTGCGAGTGTATGTGTCAGAGAAAGCTTGGCTGATTGATCAAAAGAATTTTGACAACACGCAATTCGGCAGTGAATTTGGTAAGAAATATTTTGGGGCTATCATTCGTGTGCCAATTGGAACAAGCAAGACCATTGAAATGAATTATACATTGCCAGCATCCGTGAAGAATGATTATGATTTGAAAATTCAAAAGCAGGCAGGACTCAATAATGTTCCAGTGACAGTTCATCTTATTAAGGCTGATGGAACTCTGGATGGATTTTCGAAAGAAATGAATGGAGATATAGTTCTTAGTAATTTAAAGTAAATTACAAACAATTAAATACACAGGAGGTTTTACATGAAATATGTTGTAGCCGGATTTATCACACCAACAAGTTCATCGTTCGAGCAAGAAATGTATGCAATCAACAATGAAGACATGCAAATGATTGGAGGTCTTTTGCGCAAAATTCACGACGATATCTTTGGGGGAATGACAGATTGCAGAATCGAATTTGTGTGTAGTCTTTGTATGGATAACGATGGTTTTCCTATGCCATATGTTAAGTTGGAATATGTGCCTACTGAAAAATTGAAAATGAAAAAGTTGGTGGGTGCGATTCTTCAGGAGACCGAGCTTGATGTTAAAAGACCAGTCTTGGAAGAAATTCACACCAATCAAAAGAGACTGGCTAAATATCTTGCAAATAAAAAAGGGGAGGTGTCATGATGAAACGCGTGGCTTTGGTTTTTGGCAAGAAGGCGCTGATTGGCGTTTTTTCTCCAATCAGTTTTCAAACAGAGGCAAATTTTCAAAGGGCCATTGGTTTGTTGGAATGTCAGGCATGTGATTTCGTCTATGTTGTCTTGGATCATTTTGATGCTGATGACAAAGATGCAGCGGAAAAATATTTGAACTCTTTCATTCTGCATCTCGAGCAAAGAATTCAAGCAAAAATTTTCATCTCTGCTTCATCCAGACCGCACATTGAAATGTTCACTGATTACATCAGGCAAATTCCGGGTGAAGTCTGTGTGAGCATTTTGGCCAGATTGGATGAAAAAAAACGCATTGAGCACGAACTTGGCATTGCAACAATTCACATGCAATATCCAGTTGGCATTAAGGCAAATGTTATTCTTTTGGCAGCAGACTGATGCCCACATGAGGTGAACATGCATATCAAACATTAGAGCACAATCTTATTAAGATTGTGCTCTTTTTCTTTTTTGCAAAATGCGTTAGTATTAAAAGACTTAAAATAGAATATAAAAATAGGTCATACGTAGCATGAAGTTCCAGGAACAAAAGAAAACTATTTTTGTTTCGTCTGTCTTCTCTTGAGAGCACATTCGTAGCCGAAAATCTATGGCTACTCACTCGGACCTCGCTGTCGCTCGCTACGGCTTCAAGAAAAAACAGGCGAAACAAAAACTTATATATTGTGCATGATCATATAAAAAATATGGAATTTGAAAAAACAACACTGGAAGGCGCCTATCTTATAACACTCAGGGTTTTTGATGATGAGCGAGGATTTTTCACTGAGACTTATTCGCAGAAAGAGTTCAAAGAGAATGGAATAGATGCCAATTTTGTGCAGGACAATCATTCCATGTCTGTCACCAAGGGAGTGCTGCGCGGTTTGCACTATCAACTTCCACCTCACGCCCAAGCTAAATTGGTGCGCGTGACCAAAGGCGCAGCCTACGATGTGATCGTGGATTTGCGCAAGGAGTCACCGACATTTGGAAAATGGGAAGGTTTTGAACTGACTGATAATAATCATCGCATGCTTTTTGTGCCACGTGGCTTTGCGCATGGTTTTTGCACCTTGGAAGATTACACTGAATTTCAATATAAATGCGACAATAATTATGCGCCTGAAAGCGAAGGCTCAATTATGTGGAATGACGAAGATTTGAAAATCTTTTGGCCTATTGTTGATCCAATCCTTTCAGGGAAGGACGCCAAGGCCCAAACGTTTAAGGATTTCGTATCCCCATTTTAATGTTAAAATTACATATTCGTAATTAACGCATTAACGGATTAACGAATTGAATGCGTTAATTCTTTAATTCGTTAATGAATAATAAAAAAATATGCGTTTATTGGTTACTGGTGGCGCTGGTTTTATTGGCAGCAATTTCGTTCACCATATTTTGAAAACTTATCCTGACTATGAAGTCATCAACTTGGATGCGCTGACTTATGCTGGGAATTTGGAGAACTTAAAAGATCTAGAAGGGAATTCTAGGCACAAATTTGTAAAAGGGGATATTTGCGATAGGCAATTAGTTGATGAATTAGCCAAAGACGTCGATATCGTTGTTCATTTTGCTGCAGAATCGCACGTAGACCGCTCAATTTTAGACTCAGCTGCGTTTGTGCGCACAAATGTCATAGGAACGCACACTCTGCTTGAAGCGGCCAGGAAAGCTGGGAATTTGCGCTTTCATCATGTGTCTACAGATGAGGTTTTTGGATCCTTGGGCGCTGCTGATGCGCCTTTTTCTGAAACAACGCCATATGATCCCAGGTCGCCATATTCTGCTTCCAAGGCTGGCTCAGATCATCTGGTGCGAGCATATTTTCACACTCATGGACTGCCAGTGACAATTTCCAATTGTTCTAATAACTATGGGCCATATCATTTTCCAGAAAAATTGATTCCATTGGTGATTACCAATTTGATGGAAGGAAAAAAAATTCCCGTCTATGGCGATGGCTTAAATGTGCGTGATTGGTTGCATGTGCAGGATCATTGCAGTGCCATTGACACCATCATTCATAAAGGAAAAATTGGAGAGACTTATTGTGTGGGCGGCGACAGCGAAAAAACCAATATGGAGATCGTGAAAACAATTCTGAAATTGCTTTGTCGTGATGACAGTTGGATTGAATATGTGCAGGACCGAAAAGGTCATGACAAGCGCTATGCCATTGATTTTTCCAAAATTAAAAATGAGCTTGGTTGGGAGCCGCAGATTTCTTTTGAAGAAGGCATTGCAAAAACCCTGCAGTGGTTTATGGAGAATGAGTCTTGGTGGAAAAATATTAAAAGTGGAGAGTATGAAAAATATTATGCAAAACAATACAAATAAAAAGCACGAAATTCTGCTGGGACTCACCACGACGCCAAATTCTGATTGGCGCGGGAAAGTTGCGGAAATGAAAAAGTTTGGAATCAAGAAGATTGCGCTTTTTCCGACATTTCTGAATGTCCAGCAGCGGAAGGAATTGTATGCATTACTGGAAGAGATTGAAGATTTAGAAATTCCGCATGTGCATCTGCGCAGTCAAGATATGGAAGCTTGGGAAATGGAATTGTTTGAGAAAAAATACAAAACTTCTTTATACAACATTCACATGGGCCACGAGCTGAATGCCTGCCTGGAAGAACATAGGGGCAAAATCTTCATTGAAAATCATTTCAAACCTTTTGATGAAAAATATTTATCCCAATTTGGAGGCATCTGTTTTGACGTGCAACATCATGCCAGATCAAAATTCCAAGCACCTGGAACATATAAGCTAGTCAATGAATTATTAAATAGTCACACTGTTGGTTGTTGTCATGTTTCAGCTTTCCCGCAAATGCGTTACGTATTAAAACGTCTTTGGAAAAGAGTTGGTGGTCACTACATGTTGGGATTGTCAGAGCTTGATTATATTGGACAATATCGGCAATATTTGCCATACTATATCAGCTTGGAATTGGAGAACTCATTTGAAGAGCAGCTGAAAGCCAAGCAACATGTGGAAAAAATATTAAACACATAACTTAAAATATATGCAAAAAGTTTTAATAATTGGTAGTAAGGGAATGCTTGGGCAAGAATTGGTCAACATTTTTAAGGATGACGCGGATTACAAGGTGACTGCCTGGGATCAGAATAATATTGACATCACTGATGAGGCTCAGGTCAAAGAGAAAATTGCCAAGCTTACTCCAAACATCATTTTGAATGCGGCAGCCTATAACAATGTTGATGCTTGCGAAAAAGATAAGGCTGAATATGTAAAGGCAGTAGCGCTTAATGGAAAGGCTCCAGGATTCTTGGCCAAGATTGCAAAAAAGATTGATGCGACATTGGTGCAATATTCCACTGACTATGTTTTTTCAGGTTATCCCGACATTCCTGAGCCAGCTGGCTGCGGTGGTTCCTGTGGATCCTGTTCATTGCATGAAAATTTTGTGCCGCAGATTGGATTTGATGAAAATGCAATTCCTGAGCCAGTGCAAAAATATGGCAAGACAAAATTGATGGGAGAGGAAGCAGTGCAAAAAAATGGTGAAAAATATTACATCATTCGTCTTTCAAAATTATTTGGAAAACCAGCCAAAGGCAAGGATGCCAAAAAAAGTTTTTTTGATGTGATGTTGGCTGCCGCTAAAAAAAATAAAGAAGTTAAGGCTGTGGATGAAGAAACTGGGCTCTTTACCTATGCTCCAGACTTGGCTAAAAAAACCAAAGAAATCATTGAGTCGGAAAAACCCTTTGGAATTTATCATGTGGCCAACGAGGGTCCTTGCACTTGGTATGAAGCAGTTGTAGAATTGTATAAGATGGCTAAGATTAAAACTAAAGTCGCTCCAGTGGACGCCAATGAGTTTCCGCGGCCAGCTGCACGTCCATATGTTTCCATTTTACTTAACACAAAATTAAACCCACTTCGAAGTTATAAATTGGCACTGCGAGAATACTTAAAGGATATTAAATAATTTTGAAGTATGAATTTTGAATTTCGAATGAATGTTTCAATGTTTTAATGAATTAAAAATTCTGTCATTAGAAATTGATTAAAAATTTGAAATTGTAAATTCAAAATTTACCAATTATGGATTTTAAAACTATCAAAAAACAAGACAAGAAAGTCGCTGACCTGATTGCGGGCGAAATGAAAAGACAGCAAGAGGGGATGGAGCTTATTGCATCTGAAAATTATGTTTCGCAGGCCGTGCTTGAAACACTCGGCTCTGTTTTTACGAACAAATATTCCGAGGGCTATCCTGGGAAAAGATATTATGGCGGTCAGGAATTTACTGATCAAATTGAGACCTTGGCAATTGCACGCGCCAAGAAACTTTTTGGCGCTGATCACGTCAATGTGCAACCACATTCTGGAGCGCCTGCCAACATGATCGCCTATAATGCAGTGCTCAAGCCTGGCGACACTGTGCTGGGTATGGATCTTTCGCATGGCGGACATCTGACACATGGACATCCAGTGACCCTTTCAGCTCAAATCTATAATTTTATTGGATATAAAACTGGTAAGGATGGTTTGATAGATTATAAGGAATTGGAAAAATTGGCGCTTAAACATAAGCCGAAATTGATTTTGGCTGGATTTTCTGCCTATACTCGTCAATTGGATTACAAAAAATTTGCAGCCATTGCCAAAAAAGTCGGAGCAATTTCCATGTTTGACATTGCGCACATTGCAGGACTCATCGCTGGCAAAGCCATTGAAAATCCGGTGCCATATTTTGACATTGTGACCACCACCACACACAAAACGCTGCGTGGACCGCGCGGGGGCATGATTATGTGTAAGGAAGCTTTTGCTAAGGCAATTGATAAATCAGCTTTCCCTGGATTTCAAGGAGGGCCACACATGAATAACATTGCAGCCAAAGCGGTGGCTTTTGAGGAGGCCTCAAAGCCAGCGTTTAAGTCCTATGCCAAGCAGGTCATCAAGAATGCTAAAGTGCTGGAAAAAGAATTAGTGAAACGTGGCTACAAATTGATGTTCGGTGGCACGGATTATCACATGGTGCTGATTGATGTGATGGGAAGCAAAGAGGTGACTGGCAAAGAAGCTGAGCATGCCTTGGATGAAGCCGGAATCACTGTGAACAAAAACATGATTCCTGATGATCCTCGCTCACCATTTGATCCAAGTGGAATTCGAGTTGGCGTGCAAGCCATCACTTCGCGCGGCATGAAAGAAAAGGAAATTAAAATGATTGTGGAGTGGATTGATGCTATCATCACGGCGCACAGCGACAAAAAAACTTTGGCAGAAATCAAAAAAGATGTGGTCAAATTCTGCAAAAAATATCCAATTTACCCAAAGGTATAAATCCGAAACACGAAATCCTAAACTCTAAATAATATTAAAATAATAAATTCAAAAACAAGTTTTTGAATTTTGAAAATTTGAAATTATGATTTGTTTAGTAATTAGATATCAGAATTTATTATTTTAAATAAGACATTATGGGGGAACTTTTAATAAAACCAAAAAAACGCAAGATGAAAGGTATCGTGCTGGCTGGCGGAACTGCGACGCGACTTTTTCCGATGACTGCCACCACCAGCAAGCAACTTTTGCCAGTCTATGACAGGCAAATGATTTTTTATCCATTAAACACTCTCATCAAAGCTGGCATTAAAGATATTTTGATGATTGTGGCGCCAGAACATTCTGGACAATTCTTGAACTTGCTTGGATCGCTACTTAAAAAACATGGCATTCATATCACTTTTGAAGTACAATCAAATCCGAGGGGATTGGCTGAAGCTTTGACGTTGGGTGAAAATCATATTGGCGATGACAATGTGGCACTCATTTTGGGAGACAACATTTTTGAAAATGATTTTGCCAAGCAAATCAAAGAATTCAGATCAGGCGGGCATGTGTTTGCCAAAAAAGTTGTTGACCCAGAAAGATTTGGGGTGGTTAAATTCAACAAAGCCAATCGCGCAATTGAAATTGTGGAAAAACCAACCAAATGGATCAGTGACTATGCTGTGACCGGATTGTATTTGTTTGATAATAATTGTGTTTCCATCGCCAAGAAAATAAAACCATCTGAGCGGGGAGAGATTGAAATCACTGATGTGAATCGCGCCTACCTCAAAAAAAGGCAACTGGAAGTGACCTTGTTTGAAGGCGAATGGTTGGATGCTGGAACTCCTGATTCTCTTTTGGAAGCAAGCATGATCGTCAAGGAAAAAGGAATCAGTAAGAATTTCCATCCTATTTTGGATCAAGCAATCAGGGAATTTAATGAGGAATTGAAAATCAGCAGCAAGAAAAGATTATCATAAAAAATTTAAACATAAAAAAACATTGTCATTCCCGTGAAAACGGGAATCCAGGTTATTTACTGATTAGTGAGACTTACTGGATCCCCGCATTCGCGAGGATGACAAAATGAAAACTATGCAAAAGATTAGAAAAGCAATTTTACCAGTGGCAGGATTTGGAACCAGATTTTTGCCAGCCACTAAAGCGCAACCAAAAGAAATGCTTCCAATCGTGGACAAGCCAGTGATTCAATATTTGGTTGAAGAAGCTGTGGCTGCCGGAATTGAAGAAATCATTTTTGTGACTGGTCGCGGCAAGCGAGCAATTGAGGATCATTTTGACATTTCCTATGAACTTGAGGACACTTTGGTGGAAAAAAATAAGCATGAACTGCTTGAAACTGTCAGCAAGATTTCAGGACTTGCAAAATTTTCCTATGTGCGTCAACCAAAACCACTTGGCGATGGGCACGCACTTTTGCAAGCTGCACATTTGCTCAATGGCGAACCAGCTTTGGTCATTTTTGGGGATTGCCTCTATGACAGTGAAATTCCGGCGTCAAAGCAGTTAATGGACACCTATGAAAAATATGGCGATCCAGTGATTGGACTGAGCGAAGTTCCGGACGACCAAGTCTCTTTGTTTGGTGTGATTGATGGAGTGCAATTGGATGATAAAACTTATGAAGTTAAGGGCTTGGTGGAAAAACCCAAAAAAGAAGACGCGCCTTCCAATTTGGTGGCGGTGGGAAAATATATTGTGACGCCAGAAGTTTTTGAAACCTTGGCTACCATGGATCATGGCAAATCAGGTGAAATTCGCTTGATTGATGCTTTCGAAATCATGCTCAAGGAAAACAAACCATTGTATGGAAAAGTTTTGGAAGGTGAGTGGCTTGATACTGGAGATAAGTTCAATTTCGTGAAAGCGACCATTCACATGGGATTGAAACATCCAGAAATCGGCGTGAAATTGCGCGAATATCTCAAAGGTTGCAAAAATATCTAAATTTTATCCCCGCTCGCAAGGCGGGGTTTTTTGTTAATAGTATATGACTACTAAAAATTAACTCGCACCTTTTGCTTTGTTTATTTCCTTTTTAGGCACATTTTTGACTGAAAATCATAGTCAAAAAACTGACTTCGCTCTCGCTGCGTAGGGTCTAAAAAGAAAATAAATAAAGCAAAAGGCATCTGCCAATAGAAGATCTACGTATGACTAAAAATATTGACAAAAAGCTCATTTTCATGACACAATTATTAACCAATCTCTAAACGGCAACTAGCATGTATTGGATACGCTTTACTATAGTTATCTTCATGGTTTTCGTACCATCCTATATCAGGGGTGGCTTCTATAATTTAGATGTGACTCAAGTTCAGGAATTTACGATTCTTTTTCTTGGCTGCATAAACTTGTTCACTTTTTTGATAATGGAAAAAAAGATGAAGAAGGATCTTATTGAAAAAAATAAGATCCAGGGTCAAGTGAACAGTATGAGCAGGGATTTGAAATATTCGTATTCCTATATCGGCGAAATCAATCGCAAGTTGGACATCTTGGAAAATATCGCGCTTGGTTATCCTGAAAGTTCAAGGCTAACTCAGAAAAATGAAACCGAACTGTATGATTCAATCATGGATGCCATCAAACTTTTTGGTAAATCTGACAAATTTTCGTTGCGCTTCATTCATCTGCCGAATTGCGACCTGATAAAGGAATTTGGCAATGTCATTGGAAATAGTCCACACTTTTCCTTTAAAGGAAGTGATAAAGATATCAGCTATAAAAAATCGAATGATTTTATCATTATAATGTCTCCAAAATCAATAGACAACATCTTTTCCTATATCATCATTGAGAAAAAAACTTCCAGTCAGAAAATTGATGACCTTGAAATGATGAAGACGCTTGCTTCTCAGGCACTTTTCCTTTTCGTTTTCATGCGCAACAAAAAACAGATCAAATGTGTCATCTAAATTGATTATTTCCGCATAAACCTTTACAATGGTTTAGGTGTTAAATATTTATTCAACCATAAAATATATGCAAGTAATATTCCTGCAAGATGTGAAGAATGTCGGCAAAAAAGGGCAGATAAAGAATGTTCCTGATGGCTATGCGCGCAATTTCTTGTTTGCTCGCAAATTAGCAAGTCCAGCAACTGCTGGCAATGTCAGTCAGGCAAAACAAGAAGAGGATAAGAAAAAATTGCAAATTTCACTTGAAAAGCAAGGGATTGCAAAGTTGGCAACTGACATTGAAGGAAAACGCATCACCCTGAAAGCTCGTGCTAAGGACGGAAAATTGTTTGGTTCCATTACAACCAAGGAGATTGCGCAAGAAATCAAGAAAAGTGGCTTTGACATTTCAGAAAAGGCCATTGCTGCTGATCATATCAAGGAATTGGGGGAGAAAAAAATCATCATAAACTTTGATTTTGGCATTAAGGCCACCATAGTCTTGGTAGTTGAACAAGCTTAAAAAGTAGTATATACTAGAGATATAGAGGGATGTATCTTTCAGTCATGCAAAAGAGGTCGCATTTAGGCGACTTTTTGCATATAATAAATAATCGTTATGCTAATAATGCGAATAAATGCCAATCTGCGAATCACGAATTCGCAATTAGTGGATTAGTATTTATTAGTGGATTAGCATCGTAAAAAATGGAAAAGCAAAACAGAAAATACATTTTTGTGATGGGGGGAGTGATGAGTGGTGTGGGCAAGGGAATTACCACCTCTTCAATTGGTGCAATCTTGAAAGCGCGTGGCTACAAAATGACTGCACTGAAAATTGATCCCTATGTGAATGTGGATGCTGGAACCATGAACCCAACTGAACATGGCGAAGTTTTCGTGTTGGATGATGGAGATGAAACCGATCAAGACATGGGAAACTATGAACGCTTCATGGACATCACGCTTTCTCGCGACAACTACATGACCACTGGCCGTGTGTATGAATCCGTGATTCATCGTGAACGCAACTTGGAATATGGCGGAAAATGCGTGCAGGTTGTGCCGCACATCCCGTTGGAAGTCATTGATCGCATCGTGCATGCTTCAAACAAAGACAAGTCTGAAATAACTTTGATTGAAATTGGAGGCACAGTGGGGGAATATGAAAATATTTTGTTCATGGAAGCGATTCGCATGATGAAGATTAAATATCCGGAAGATGTGCTTTCCGTGATGGTTAGCTATGTGCCAATGCCAAACATGATTGGTGAAATGAAGACCAAGCCGACTCAACATGCGGTGCGCACAGTCAATGCTGCTGGAGTGCAGCCGGACATCATCGTGGCTCGCAGCGAAATGCCAATGGATCAAAAACGCAAAGAGAAAATTTCTCAGTTTTGCAGTGTTGCAGAAGAATGTGTCATCAGCGCGCCTGATGCCAAAAGTGTCTATGAAGTCATCACCAATTTTGAACGTGACAATTTGAGCAAGATCATCTTGAAAAAACTTCGCCTCAAACCAAAAAAATCAGACTTGAAACAATGGGAAGATTTGATAGGCAAAGTGCGAAATTTGAAAGGAAATCTCAAAATCGGAATCGTGGGGAAATATTTTGGAACCGGAGACTTTGTTTTGTCCGATGCATACATCAGCGTGATTGAAGCAATCAAACATGCCGGATATAAGGTTGGCATGAAAGTTGAAATGGATTGGATCAATTCTGAGGTGTTTGAAAAAGAGCCGGAAAAGATTGAATCTCTTTCAGAGTATGATGGAATTTTGGTGCCAGGTGGATTTGGCGGACGCGGAATTGAAGGCAAAATCAAAGCCATCAAATATTGCAGAGAAAATCTGATTCCATATTTTGGAATTTGCTATGGCATGCAACTTTTGGTCATTGAATATGCCCGACACGTGCTTGGTCTTGGCGAAGCGCACACCACTGAAGTGAACCGCGACACTTTGCATCCTGTGATCGACATCATGCCTGAACAAAAAAAGAATCTGGAAGATGGAAACTATGGAGCAACCATGCGACTTGGAGCTTATGATGCAGTTTTGGAAAAGGGAACCATTGCAGGAAAGGCCTATGGCAAAACCAAAATCTCAGAACGTCACCGACATCGTTGGGAAGTCAATCCAAAATACATCAAACAAATTGAAAAAGCTGGCCTTGTTTTCTCTGGAAAATCTCCAGACGGAAAATTGATGGAAGTGGCCGAGCTTCCAAAATCGGCGCATCCATTTTTCCTAGCTTCGCAATTTCACCCTGAATTCAAATCAACCCCACTCAAATCACATCCTTTGTTTTTTGAATTCGTGAAAGCCGCCAAGGAGCGTGCTTCGCACAAGTAAAAAAGTTCATCAAGTTCATTAAGTTTGTAAAGTAAACCTCACTCTGTCATTCTCGTGAAAACGGGAATCCAGGTTCTTGAACTTATATTATGCCAGAAGAATATCTTGATATTGTGGATGAAAATGGAGACCTGACCGGAGAAAAAGAACTTCGCAGTGTTTGTCATGAAAAAGGATTATGGCACAGAATTGTTGTGGCTGTACTTTTTCGTAAAAACAAAGATTCATTGGAGATTCTTGTTCATTTAAGATCAAAATTCAAAGAGGGTAAACCTAACACGTGGGATCCTAAATTTGGTGGGCATGTGAAATCAGGACATACGCTAGAGGAAGGACTTGAAGATGAATTGTGGGATGAAATTGGATTAAAAATTGATAGAAATTTATTGATTCAAGGATATTCTGGTAAGCACTACGGGGTGAATAATTGTGAAATTGGATATGTTGATTATTACCCTTTTAATGATGATACGGAAAGCCTAAAATTTAATGATGGAGAAGTCCAGGAAGTAAAATGGATGAAAGAGCAGGATATTTTAAAGGACATTGAATATAGTCCGGAAAAATGGAATCACAGATTGGAAAGCATGAGAGAGATTTTTAATGACATGAAATCAAAGATATAAAAAAAGAAACCTCTCGTGAGGTTTCTTTTTTTTGTATCTGCATTCCACTTTATAGCTTTATAACCTGGAACTTGATGAACTTTTTGGTTATTTGGCTTTCTTGGCGATTCTTGCAACCAAATGCTTTCGCACAGTCTTTCGCATGTTTGGTTTTCTTGCAACTTTCCAAGCTCCTTTTTTCTTGCCAGCTTCGTTGGTCTTAAGATTAACGCGAAGTTTTGCTCCAGCTTTCTTGGCACCAGTCTTCTTCGGTTTGATTTCGATTGGTGTCAGTGATTTCTCAACTGCAACATAACGACGAGTCACCAAAACTCCTGTGAAAGAACGAACTTTCTTGGAAGTGAATTTCACAATTCCATCCACAAGAGCCATCAAGGTGTCATCATTGCAACGCATAACGTTCTTGCCTGCGTGATAAGCAGTTCCACGTTGTCGGATGATGATGTTTCCAGTTTTAACCTTTTGATTTCCAAAGATCTTAACACCAAGTCTTTTCGAGATTGAATCTCGTCCGAGTTGGGTAGACCCACCGGCTTTACGATGTGCCATAAAAGGGTAGCTAGTCATCAGTAACCAGTCATCAGCAATTAAACTGAATAGGCTAATAATTTCTAGGGCAAAATTAAATTTTAAAAAATATTCCGCAAGCAATTTTTTCTCAGTTACGCAATATCCATAAATATTGTATAATGATAGCAAAGGTGCGGGGGACATTGCGACAGTTGTCAGTGAATTGTTGTCTTTTGGCAAAGACGTGCATCCAGCGCGGATGAGCAATCAGCTGAAACTCTCACTCAGTGTTACAAGGGATATTCTAACAGATTTGGATAATATGTCAATCTGTTGTCATTCCCGTGAAAACGGGAATCCAGGCCCGACACTAAACTATCATTATATTATTGAAATAAAAAATTTATTGAGACTGATTAGGGCTGGATTCCGGGTCAAGCCCGGAATGACAAACAAGTAAGTCTTTTGAGATAATACAAAAAATGCTGCAGATATTTGCCAAAATTAAGGAGTTTTTTCTCAAATATGAGACCAAAATCATGCTTATTGTTGGTTTTTGCCTAATTTCAGCCATTTCCTATGAATTTGGCATTCTGCAAGGCCAAAAATGGCAGCAAAAGCCCCTTGTTATTGAGAAGCCTTCTGATACACGAGAAACAGTGGAAACTCCCAATCAGGGCAATTCAGAGGCCTTGGGCTCGATTGAAAGTGCCACAACATCCAAAATAGCCGTCCCAACTCAGGCAATCACCAATATGACAAATTGTGCCTATGTGGGCAGCAAAAATTCCGACAAATTTTATCTCCCAACCTGCTCCTATGCTAAGCGCGTAAAGCCCGAAAATCTGGTGTGTTTCAAGAGCGCCCAAGAGGCTTTGGGGCAAGGAAGGGGTGAGAGCAAATGCAAGTGAAAAAAGATGCAGAAGCATGTTACAATAAAGACAAATGCAAAAACAAATTTTTAAAATTTATTTATTTTTTTGAGAAATGTCGAACATAAAATACGGAAAAACAAAAAAAACAATATACATCTTATTAATAGCGTTGTTTAATTTTGTTCATTTCTCAAATATTTCTTTTGCTGCATTAATTACTCTTCCATATAGCTCAAGTTATGATTGTATTGAATTTATTCCAGAAGTTGAAACCTATGATGAATCTGCTGTTTGCCAAGATGGAACAAGTGTTAGATTTGGTTCATATGCAACACCAGCTGGATTGGCGGATGGTGGCACCTCGACCACGCTCGTTGATTCTTCAGTGAATTTTTCCAATGAGGGTATCTTGCCAGGTGAAAAAATATATTTTCCAATGCGTTCAAGTGAGAATTATCCCGAAAGAACAATCACTGAAGTAAGTCAAAATACATTGACATTTGATCAGCCACTAGCCTCAGCTGTAGCAAATTTTTCAGAGTTCAATACTGATGGTGAAACATATTCCATTTTTAATTATAAATTATGGTCAACACGTGATTATAGAAGTGTTGCAAAAAACGCTAATAGACCAGGGATTATAGCTGCGGCAAATAATCCATTAGGTGCGGGGAAAGGAAAAAGAATTTGGTTGAGCGATGGAAGAAATATGGGAGGAGATCTTACTGATGATTATGAATTTTCCAGTCCTCAACCAGAATTATGGGTGAGATGGTATGAAAAATATCAACCTGGCTTCGCCTGGCTGTATATACATTATATTAAAGAAGCTTATTTTCACACTGGACCAACTGACACCACGCAAGTCATTCCTGATTTTATTGGCTGGAATGATTATGCGCTTGTGTCACAAGGCACCTCAGATTATTATCAAGCAGAATGTTTAAATTGCGGATGGCAAACCATCATGGGTGGAAATGTTTCTGATGGAGAATGGCATATGTATGAAATCCATTTAAAAATGGATACCAACCAAGCTAATGGAATAGGGGAATTTTGGGTTGATGGTGTTCAAAAAATTGACAACCATAATGTTGATTGGAGTGATGGGCGAGGCGCAACTGGCTGGTCATGGTTTCAAATAAAATCAAATCAGGCTCTTCCTGATAATGGTTTTTGGGGAGCATATATGGATATAGACGATGTTGTGATTTCAAACACGACACCACAAAACATTGATGGACAAGGAACTCCATATATTGGGCCAATCGTGTCAGGAGATACAATTGCTCCAAACGCACCTAGTGGGCTTTTGGTGTTATAAGCACTTCATGCTTGAAATTGCGTCGCTTCCTCCAGAGGCGGACAGGCGCATAAAATGTAAAAGTGAACTTTTACTTTATGCTTACTAGCAATTATAATGAAAATATGCAGAAACAAATATTCACAATATGTTTTCTTCTCGCAGCTTTTTTCATGCTGCCGAGTTTTGCGCATGCGGAAATAATTTTCCAAGATAATTTTGATACATGCACATCGGGTTGCACAGTAGGCGTGAGTAGTCCCAATAGTGCAAATTGGATGCAGTGGATGCAGGACCCGCCAATTTCTTTCACCTACAACTCAGTTACTCATAATTCAGGAGAGATAACAATGCCTGGGCGAAACGATGTTGGTAAATC
>JAAXUC010000019.1 GCA_013336225.1 Candidatus Moraniibacteriota bacterium
GAGAAAATTTATTTCATACACTGTTATCTGTCCAACTTTTTCAGCTGACAAACTTTCAATGTTGTTATTATATTTTTTTTCCAGAGATGCCAGATCCGTTTGAGATGGAATGATTGCAAAAAATTGCGCATTAGGATCATTATTGGGTTTTTCATTTAAAGTTGCAAATTTCAAAGTCGGATCCTTCTTTTGCTCAAAAATATATCGCAGAGGTTGAACATGCTCAGGCTTCACATAAAAATAAATAGTGGCATCCTTGTTCTTTCTTTTTGCACACATGAAGTCAACCGCTTTTTGCAATTGTCTAAGAGTTACTCCATCCTTGGCTTTCAGAATCAATGTGCGATCAACTTCAACATCATCAATTTGTGAATTCTTCTGCTCTGCAAACCAGGCCGAAGTTCCAACAATATTTGAGCCAAAGATGGCAATAAAAATTGCTGAAACTAAATATATTGATTTTTTGGGAAATCTCTCCAGTAAAAAATTAAAAATAATTCCAGTCAAAATAAATGGAATCGCAAAAACCAAAATGAAGAATCTTGGACGCAAATCAAAGGCAACCGGCGTGGTCAAGATGAAAAACACACCCATCCAAATAAAAACGAGCATCAAAAAATCTTTTTTTATCGCTGATTGTTCTTTTCGGACTGCCCTCACAGCCAAAACTAAGCCAGAGACGAGCAAGATCACAGTGAAAATTGCAGGCAGCGCATTGTCACTCAAGCTTCCCACATTGCAAAATGAAGTTGAAATCAAACAATAATATTTCGTGTTTTCTGAGAAATTTTTGGAAATCTTTTCGATCAATGGTTTATTGCTAGGCTTGGAAGTAAGTGCTTGCACAAAGTTACTCGCATTCTCGCCTTTTCGCATCACGTCACTGATGATCACTGGCGTATAGAAAAATGTGAACACGGCCGCAAACGTGAAGCTATACATTACCATCTTTTTCCAAAAGTTCGTGGTGGCAAATTCCTGCAACTTTTCTTTTCTCCAAAATTTGGAGCGCAACACGATGAAGAGCCCTGAAACACCCAACAGTACAAAGAATCCAAAAAAATGGAGTTGCGAACCGATTGCCAAAGCCAAAGCCCAAAGTGCAACCCAGCCAAGCTTTGCTTTCATTTTTTCTTCATTCAAAAATTTCAAAAGCGCAAAGAATGTCAGCAACAAGAAAAATTGCAAAGAATTCGGATTCCAAGCAAAACGCGAATATTCAATAATGATAAAAGAGAACGCATACAAGGTCGTGATTGCCAATGAAACCTTTCTGGAAAAATATAGCCGCGAGAAAAAATACAGCAAAACAATCGCTCCCATTGAAAAAAACAAATCTGGATAGGCGAAAACCTGCGGCTCGGTGGAGTTGAAAATTTTTCCTGAGATATATTGGAAATAATAATAGGCCGGCCCCAATCTCAAAAATCCACTGTCAACTTGCGTTGCCCCAGCCCTTGGCCCCAAAAGAGGCAGCAGCATTGGACCATTTTCAATGGCATTACCAATAAGATTGGCATCGCGCCCTTGATCCATTTTGAAATACAACCAATCATCAAATTGATACACACGCACAAAAAACGCAGCCACCACAATCACAAACAACGCTATGGCGATTCGATGCTTTTTGATTAAATTCATGATTTTTTGCATATTATTGATTATTCGCAACCCGCCTTGGCGTCTTCAAAACTGCCTCGCTTTTACGGTCAAATATTATTAAAATTATATCCCTATTATGAACTTTTATCAAACACATTTAGCACTTTTAGTGAATCAATCTCAATCAGTGGTTTTTGCTTCACCTATTTTCTCTTGAAGCCATAGCGACCAATATCAATTCATCCTCAAAATTGTCACTCCTGAGAATTTCTTGCAGGCTTTGATGATTCCATATTCTTTGTATTGCTCCCCCACCTGACAATCCTTGGACATTTCACTCACTGCCACAAAAAAAGGCATTTCTGCATCCACGTCAGCCTGATCATCAATTTCAATGATGGTCTTTCCTGAAACTTTGAAAAAATATGAAAGCCTGTCAACGAATCTGCCCACATCAGTGTTTTTTCCGCCGATTTGAACGCCAGCTGATGCCGAAGATTGTTGCATGAAATATTCCGCCATTTCCTGAGCTTGCAACATGCTGCCATCAATCATATTTCCACCACTGTTTGCATATCCCCTGAAAACCTGCGCGCAAAAATAGACATTATACAAAAAGATCAAACCAACAGCCAACAAGGCGCCAAATGACAACATCGTTTTATTTTTTTTAAAAATCCATTCCAAAAACAAAGCCACAAAGAGATATGGCAGAAAAGCAGTCAAAATAAAATAGCGCAGACTGATTTCGCTGCCAAATGGAAATGACACCAAGAGCAGCGCCGCGCAATAGGTAAAGATCACAGCAAAGAAAATTCGTGCCTTTTCATCTTTCAATTTGAAAGCGCGATAAACCAACAGCCAACAGCCGAAAATCGAAAACGCTGTCGCAAAAAGAAATCCCAGCAAATAGGTGGTCCACTTTACAACTGTTTCATTTTTCTTTTCAATTCTTTTCCAATTGTCGCCAGCAAAAGGAAAGCTACAACTTTCCTGCTCAACTCGAGGCAAGAGAATTCTCACATTGGCTTGCACTTGGCAAGCTGCCACATGCAAAACATTTCCACCCAGTGACGCTTGCTTGGGAGATTTTTTTTCAAGACCGTCATAAAAAGCCATCACATTTCCTTGGGAAGTTTTGATTTCACTCAATATTTGAGGAAAATTCATCACCAAAGCCATGGCAACAATCACAATAACCTGAACAATATTGATTTTTTTATTCCAAACCAGATGAACGCCAATCATGACCAAGAAAAATGGAGCGGCGAAAAGCAGCAAAGTGTGAAGTTGCACGGCCACCCCCAAAGCTGTGCCGGCAAGAATCGCCCAAGCAATTTTTCTTCCACCTTTTTCATGTGAGGCTTTGATGATTGCAAAAAGCAGCAACATCACAAAAAATTGCGCCGAGTTTGAATTCCACGCAAACCGCGAATATTGAATAGCAAAAAAAGAAGTTGCATACAAGGCCATGCTTATCAGCGCCACCCTTTTACTGAAATATTCCCGCAGCAACAAGAAAAGCAGCGGTACCGACAAGATGCCAAAAAACAAATCCGCATACGCCATTTTGTCAGGAGACATCCCAAACAGCCATGCCCCAACAAACTGAAAATATATCGACATCGGACCAATCCTGAAATTGGTGCCACCCGCCACAGGACCAAGCAGTGGAATGTTGCCTTTTTCAATCATGCTGAGCACCACAGACGCATCTCGCGCTTGGTCAGCATTGAATCTGAGCCAGCTTGAAAAATTGTAAGTCCGCAAAAGAATTCCGACCAAAAACAACATGCACAAAAACACCCAAACATATTTTGATTTTTTCATATTATAAATTTCTTGCTTCAATATCATTGCTCCATTATAATACACTTAATATCTGAAGTAAATTAATTTAATAGCCAATTTAAAAGAATGATTATCAAAAATAAAATATTGACCATTTTGATATTTATAGCCGTCATCTCAATTAATCTGTTTTTTGGTTTACCAAGACTGGCTCAATATACCGCAGTGGATGAAACTCTTTGGTCATATGACAGAGTGCCGAAATTTTGGAGAAGTGTTGCCAAGGGAAATTGGAAAGGCACAAATCTTTGCGATAAGCCAGGCATCACTTTGGCTGCCATTTCAGGCATGGGCTTACCTTTCATCCAAGATCCAAGCGAATATGGAAAACTGACGCGCAAAGCAAAGACGCCAGAACAATTGAGCACCATAGAGAGCATCTATTTCCATCTCAGACTCCCGGTCTATCTCTTCACACTTTTTTCCTTGCCACTATTTTATTTTTTGATCAAAAGATTGCTAGGCATCGCCATCGCAAGATTTTCAATCATTTTCATCGGACTTTCCCCCATCATTTTAGGCATATCACTCATCGTCAACACGGATGCGATTCTGTGGATCATGGTGCCGATTTCACTGCTCAGCTTTTTAATTTATCAAAAGGAGGATAACAAGAAATTTCTATATTTGACTGGATTCCTGCTTGGGCTCGGAATTCTGACCAAGTTTGTGGCAAATTTCTTATTTCCCTTTTTCTTATTGCTAATTTTTCTAGCCTATATATTGAAAGACTTTTCACAACGTGAAGAGCAGATGGTTTATCTCAAAAAAGCTATTACTGACTATTTCATCATCATTTTAATTGCTCTGGTAACCATTTTCATTTTTTATCCATCAGCTTGGATAAAACCCAAGGAACTCCTCAATACGACCATCTACAGCATGGCGCTGAGAAAAATGTGGCCATTTCTGATTGGAGCCATCGCAGTCATCGCAGCTGACACCTATCTATTCAAAAGCTTCACTGTCAGAAAAATTTGCAACTTATTTTCAAGCTACAAAACAATTCTGCTCAAGACAACCGGCATTTTGATTTTTGGATTGATAACCTTCGTTTTTCTCAATGTCCACACTAGCATGTTTTTCTACAATTTTGAGGAAATCATGGCCATGCCTAAACCTGACACCATTTTTATCTATGAATTTTTTTCCAACCTATTGTCATCCTTCTATCCACTATTATTTGGATTAACACCACTAGTAGTTTTTTCATTTGTAGCGGCAATTATTTTCTTAATAAAAACAAAGGAATCTGTCAAAAACAATGTCTCGATATATACGTTTTATTTTATAACGTTCATCTTTGCTTATTATTTCGCCAACTCGCTTGCCAGCATCAGCTCCACCGTTCGCTACCAAATAATCATCTATCCAATAGCTTCAATTGTTGCCGCTATTGGTTTTCACCAAATTCTCAACACAAACATCCTTAAAAAATATCACCCCAAGAATAATGCCTATTTAATGATGGCAATCATTTTAATTTCTCTTGTTTCCATTGTTTCTATCAAGCCATTTTTTCTGGCATATTCCTCAACACTACTTCCAAATCAATACATTTTAAATCCCAAAGATATGGGAGATGGTAGCTGGGAAATTTCACAATATCTCAACAACTTGCCAAATGCCAAGAACTTGAATGTTTGGACTGATAAAAAACAAGTTTGTGAGAAATTTCTGGGATCCTGTACTTCCGGCTTCAACCTGAACAACACAAATGAAAATAACTTTGATTATTTGATAGTTTCAACTGGTGGCAGCATGGAAACAAGATCAAGAACCTGGAAAAAAGATGAAAACATTTTCGCTATTGGAAAAAACATCATCAATCCCGCTGATTTATATTCGCCCACCAGCACCAATTACGATTTCAAAGTCACCATTGATGATAAAACAAGAAATTTTATCAAGATTGTAAAAACCAAATAACAGACAGTCACCTATTCACAAATAGCGGTTTAGGGCTTATACTCAGATGGTCTTAATTAGCATAAATTAAACAAAAAAAATGAAAGAAAAAATCATTACAATTGCAATATTTTTGACCATCATTACTTCCAGTTTCTATTTCGGTTTTGCACGCTTGGAAAATTTTTCTGGCGTGGATGAGCCATATTGGTCCTATGGACGGGTTCCCAATTTTTGGAATGCCATTGAAGAAATGAAATGGAAAGCCACCAACATCTGCGACAAACCAGGCATCACCATCGCATCTGTTTCTGGCGCAGGGCTTCTGCTCATGGATGAAAATCCCAAGGATTTCCAAAAATTCCGCTTCCAGCCAAAATCTCCCGAGGTTTTGCAGCAAATTCAAAACATCTATTTCAACCTTCGTCTGCCCGTCTTTCTTTTCACTTTGCTGATCTTGCCTCTGTTCTATTTTCTCATTAAAAAGCTCTTGGGACGCACCACGGCGCGCTTTGCGGTCATTTTCATCGGCTTCTCTCCTGTGCTGCTCGGAATTTCACTCATCATCAATTCAGATGCCATGCTCTGGATCATGACTGCTCTCTCCACGCTCAGTCTTTTCATCTTTCTCAAAAACAATCAACGCAAATATCTCCTGCTTTCAGGATTCTTTCTTGGACTCTCAGTGATCACTAAATATGTTGCCAATGTCTTGTTTGTCTATTTCTTTGCGATCTTTTTCTTGGAATACATTTTACATGCTCACAAAGAAATCAAGGTTGGAGAATATTTAAAAAAAGCGCTCCTCAACTATTCCCTCCTATTTTTGACCGCCATGGTGACAGCTTTTGCATTTTTTCCAGCCACTTGGGTCAAATTTTCCGTGCTCATCAATGCGACCGTCGGCAATGATGTTTTTTCTTCCACTTGGCCACTTTTTGTCGGAGTCATTGGCTTGATTGCTTTGGACATGCTGGCTTTCAAAACAAAAATTTCAACTAAATTTTTTGGCTTTTTGGCAAAACACAGCAGCCTGTTGGTCAAAACAATTGCAGCCATCTTTCTGCTGCTTGTCGCTTTTGTTTTGCTGCATGTCTATGCCAAATTGAGCATCTATGATCTTCAAACCATCATCGCTTCTCCCAAAGGCATCGGTGTGGGAAGCGTTTTATATAAATATGTCGGAGCAATTTCAGCCGATCTCTATAGTCTGCTTTTCAGCATCTCTCCTTTGGTTTTGATTTCTCTCCTGTTTCCAGTTGTTGCAATTTTTCGCAAAAAAGAACTTTCTCGCGACTCGATCACAGCCATTTATATCATCCTATTCATCTTGGTTTTCTATCTTGGCAGCGCCGTCAACAGCGTGGTGACAACTGTGCGCTATCAAATCATGACCTATCCGCTGGCTTTCGTTTTGGCCGCCATTGGAATCTCGCAAATATTGGAAATTGCAAAGATTAAAAAAATCATTCACCCTACTGCTGCCTATCTCGCAACCATCATGCTGCTTGTTGCCAGTCTCTTTTTCATCAGACCGCATTTCTTGGCCTACGCTTCAGAAATCCTGCCCAATGAATTCATTGTGAATTTCAAAGGCATGGGAGAAGGAAGTTTTGAAGCAGCTCAATATCTCAACAGTTTGCCTGGCGCGCATGAAATGACAATTTGGGCTGACAAAGGAGCGGTCTGCGAACGATTTGTCGGCAAATGCTTCATTGATTTCAAGAAAAGAACTTTCGACAACAACAAATTTGAATATTTCGTGATTTCAACTGACAGAAGATCAAGAAGTTTGAAGATGTCAGGATCATTGAACAGTGTGGATTTCAAAAAAATCTATGCCAGTGAAAATCAAATCTTTGAAACAATTATTGCCAACAACCCCAACAATTTCGTCAAAGTCCTTAAAGCCGAAGAATTCTTAAAATAAAAACCCATGAAATTAGCCCAATTTATCGACAAAATTTTTGACATTTTCTTGCCCAAAAAGACCTCCAAGAGTCTGCGTCAATTCTTCAAATATCTGGTTTGCGGTGGAGCTGCCACTGTTTCCGACATGAGCGTGCTTTTCGTGCTCAATTATCTGCTGGGCATCAATCACCTCATTGCTGCCGGCTTTGGTTTCGGGGTCGGTGTTGCCACCAACTATTCACTCAATAAAGTGCTGGTTTTCAAAAGCAACGGCAAAGTGAAAAAAGAGTTTCCTCTTTTCGTTTTGATTGGACTGGGCGGACTTGCCTGGACCGAATTCATTCTTTGGATGCTGGTCGACAAATTCGATCTCAATGTCATGCTCGCCAAGATGGTGGCCGTGGTGTTGGTTCTCAATTGGAATTTCTTCATGCGCAAAAGGTTCGTCTTCCCTGCCGAATCCAACATCGAAAACCTCGAAAAAAGCTTACAGTAAAAAATATTCCACAAACACTTTCCGAAACAAAAAAACATTCCAATTAATTGGAATGTTTTTTAAGATTGAAGTCATTATCCCCTTTGAATCGTATTTCTGTTTTTAGTTTCAAGATAGACATTCAGATATTGCTTGGCAATGTTTGCCCAACTGAACTGCTGCGCCAGCAAAAGTCCATTCTTGGCAATTTCTGAAGTCAATTTTTCATCCAAAATCAGTTTTTCAATTTTCTCAGCCAATTGATTGGAATCTTTCGTTGCAACGAACAAAACATTCTCACCATCAGTCAAAATCTCCTTCGTGTCATGATTTGCAGTCGCAATAAGTGGCAAACCGCAAGCCAAAGCTTCCAACACCCCATTGTCAGTTCTGTTTTCCAAGGCAGGAGAAACGACAACATTGGCTTTGTGATAGCATGCGAGCATTTTTTCAGTTGCAACTTCACCAGTAAATTCAACTTTGTCCTTGATTCCAAGCGCGCGCACCAAATCTTCCAAAGATTTTCGTTCATTGCCATCACCAACAACAAGCAACCTGAGTTGATCAAAGCGCACTGACAACAACCTAAATGCTTGAATCAAAAATCTGACGCCTTGCATCGGCGTGATTTGCGAAGCGCAAACGATCGTGAACAAATTTGGATTGCGAGCAGCTTGATTGGGGAAATATTGATCAACATCAACGCCGTTTCTGACAATCAAAATTTCCTTTTTTGTCTCCAAATTCAACATGGCGTCTTTCAGCGCTTGAGTGTTTGCAATCACAAAAGCTGAACCCAGCAAAGCCTTCTGCAAATAGAAAGATGTTATTTTTTCAGAAATTCCATTTTTTCGGCCATAGGTTGCAATGTCGTTTTCATCAAGAATCACCACGTAGGGCAATTTGAATTTGCGACCAAGCTTCCAGGCAGTTTTGCCAACTGCAGATAAAGAATTGGCTTGCAGCAAATCATAGGAATTTTGCTCGGCAAGTCTTTTGGAAAAAGCATAAGCATTCTTAGCAAAAAGTGCCAAATTCTTTCTTGTTTGCACTTCAGCATTCTCCAATCCTTTGCCAAGTGGAAGTCGGTGGATGTCGATATTGTCTCCAAATTTCAATTGATGATATTGACCGTCAATTGAGGCTGTCACAAAATCAATTTGCAGTTCAGGATTTTTAGCATATTCTCGCAGCAAAAAGAAGCAAGTGTTTTCCACTCCCCCATTTTCTGCCGGAAATTCATAATTCAAAAGAAGTATTCTCATATAAATTTATTTTACCATTTTTCAGGTATCATGCGCAACACATGGCTTCAAAAATTGACCAGCAATTTCATTTGACATTTATCTAATACTATGCTATAATAGACCTTAAAAGTAATTTAACAATTTGTAGCACATATTTCATACCCCACCGGAGGAACACATGCCTAACAAAACAAAACCTGTAAGATTAAGCAAGCTAAACAAGGATACCGCTATTTACGGCGTGCTGGCAGCAGTTAGAACGTTCATTGAGGACAATCCTGATTTTGAAGGAGACATAGTCCTCCATGTTGTGTCATTCAATGAAAAGGATCTGAAACATGCAGACAATGATCATGTTCAACGATTGCTTTTTAGAGCGATGCAAGTTAGAACCATTTCATTTGAAAAAGTTCA